>NZ_JBDKXB010000001.1:0-322927 GCF_041197575.1 Thioalkalicoccus limnaeus | reverse complement strand
GACGATGCGGCCCGCGGGCGCGCATCGATCGACGTGGACACGCGCCCCCCCTGTGGATGTGGCTGCGGTGGCCGGGACCGCGCCACCGCATCAACGCCGCCAACCGCCGGCCGGCCCAAGGGCACCGACCGTTCGTCGCCGATCCCTGGCACGCTTCGCCGCACCAATGGCAAGCGCGCACCCGTTGCCAACAAGCCGACCGGCCGCCTACTGGCACTCGCCCGGCGAGCCGCCCAATCCGGCCGCGGCAAGGCCGCGATCAAGGCCCCAGCGACTACGGCGAGCCTGGCGCGACAGGTCAATCCAAAGCTTACGGGGCGCGAACTGGCACAGACCGTGCGCGCCCAGCGCAGCCGCAACGGCAGCGTCGGCACCACGAAGCCGCAGCCGACCGGCCGCCAACGCCCCGCACGCGCCAACCCCGTGGGCGCCGCCGAAGATCAGCCTTGGAAGGTGGGTTCGAGCGAGACGAGCCACGGACAGCGTATCACCGGCACCCGAGTCGGCCGCGGCCGGGCCGTGACCGGCAATGAGCCGAGCACCTGCCGCTCGATTACCGGAACCGAATACCTTGGCGCCGAGATCTTCCGCGAGTTCTGCCTCGCCGAGCCGCCACGTGGCCCAGAGAAGGTCCGGACCACTCGGACCGGGGCTGGAAATCGGGTCACCGGCAATGAGGTCGGCCGCTCGCCGCGGGTCACCGGCGACGAACCCGGTACCTGTCAATCGGTCACGGGAACCGAGTACCTGTCCGCGGAACAGTATCAGCAGTACTGCCAGACGGAACCACCGCCGAACCCGCGGCTGACGGCCCGTTCGCAGACGGTCGGTGGCCATACGGTCTCGGGCGCGCCGGTCGGGCCATCGGCCAAGGTCACGGGGCATGATCAAGGAGCAAGGGTGCGACCGACCGGTAGCCAGTATCTCGACCCGAGCGCGACCGATACCGCGGCGGTCGGCAACCCGGTGCCGGCGAAGGTCGGCGTATCCCAGACACTGGCCGGACGCGGGATCACCGGAACCCTGGTCGGCCGCAACGCTCGGGTGACCGGCGACGAACCCGGCACCTGCCGTCTGATCACCGGCGACGAATACGTCGGCGGCGAGCAGTACGAGGCCTTCTGTCAAACCCGTCCGGCACCGCTCGAGGCGCCCAAGGTCGGCCGATCGACGACCGCGCGCGGACAGCGCGTATCCGGGACCCAGACCGGCCGGTCGGAACGCGTGACCGGCGACGAACCAGGCACCTGCCAGATCGTCACCGGCACCCCATACGCCGGCCTCGAGCAGGCGACCGAGTACTGTGCCGTCGACCGCCAACAGGCGATCCAGGCCCGAGTAAAGCCTTTGTCATCCGTGCCGATCAGACCGATGACGGGGCAAGGCCCCGGTGTCGACGGGGTCGTGACCGGAGCCGGACGCGGTGCTTGCGAGCCCGTGACCGGCACACCCTACGTCGGTGCCGAGCAATTGGCCGGCACCTGTGACGGCTATGCCGCCCCCGGCGAGGCCGACTTCCCGCAAGCGCTCGATGGCGCGGCCTGGCAGAGCTTCAGCGTGCAGCCGCCGGCGCGTGCCGCGCAGCGCACGCGCCAAACCGGCGCCGTGACCGGCACTCGATATGAGCAAGGCGGACGCATCACGGGGCCGTTCGACCAGGGCTCGGGCAAGGTCACGGGCACCGAGGAGTTCCGCTTCGATCGCGGCGCGGCACCGACGGATCTGTTGACGATGGAGCCAGCAGCGGCCGACAGCGCCGACGCCGTACCGCCCCCTCCGCGCGTGACCGGCGAAGGTCAAGCGGCTGGAACCAAGATCACCGGCGATGACTGGGAGCGCGGTGAGCGCGTGACCGGCACCGAGGGGCGGTCGGCTCGGCGCCGCAACCCGACCCGGCCCGGTCCGATGAACGCCATGACGCCGGTCAAGCCGAAGCGCAACGAGGAACTGCCGGCCCCGGTGAGCCGCGTCACCGGCAGCAGCGGGAACACCGATCGGGGATCTCTAATCACCTATTCGGGCGGCGCGCGCGGCTGACCCCTACCAAGCAGGCGCACGGAGCAGTAGCGATGAATACGCATCGGTGGTTGCGCAACGACTCGCATCGCACCCTGGCGACGCGCGGCGGACGCGTTTCCAGTCGCGCCAGCAGCATGCCGGTACCTTCGAGACGATCGATTACCGCGGCAACCATTGATTCCAACGGGGACCGAGACCCATGTCGAGCCGACGTCATTCTCACCGCGCGAGCCTGATCTGGGCCGCTGCGCCGCAAGGTGAGCCCAGGCACGCGCGCCGCGCGCGGGCGAACGGGGCGGCGGTTGGCAGCGGGTTCGATGCGGAGCCGTCGGGTCGGACCCACCCGCTCACGGATCGGTCCGCCAATGCCCGATTGCATGCCTATGACCAGCGCGTCAAAGGCGCGTTCGACCGGATCGTACCGGTCCTCAAACGGATCGCCCAACTGCGGTGCGCGCCCGACTTCGTCGCACAGGCACAAGTGATCGCCGAGACGGAGCTCGGCTTCCGGATGCCCGAGGATCGGCTCGAGGAGGCCTGGATCGCCGGACTGGATCTGCGCACCCTGTTCGCGTGGTCGGTGTTCGAGACTTATCGGCGCATGGCCGATGAGTTCCTGATCGAGGACCCACTGGGTGGGCGAGAGTCCTCATCGTTCGAGGCCTTTCTGCAGGAATGCGGCTTTCACATGCTGGATGTGACGCCCTGCGCCGACGGGCGGTTGGCCCACGCGATCAGCTATGTCCTGCGGCTGCCGTTCGGGGCAGTGCGGCGCAAGTCTTACGCCGGTGGCCTGTTCGACGTCGAGGATGCGGTCACCAAGTGGGTCGAGATCGAGTATCGGCGTTTTCGCGAGGGTCGGCCGAACACGGCCGATGCACCGACCCGCTATTTGAAAGCGGTGATCTACCATTTCAGTTCGCATGATCCGGCGCAGCAGGGCTGCGCGGCGCATGGGTCCGATGACGCGCGCGCCGCCCGCGCGGCCCTCGAGCGTCTGCTTGCGTTTCGCCAGGCGATCGAAAACAGCTTCTGCTGCGGGGCCTCGGTTGCGTTGCTGCTGATCGGGCTGGACACGGACACGGATGCGATCCGAATCCATGTACCGAATGCCGCGGGCGAGGTCGCGCTCGATCGCAGCGTCGATGCGGCGCGGGTCTATGACATGACCTGTGATCTGGCGCCCGACGCCGCCCGCGCACGGGTTCTCGAGCTGGTGCGCGACGCGGCACCGGACGGCGCTCCCGATGCCGGCAAGACCCAACTGATCGCGCGCCTGATCGAGAACAACCTGTCGCAGATCGACTTTGTGCGCGCTCTCCACGGCGGTCGCTATGGCGATCACGGCCACGCCGAACGGTTCATGGGCGTTGGGGTAGGCTTCGATGAGATCCAGTTGCGCAATCTGACCTATTTCGCCTATCTCGACACGGTCGAGGAAGGGGCCGCCGACCTCGATGTCGGGTGCATGATCTTCAGCGGACTCAACGTCAGCCGCGGGCTTCCGATCCCGGTCGTGATCCGCTTCGACTATCGCGGAGCTGTCCCTGGGGCGCGCGAGCGCGCGATTCTGCACTGCCAGCGGCTCGACCGCGCCTTGGTCGAACGTTTCGAGCGTCAAGCCAGCGCGGGACACCTGCACCGACTGCTCGCGGTCCGCGATACCGATGCCGGCACCGGTCTCGAGATCGTCGGCAGCTCGCTGCAACGCGACGGCATCGGGGGGCGTTGACATGAAGATTTGTCAGGTCGAGCGACCGCTGGTCTCGACGAATCGCATCCCGGGATTCGAACACAAGCACTTGCTCGTGGTCCGCGACGGAAGTTCGTTGCAGGTCGCGGTCGATGCCGTCGGCTGCGTACCGGGTGACTGGGTGATCTGCGTCGGCAGCTCCGCTGCCCGCGAGGCGGCCGGCAGCAAGGAGTACCCGAGCGACCTGACGATCGTCGGCATCATCGACAGATGGCCACCTGACGGCACCACACCACAGGCCGGACCATGATCTCGGATAGGTGGAGGTGACCATGGAGATTCGTCGAGTCGTCGGCTCGCTGGTCTGCACACAACGAATTGCCGAACTGGCCCACGTCGACCTGCGGGTGCTGCAGGATGCAGCGGGCCGACGGGTCGTCGCAACCGATCCGGTCGGGGCGCGTCCGGACGACTGGGTCTTCGTGGTCAGCGGGTCTGCGGCGCGTTACGCGATGGGAAATCCGGCGATCCTGACGGATCTGACCGTCGGCGGGGTCATCGACCATTGGCCCCCCGAGGCGGCCTCGGAACCGTCGAGCCCGCCGCATGGCACGCCTCGACGATAGGCACGCGGCCGCCTCCGGGCCCACCGGTGGATGAGAGATTGAATGAACTCGGGCCATCGCGCCCACGGCGACTTGAGACACACAGGAGACACGAACGATGACAGGCGAAAAGTACGGGATCGCACTCGGCATGATCGAGACCCGCGGGCTCGTCCCCGCCATCGAGGCGGCAGACGCGATGACCAAGGCCGCCGAGGTCCGGCTGATCGGCCGCGAATTCGTCGGCGGCGGCTATGTCACCGTGCTGGTGCGCGGCGAGACCGGCGCCGTCAACGCCGCCGTCCGCGCCGGCGCCGACGCCTGCGAGCGGGTCGGCGACGGACTGGTCGCGGCCCACATCATCGCCCGCCCCCACCGCGAGGTCGAGCCGATCCTTCCAATTGGATCCCCGGCCAGCGAATGAACCCGTCGTCACGGGATGGCCCCGAGGGGCCGTCCCGCCCAACGACACAGATCGACGAACACCCACACAATCGGAGTAGACCAATGGCCCACGAAAACTACGGTATCGCCCTCGGCATGATCGAGACCCGCGGGCTCGTCCCCGCCATCGAGGCAGCGGATGCCATGACCAAGGCCGCCGAGGTCCGGCTGATCGGCCGCGAATTCGTCGGCGGCGGCTATGTCACCGTGCTGGTGCGCGGCGAGACCGGCGCCGTCAACGCCGCCGTCCGCGCCGGTGCCGACGCCTGCGAGCGGGTCGGCGACGGACTGGTCGCGGCCCACATCATCGCCCGCCCACACCGCGAGGTCGAGCCGATCCTGAACAAGGCCGCACCAACGGCTTGATGTCACCCGTCCCGGACCCCGCGCCGCGCGCGCGGCGGCACAGGTAAGGTTGCATGAAACACATGCGGATCCACCCCCGACTCCTCGGTTACCTCGGCCGCGCCCTGAGCCTGGAGCTGTCCGCCGTCCAGCAGTACATGACCCAGGCCGCGCTGGCCGAGGCCTGGGGTCTGCCCGAGGCGGCAAGACGGTTCCGCGAGGAAACCGTCGAGGAGATGCGTCACGCCGAGCGGATCATCCAACGGATGCTGACGCTCGGCGTCGCGCCCAATGCCTCGCAACTGCGCCCAGCCGGCGTAGCCCGCAATCTGGCCGACCTGCTGCGCCAGGATGCCGCGCTCGAAGCGGAAATCACCGCCTTGTACCAGGACGCGGCGATCTTCTGCGAACGCATCGGCGATGCCGGCAATGGGGCCTTCTTCGAGGGGTTGCTGCGTGAGGAACTCGAACACGCGCAACAAATCGATACGTGGCTGGCGTCATTGACGGTGCCACACCAGACCGATCGCGCTTACTTCTGATGACATCGACGACTTCGAATCCACTCTGGTCGCGCCGCGAGCGCCCGCTGCGGCTCGAATGCCGCCTGGAATTCCCCGACTACCCGGCCACCCGTGATTTCCTCGACCGGGCCGCCGCGCTCTCGGAACGCACCGGGGTCCACCCCGACATCAGCTTTGGCCGGACCTATGTGAACCTCACGCTGCCTGCGGACGAGGGCGCGACCGAACTCGGCGAATCCCTCTGCCGTTTCGCGAACGACATCGAGGCCCTGTATCGCTGACTTTGAACACGCGGTCAGTCCGATTCGGCTATGATGGGGCGTCAGCGTCGCGCGTGCCCGTGCGCCGCGGGACATGCTCATTGAATCATTGCTCCCCGGAGCACGCCCCAGACCATCGAGTCCGATCAGACCGGCGAGGCCATGTCGACAAGCGACCGACGCTCAGACCAGGGCGATACCGAGACAACGAACCGCTTCGTTCGCCACGCCACGCTCCGGCAACTGCAACTCCTCGAGGCCATCGTGCGCCTCGGCAGCTTCACGCGCGCCGCCGAGGAGATGTTCCTGACCCAACCGACGGTCTCGATGCAGATCAAGAAGCTCACCGAGACCGTCGGAACGCCGCTGTTCCTGCATGTCGGGCGCAACGTCGAACCGACCGACGCCGGCCGCGAAGTCTATGCGGCATCGCGTACCATCCTGCGCACACTGGGCGACCTGGAGACCCGGCTCGCGGATCTGAAAGGATTGAAAAGCGGCCGATTTCGTCTGGCTGTCATCACCACGGCGAAATATTTCGCGCCGGAGATACTCGGCGGGTTCTGCGAGCGTTACCCGGGCATCGACGTCTCTTTGAAGGTCACCAACCGCACGCGCATCATCGAACGCATGGAGGCGAACGACGACGATCTCTACATCTTCGGCGAACCGGCGAACGCCGGCATCGAGGTCGAGGCCACCTATCTGGCGCCAAACCCGTTGATCATCGTCGCGCGCGCCGATCATCCGCTGGCCCGGAAGCCCCGCATCTCGATGGAATGTCTCGCCCGCGAGCGTTTCATCCTGCGCGAGCCCGGATCCGGCATCCGTGACTCCGTCATCCACCGCTTCGCCGAATCCGGCCTTCAACCCAACGTGCGCATGGAGCTGGGTAGCAACGAGGCGATCAAACACGCGATCATCGCCGGCCTGGGCATCTCGGCCCTGTCGCTGCATTCGTTGACGCTGGATTGGGGCGCCGGACGCCTGGCGATGCTCGACGTCGAAGGTTTCCCGATCGAACGTGCCTGGTACCTGGTGCACCCCAAGGGACGTGAGCTATCGACGATCGCGAAGACCTTCCTCGCCTACGCCGTCGATCGCGAACCCGATATCCGGGCGATGCTCGCGCGGACCTTCGCGGCACTCCGCACCCCAACGGGCTCGACCTCCGCCCCCCAAGAGGACCACTGCGAACCCTCGTAGCCATGCCGTCGCGTGACATCCGCTGGGGTTGGTTGATACATTGACGGGGCCGAGACGGGGCGCAGAGACACCTGGCTCGAAAGATTCCAACCCAACCGCGGGAAACCCCGATCGATATGTATCCGAAACGCTGACGGGCCGCGCCCAATGGAGGAACGATCGATCGCCGAGGTTGACCACTCGGCCGCTGCCAAGACCAGGCGCCTGCGTTGGCTGCCTCCACTCGCAAGTTCGTTGGCGCTGATTTCCCTCCTGCTCGGTTCGGTCTGGACCTGGTGGACCGTCGACGTCACGGACCGCGCGATGCGCGAGGCCTTGCTGTTCGAGACGCGTCTCTTGGCTCGATCGGTCAATGTCGAACACATCCAAACCTTGTCCGCGACCGAGGACGATCTCGCCCGCGCGGAATACCAACGACTCAAAAGGCAGATGACAACCATCGCGAACGCCGATGATCGCTATGGTTTCGTCTACATCATGGGCCGCCGTCCCGATGGCCGCCTGATGATCCTGGTCGACAACGAACCCACGCACTCCGACGACTATTCGCCACCCGGTCAGATCTACGACGAAGCGACCGCTGGCGAACAACGCGTCTTCTCCGAAGGTCTCGACCAAGTCGAGGGTCCCTTTGCCAATCGTTGGGGAACCTGGATCACGGCACAGGTCCCGCTCTTCGAGGAGATCCAGCAATTCCACGGCATCGCACTGCCCGATGACGCTCGGAGGATGGTCGACGAGGCCGAGGCCTTCTATCGACAGCATGGTCGTGCGTCGCTGTTGCGCGAAATGATGATCGAGAACGGATTGTTTCATCGCGATGACCTGTATGTCTTCGCCGCCGATCTCGACCTGACCATCCTCGCCCATCCGGTGCGGCCAGAGCTGGTCGGCCAGCATGGGCTCGAGCCATCGGATCACCTCGGCGATGCCTCCTTCGGGCGGGTGATGCAACGCATCGCACTGGACGAAGGCGAAGGATGGGTCGCTTACGAGGCCATCAACCCAGCCAATCAACGTCTCGAACCCAAGACCACGCTGGTGCGGCGTGTCGACGACCTCATGCTGTGCGCAGGGGCCTATCTCGGCCAGGCTCGTGTCATCGCGAGTCTCGGCATCGATATCGATGCCCGGGATTGGCGCCGCCAGCTGCTCCGGGCCGCGATCCCACCAGCGGTCCTGACGGTGGCCCTCTCGGCCCTGCTGTTCGCGGCGGCCCTGTTGTTCGCCAAACGGGCGCGACAACCAGAACCGCCAGCCGGCGTTTGGCGGTATCTCGAGGGCTTGACGGTGCTGGCGATTGGCATCCTGTTGACATCTTCCGCCGCCTGGACCGCCGATCGACGCGAGACGCATGCGCGTGAACGCCTCTTCGCGCAGATGGCGGCAAGCCATACGGACGCGATTGCGCGCGCACTTCGTGATCTGCGCGACAAAGAACTAGCCGGGCTCGCCGCGTTCCTCGAAAACAGCCCAACTCCCAGCCGGGACGCCTTCGACCGTTTCGCCGAGCACTTGACTCGCAACCCGGCCGTCTGGGCCTGGAGTTGGGTGCCTCGTGTCTCGCGCGACGATCTCGCGCGATTCGAAGCAAAGGTCCGCGCCGCCGAGTTTCCCGACTTCGCCGTCTGGGAGGCCGATGAACAGGGTCTGCCGGTATCGCTCACCGACCGCGACGACTATTATCCCGTGTACTATGTGGCGCCGCGGACGACCGTCAGCGAGCAAGCGATCGGCTTCGACATGGCCTCTGAACCGATCCGGCGCCAAGCCATCGACGAGGCCACTCGCACCGGCTTGCCGACGAGCACGAAACCGGTGACCTTTCTATTGGAACCCGGTCGGCCGAAAGGCATCCGTGTCGTCAGACCGGTGTTCGACAGCGAGCAACCCGGACATCGGAGCGGCGTGGCCCTCGCGGCGCTGCGGATGGACACGCTGTTGTTGGGCATGCCCACCGACCCCGGGATCCTGCTCGAGATCGAACACCTCGGCGAAGGCGGTTCGGCGCAATCCCTCGCCGTGAGCCACGACGGCGAACGCGCCGGGCTGGTCGGCCCGCGCTTGTCGCAACCTATCCCGATCTTCGGCGAGGTGTTCCGGATCAGCGCCCAAGCCGGCCCCGACTTTCACCGGGTGCACCCGGGCCGGGCCAGCTGGATCACGGCCTGGATCGGACTGCTCTTGACCGGTGCCTTCGCGACCATGGCGTCGCTGTTGGCGCGCCGCCATGCCGGATTGGTCGGATTAGTCAACGAGCGAACCGAGGAGCTGAATCGATTCTTCACGGTCGGGCTCGACATGCTATGCGTCGCCAACACCGACGGCGTCTTCCTGCGGCTCAACCCGGAGTGGGAGCGAACACTGGGGTACCCCTTGACGGAGTTGGAGGGCCGGCCCTTCCTCGACCTCGTCCACCCCGACGACCGCGACGCCACGCTCTCGGCCCTCGCGCGGCTCGGCGATCAGATCACGATCCGCAGCTTCGAGAACCGCTACCGGTGCCGCGACGGACGCTACCGTTGGCTCGAATGGCGTTCGTACCCGCACGGGGAGGTGATCTATGCCGCGGCCCGTGATATCACCGACCGCAAGCTCGCGGACGTCGAAGCCGCGCGGCGCCTAGACTTGGAACGGGCGACCGCAAAGATCTCGGGGCGCCTGGCAACGGCGCGAGACAATAATCTGGACGACGTCCTCAATGGCGCGTTGGCGACACTCGGCCACCTGCTCGAGGTCGATCGCGCCTACCTGTTTCGCTTCACCGCCGACGGTGCGCGGATGACCAATACCCATGAGTGGTGCGCCCCGAACATCGCATCGGCGAGGATCCGGTCGCGGGATATGGCGGTCGGCGCGATGCCCTGGTGGAAGGCCCAGATGCAGACCCGCGAGCCGGTTCACATCCCCAGTGTCGCCGACATGCCGGACGAGGCCAACGCCGAAAGGACCGAATTCCTGGCCCAGGGCATCGAATCGATGCTGTGCCTGCCGATGGCGGATACCGAAGGGACGCTCTGGGGGTTCATCGGTTTCGACACGATCGGCCGGACCAAGCACTGGATTGACCACGACATTCGCCTGCTGCGCCTGCTCGTGCAGGTCATCGGCAGCACGATCGGACGCCAGGAAACCCTGCTCCACATCGAGATCAATCAGCACGCCCTCGAACAGCAAACCCGCCTGCAAGAGATCCTGATGCGGATATCTTCGACCTATATCAGCCTGCCGTTGACTCAGGTCGATCAGGTCATCGCCCGTTCCCTCGGAGACCTAGGCGGCTTCGTCGGTGCCGACCGGGCCTACCTGTTCGACTATGACTTCGACCAGCGGGTATCGCGAAATACCCATGAATGGTGCGCACCCGGGATCGAACCTCAGCATGAGCGGCTCCAAGCCGTGCCGAACGACCTGATCCCCGATTGGGTCGCCGCGCACTGCCGAGGCCAAAGCATGTACATACCGGATGTCGGCGCCCTGCCGCCGGCCAGCGGCCTGCGGCAGCTGCTCGACCCGCAGGGCGTCAAAAGCGTCCTGGCCGTGCCCTTGATGGACGGGACGCACTGCCTAGGCTTCGTTGGCTTCGATGCAGTCCGCTCCCAGTATCGCTATTCGGCCATCGAAAGGCGTCTGTTGACGGTCTTCGCACAGATGCTCGTCAATGTTCGAAAGCGGCGCGACATCGAGGATGCCTTGCGGCAAAGTCGCGAACAAGCCGAGGCCGCCAGTCGGTCCAAGAGCGAGTTCCTGGCCAATATGAGCCATGAGATTCGCACGCCGATGAACGCCGTGATCGGTTTGAGTCAGATCCTGCTGGAAACCGACCTGAATGACGAACAGCGTGACTACCTGCGAAAGATCCATGGCTCATCGCACCTGCTGCTCGGGATCATCAACGATATCCTCGACTACTCCAAGATCGAGGCCGGCAAGCTCGAGCTCGATCACCATGATTTCCAGGTCCATCAATTGCTCGACCAGATGGCCACGCTGTTCGGCACGGCCACCGGCGACAAGGGACTAGACCTGTTCTTTCGCGTCTCACCGGACCTGCCCGATACGCTGCGCGGCGATTCGCTCCGGCTTGGCCAGGTGCTGATCAACCTGCTCGGCAATGCGATCAAGTTCACCGAGTCGGGCCAGGTCGAGGTCAGGATTGAACAGGTCGTCGGCGGCGACGACAACGAGGTTCGTTTGCGTTTCGAGATCAGCGATACGGGGATCGGTATGGACGCGCAGACGATCAGCAGGCTATTCCGACCGTTCTCTCAGGCCGATACCTCGACAACAAGGCGATTCGGCGGGACCGGTCTGGGCCTCGTGATCAGCCGACGTCTGGTCGAACGAATGGGTGGTGTCATCGAAGTCGAGTCGACCCCAGGACAAGGCAGCACCTTTTCCTTCGAACTGACGTTCCCGGTCTCCCGGGTCGCAGCACATCCGGCGGCCTATCCGCAGGTCAGCGGTCGCCGGGTGCTGGTCGTCGACGATCAGGCGACGGCACGCATGGTCTTGCGCGAGATTCTCGAGGCCCGCCATTGTGCCGTCGTCGAGGCCGATTCCGGACAGGCAGCGATTGATGCCGTGCTGGCCGCGCATCGGCGACGGACACCATTCGATTTCATCTTGATGGATTGGCGGATGCCCGGAGACATCGACGGACTGGAGGCCATCGATCGATTGCGCAGCTTGCGGAACAACGGCCAACTGACCGGGACCCCGGCACCGATCATCATCGTCAGTGCCTACAGCCGCGATGAGATCCCGATCGATCCCGAGCGCATCAGCGGATTCCTCGGGAAACCCGTGACGGCCTCGGCCGTCTTCAACGCGATGATCGAGGCGAGTGGCGAAAAAGCCGAAATCATCCCCGCTCCATACGGTGTCCAAGTACCCTCTTTCACCGGTCGTTCGATTCTGCTGACCGAGGACAACCCATTGAACCAAGAGGTGGCCAGACGGATGCTCGAGCGAACCGGGGCCAAGGTGACGCTGGCGGACAATGGAGCCGAGGCGGTCAGGATGGTCGAGTCCGGGGACTTCGACCTGGTCCTGATGGACCTGCAGATGCCGATCATGGATGGTTTCGAGGCCGCGCGCCGGATCCGAGAACAAGCCCCTGACCTACCGATCATTGCCCTGTCGGCCGCCGTGATGGACGCCGATCGCGAGCGCGCCCGCGACGCCGGCATGGAGGCCCATCTGGCCAAACCGATCGACAGCAGGACGCTCTACGACACGCTGGCCCATTGGCTCGGCGACCCGCGTCAGACCATCGCGAACCCACCTGGGACGGCGGCCGTAGATCAGGCGCTCGCGTCGCGCCTGCCGGCGTCGCTCGACGGATTCGACCTCGGTCGTGGACTCGGCCTGGCCGACCGCGATGAGGGCCTTTACCACAGACTCCTGCTGTTGTTCAGGGATCAGCTCGCCGGTGATGCGTCCTCGATCATCGCTCGGATCGAGGACGGCGACCATCAGACGGCGCAGCGGCTGGTCCATACGCTGAAAGGGTCGGCTGGGGTCGTCGGCGCCACCCGCCTGGAAGCGATCACCACGCGGATCGGCCGAGCCTTCGAGGCGGGGAAAGAGGTCTCGGCCGCCCTGCGCCGCGAATTCCGAGCCGCGTTCGACGAGGCCCGAACACAGCTTGCAACCTTGCCTCCCTTGCCGCCCAACGCCGAGGATCCCAGTGGAATCGACTCCAAACAGGGTCAAGCCGCGTTGGAGGCGCTGCATGCGAGGCTCGCGAAAAGCGAATTGATCGATGACGACCAACTACGGGACGCCACTACGTTCCTGGATCAGCAGCTCGGCCACAAGGCCTCGGCGGAACTTCTCAGGTTGCTCGAGCGCTTCGAGCTCGATAGAGCCACATCCCAACTGGTCGAGTTGGCCGCACGCGCCGGCGTGGAGCTGTGATGACCTCCGATCCTAGCTCCCGCACAGGTGTGGTTCTGATCGTCGACGACGAGCCGACCAACCTGCGTGCCCTCGCCGACCTTCTGAGGCACGACTATGCGATTCGGATCGCAACCAATGGCCGCAAGACCTTGGAGCTCGCCGCGGCCGAGGATCCGCCTGACCTGATCCTGCTCGACATCGAGATGCCGGACATGACCGGCTACGAGGTTTGTCGACGCCTGAAATCGGATGAACGAACGAGCGGCATTCCAGTCATCTTCGTCACGGCCCGCAACCGGATCGAGGACCAGGAATTGGGTTTCAACCTGGGTGCCGTCGACTACATCGCCAAACCTTTCCATCCGACGATCGTCCGGGCTCGGGTTCGCAACCACATGAATCTCAAGATCAAGACCGACCTGCTGGAGAAGCTCTCGATGCAGGATGGCCTGACCGACATCCCGAATCGCCGTCGATTCGATGAGCGCCTCGTCGAGGAATGGGCGCGCGCGTCTCGCAATGGGCAGCCGCTGTCACTGGCGATGATGGACATCGACCACTTCAAGCCTTACAACGACCATTATGGCCATGGCGCCGGCGATGAATGCCTGCGGCGCGTCGCACGCGCACTTCAGGCGTCGGTGTCGCGTCCACCGGACTTCGTTGCCCGTTACGGTGGCGAGGAGTTCGTGGCCCTGATGCCGGACACCGACGGCAACGGCGCCCGGCATGTCGCCGAGCGCTTGCGACGAACCATCGAGGCGCTGGCCATTCCCCATCAGCACTCGAAAACCGCGGCGATCGTGACACTGAGCATCGGGGTGGCGACCCGCCCAACGGCGTGCCGCGAAACCGACCGACAACGACTCCTCGAGCTCGCGGATCAGGCCCTCTACCGCGCCAAGCAGCATGGCCGCAATCAGACTTGCCTAGCCCAATTGAGCGATCCGATATGAGCCCACCACCGACCATCCAGCGCCCGGACGAGGATGACGAATACGCCACTGCCGAAGGCTGCGCGATCCTGGAAACCTGGAACCGACCCGACGACACGAGGCTATCCGTCGCGCGCGCCCGGGTCGCTGCCGGGGCCACGACCCGCTGGCACCGACTCGTCGATATCGACGAACGCTACCTGATCGTCGCCGGACGGGGACGTGTCGAGGTCGGCAATCTGCCACCAACTGTGGTTCAATCTGGCGACCTGGTCCACATCCCGGCCGGGTGCCGACAACGCATTACGAATACCGGGAGTGACGACCTGGTGTTCTATGCGTTGTGTACGCCGCGTTTCGTACCCGCGGCCTATGAAGATATCGACGACGCGAGATAGTGCCATGCCCTCGAACATCCAGATCACGCGGCCCCACGGTCTCGGGCTCGAACAGGCCAGAAGCCGCATCCACGCCGTGGCGCGCCGTCTCGAACGTGAATTGCAGGTCGTCTGCCGATGGCAGGGCAATCGGCTGTGGTTTCGTCGCCCCGGCGCCAGCGGGATCATCCTGGTGGCCGAGGACCAGGTCGTCCTCGAGGTCCAGCTCGGGCTATGGCTCGCCCCGATGCGGCAGCTGATCGCCGACCGGATCGACCAGAAGCTGGTCACGGCATTGCGTTGAGGCCGTCGCGCCGTGGTGCTCAACCACTGGGTTTGAACAAGTCCCGAAACAGCGACCGGTTGACCCGGCCGTCGAAGCTCGCAAAGCTCGCGGCGAACCGCTCGCGCGCTTCGCTCTGACGCTCGAGCAGCGCCCCAACCAAGGCGCCGATGGCCAACAGGCTATCGGCGCCGCACTGACCCTCTTGGTCCATGCGATGGGCCGCCTCGCGCAGGAACTGGGCCTGGACCGCGAGATCCTGGTAATGGCCAAGATCGTCGAGCAGGATCTTGGTCTGCTTGATCAGGGTGCTGATCTGGTCGCCGTAGAGGCTGCGAAAGAACTCCATCAGGTAACGCAATTTCTTGATGTCCTTGCGCAGTTCATGCAGCACCGGCGCTGGCGTCGCGGCATCGATCGCACGCCCGTCGTCGCGCACCCGCCGATAACGGCGCCAGATCGCCCGGTCCGCGACAAGCTTCAGCGGCCAATCCGCGCGCGCACCGGCTTCATGAACGCTCACCGGAGTCTCGGCCAATTCCCGCCATTCCTGTGACAAGGCCAACGACTCGGCCGACTCCAACCACTCGGATACCTGTTGCTGGGCAATGCGGTGACGCGTGGACAAGGCCGTCTCGAGCGGCGCGAGGTGAGGCCGGAGCATCGCAGGCAGACGGGCGAGATCGCCTTCGAGTCCCAACAAATAGACGTCGAGATCCCGTGCCGGACCCGTGACCTGCTGAAGCCACGCGAGCCGTTCCCGCAACGACGCCACGCGCGAGGCCGGCAACACATCTTTGATCTGCGACAACAGCGACCGAGCCCGGCGGGTCGCGACACGCAGATCATGCAAGAACTCCGGGTCGAGGTGCGCGCTGGCACCGGCGATGTTCGCGTCGAATACCGCCAACAGGTAACGGAGGATCTCACGCAGGCCCTGCTCGGCCCGCCAGTGGCCAGCGAGATCGATGTCCAGCTTCGACGAATAGTCGCCAGGGGTTCGCTCGATGACGCTCAAGGCCTCGATCAGGCGCGGCACACGCACCCGACGCAAACCGAACGGCCGTTTCAAGGCGGCCAGTCTGCCTTTGATTTCGGTCGCTCCGCCGGACAAAGGCTCTAGCGTGATCTGGACCGGGAGCGCCTTGCTCGGTCCACCGGAGGGATCGCGGACCTGGTCCCGATCGATCCGGGCGCGCACGATCACCCCCTCGCCGCCCGCCGGCAGTTGAACCCGGTCCGAACGACGGTCGATCGCAACGATCGGCAGCAACCGCCGCACGCCAAGCACAGGCGCGAGGAGATCGCGCAGCGGACCATTCGGCAGGTCCGATGCCAGGCCAGGGGGTTGCATCGCGGCCCAACGTCGCGGCCGCTCGCGTCCGGCCAGATCCTGCCAGATCAGCCAGCCGCCATCGGCCGTGGTTTCATGGACGAGCGACACCCCGGCGCGAAACAAGCGCCAATCGAAGCTGTCGTAAAAACGGTGCTCGGTCGCCACAGCGGCCACTTCGCTGATCGGCCGATCCTGCGACAGACGCGCCAAGAGATCTGCCACACGGGATTCATCGGGGACCACATAACTCACGAGGACCGGCATCCTGATCTCCAGCGGGGCGACGTGTCGTGAGCCGGGTCCAGAGGAACGGCCCGCGAGCGAAGGCCCCTTGTCGACGTCAGCGCAAACTCAACGATCATTCTAACGCAAGGCACCCTTGTCGTACTTTGCTATCAGGAGAAACCAGATGAACCGACTCGATCGCCTCAAGACCATGACCCGGGTCGTCGCCGACACTGGTGATGTCGAAGCCATTGCCGAGCACAGACCGCAGGACGCGACGACCAACCCGTCGCTGTTGTACAAAGCAGCCCGGATGCCCCAATACCGCGAACTGGTCCAAGAGGCCATCGACTTCGGCCAGCGACAGGGCGGCCCGCCCGACGAGCAGGCTCGCTGGATCATGGACCGTCTCGCCGTGAACTTCGGCATCGAGATCCTCGACGTGGTTCCCGGTCGCGTCTCGACCGAGATCGACGCGCGCCTTTCGTTCGATACCGAGGGCACCGTGCGTCGCGCCGAGACGCTGATGGACCTGTACGCCCAGGCCGGTATCCGGCCGGAGCGAGTGCTCTTGAAGATCGCGTCGACCTGGGAGGGGATTCGCGCGGCCGAACGACTCGAACGGCAAGGCCTGCACTGCAATCTGACCTTGCTGTTCGGCTTTGGCCAGGCCGTGGCCTGCGCCGACGCCGGGGTCACACTGGTGTCACCCTTCGTCGGGCGCATCCTCGATTGGTACAAAAAAACGGAACAGGTCGACGGCTACCCGGCGGATCAGGATCCCGGGGTCCGGTCCGTGACACGAATCTATAATTATTACAAACACTTCGGATACAAGACACAGGTCATGGGGGCCAGTTTCCGCAATCACGAAGAGATTCTCGAACTGGCCGGCTGCGACCTGCTGACCATCTCTCCCGCCTTGCTCGAGGAGCTGGCGTCCAGCGACGACGAGGTGCCGCGCAAGCTGGATCCGGAGCGGGCCCGGGCGATGATGCTCGAACGCGTCGACCTCGACGAGAGCGGCTTCCGCTGGGTGCTCAACGAAGATCCGATGGCCACCGAAAAACTGGCCGAAGGCATCCGTCTGTTCACGGCCGACACCCTTGAGCTGGAACGATTCGCGTTAGAGCTTCGCCGACGGGCTTGATCGGCTTGGATAGCATCTGGCGGTCGGCAAGGAGACCCGAGCCGTGGCGCGTTTTCCGGTAGACTAGCGCGCCATGTCCAGGTCGTTGCCCAAACCCCCGAAGTCCCTGCTGCGGCCAGTGGGTCGCGCCATCGTCGAATTCGATATGATCCGTGCCGGCGACCGCGTGCTCGTGGCCGTCTCGGGTGGCAAGGACTCGCTGTCGCTGCTTGCGATCCTGCACCATCTGCGGACCTATGCGCCGGTCCGTTTCGAGCTGGGGGTCGTGACCGTCGATCCGGAGGTTCCTGGCTTCGACCCGGCACCGCTGCAGGGTTATTATCGGGATCTCGACCTGCGCTGGCACTACGAACGCCAACCGATCATGGAGGAGGCCAAGACCCGCATGGACGGTGATTCCTTTTGCGCATACTGCGCCCGAATGAAGCGCGGCATCATGTACCGGATCTGCCGCCGCGAGGGGTACCAGGTCCTGGCCTTGGGTCAGCACCTGGACGACCTGGCCGAAAGCCTGCTGCTGTCTCTGTTTCACGGCGGACAACTGCGCACGATGAAGGCCCACTACCGCAACGATGCCGGCGATGTGCGGATCATCCGTCCATTGGCCTACTGTCGCGAGCGCCAGACCGCGGCCTTCGCCGCGACCGCCGGGCTGCCGGTGGTCCCCGACAGTTGCCCGGCCTGCTTCACGCGACCGGCCCGCCGCGAACAGATGAAGGCGTTGCTGGCCAACGAAGAAGCCCGGCACCCGCATCTGTTCGCGAACATCCGACACGCGCTGAAGCCGCTCTTGACCGAGGGGTCCAGGCCCTAGCGACCTGGCCCATCCACCAGGGAACGACACGATGGCGCGGAGCGCCGACCCACCGCCAGCGCTCGGATGCAAGCAGACCGACCGCTCGTCGATTCAGCCGGTGACCTTGCGCACGCCAGTCGCATGGCGTCGACGCGGCCTCGATTGGCTCTTTCCACCGACCTGCGCCCTGTGTGGCGCACCAGGCCAACCGGGGCTCGACCTCTGCACCCCCTGCGAGCGCGAATTGCCGGGCAATCTGCGCGCCTGCCCAGCTTGCGCGCAGCCCTGGCCACTTGCGCAACCCGCCGACCCGCTGTGTCGCCGCTGCCGACGCCGCCCACCGCCCTTCACCGCCGCCCATGTCCCCTTTCTCTACGAGGGCATCCTTCCGGCCTTGATCGCCGGCGCCAAGTTTCGCGGTCGGCTGCACCTGGTCAGGCTGGTCGGAACCCTGTTGGCACGCGCCTTGGCCGAACAGCGGGCCACACGACCGGCCTTGCTCGTCCCGGTGCCGTTGCACGCGTCGCGCCTGCGCGAACGAGGCTACAATCAAGCCCACGAAATCGCTCGGACAGTCGCCACCGAACTGGGCCTGGCCGTAGACGCCCGTTGCTGCGAGCGGATCCGTGCGACATCCCCGCAGATGGGCCTTACCGGCACCGCGCGGCGCCGCAATCTTCGCGGGGCCTTCGGCCTCCGGGCCGTGCCCGATGCCGACCACATCGCCGTGATCGACGACGTCGTGACGACCGGAACCACGGCCGCCGAACTCGCGCGGACACTGCTGCGTACCGGTGTCGTGACCCGGGTCGATCTGTGGGGGGTCGCCCGGACCCCGTGACCGGCCGCCGATCTTCATTACCGAGCCAGCTCGGGAACCTCAAAGCCTCTCCAGATACCGCACCCCTCCAAGACGATCCATCTGGGTACGGATCCAGGTCGCGCGCCGTTTGACCGCAGGCGATGGATCCTGAACCCGGTACCCTTGCGGATTGGGCAGCACTGCGGCCAACTGCGCGGCCTCCGCCGGACCGAGCGCCTCGACCGGGCGTTGGAAATAGCGCCAACTGGCGGCGCCGACACCATAGGTATCGGGACCGAACTCGGCGATGTTCAGGTAGATCTCGAGGATCCGGGTCTTCGGCCACAGATATTCGATCAGCGCGGTGAACCAAGCCTCCAGGCCCTTGCGCAGCCAGCTTCGACCATGCCACAGGAACAGGTTCTTCGCCACCTGCTGGGACAGGGTCGAGGCGCCGCGCAGGCGGCCACCGGCCTGATGGGCCGCCCAGGCCTTGCGCATCTCGATCAGATCGAAACCCTTGTGATCGGGAAAACGCTGATCTTCGGCCGCGATCACGGCCAAGGCGACGACCGGCGGGATGCGTTCCCAGGGGACCCATTCATGATGCACGAGCGGCGGTGGCTGGCCTTGCCACCATCCCGCGATCTGATGCTGGATCATCACCGAGGAACTCGGTGGGTCGATCCAGCGCAAGGCCAATACCAGCGCAATCGACACCAGCGCCAGGACGAGCGGCGCGATCAGCAGGCCCTTCAGAATCCGGCGCGGGCGCCGACGACGACGAACAGGCATAGGTCTTCCGGCTTGGCTTCTATGGCTGATGAAGGATGCCCCCGCCGACGCGCGTTGCTGCCATCGATGGGCGGCGGACCGAAGGCACCAAAGCAGGGTTGCGGGACAGGTACGAACCGGTCAGACTCCCAGGACACGAGGCCGTCCGCAGGGTCGATCCCGCACCGCGCCGAGCGCGCGACGATCGTCCACCCGGACTGGCGCCAGGTCGTCAAACAGCAACAGTCTCGTCCCTGACTGGCAACATTGACGTGCGACTATTGGCGGGACCGGCGATCCCCGTTCGCAGCCGTGACGAAGCGCGTCGAGGTCGTCGGTCTCGTGCCGAACCCCTCTGACCGGGCCGATGATCGTCATGGGCACATTCCGATGCCACCGCGACAAACCCATCCCCCTTCGAGCCCTGCCGGCCCGCCCCCGTTCGCACCAGGCGCCCTATGGCGCTGGCCGCTCGCGCGCGACGTCAGTTGGACCGATCGTCAACTGATCCGCGTATTCGCACGGCTGGCCTTGACGCAGGTGGTCACCGTCGACGGCTGGGAGCGCCTGCTGCCGTCTCACGACCCCTTCATCTTGATCGCCAACCATAGTTCCCGGCGCGAGGCCCTGTATCTGCCCGCCTTGTTCCTGCTCGTGCGCTCGGGCAAGCCGATCCGTTTTCTCGCTGATTGGAATTATCGCCTGTATCCAGGGGTCGGCTACCTGTACGACCACAGCGGCGCCATCACGGTGACCCGCAAGCCGGCCCGTCCGCGCTGGCTCAACCGCTTCAAACAGCGCTACCAGACCGCCCGGTCCCCATTGGATGTGGCCCGTGACACGCTGCTGCAGGGCGGATCGGTCGGCCTTTACCCGGAGGGGACCGTCAACCGCAGCGCGCTGCGCCTGCTGCGCGGGCGATACGGCGCGGCGCGCCTGTCCCTGGAACTCGAGGTGCCGCTGCTACCGGTCGGCCTCCGGTTCGGCGCTGGGCAGTCAGCGAACGGGCTGATCGACTCCAACGCACCCTTGTATATTCTCGTCGGCGAGCCGCTGCATCCAACGGTGGCAGGCGCCCTGGTGTCGCCGCGACAGGTGCGGGACTGGCACCGTGAAGCCATGATCGCCCTCTCCGCCCTGTGCGACAAGCCCTGGCTGGCGCAAGAGTCATCCCCAACCGAACCAGTTCACGATCCGGACAAAGGCGTCCGAGGAGGACTCGCATGTTGACGAAGACCACTGTTATCCGGGTCAGCGACGCCGTCACACGGGCGCAGGCCCTCGAGGTGTTGCGCTCGACCTATCAGGACGAGAAGGGGTGGGTCGATCACGCCGAGACCCAACTGCCAGCGAGCGACCTGACCAGTCCGGCGATCTCCTGGTTCGTCGCCTTCCGCGGCCGGCGCCCGGCGGGGGTGCTGCGCGTCTATTACGAGCCACCGTTGGGCCAATACCGCGACTACCGGGTCACGCTGCTCGATCCCAGGGTCGATGTCGACCGCTTCCTGGCGACGACCCGGATCGCCGAGATCGGTCGTTTCGCCATCATCCCGTCCTGCCGGCGCAATCTGCTACTGGCCGTCGCCCTGATGCGGGCCGCGACCCGCGAGACACTCGAGCGCGGCTTCACGCACTACATCACCGATGTGTTCGAGAACGACCCACATAGTCCCTATGGATTCCATACCCGCGTCATGGGGTTTCACCCGGTCGCGACCCATGACGACGGCGAACTGCGCTGCGCCAGCCGGCGGATCACCATGATCCTCGACCTGAAGGCCGCCTATCAGCGCCTCAAGGAACGGCGCAACTGGATCTTCCGTTCGCTGACCGCGGATTGGGACGAAGGTCTGCACCGGCAACTGGCGAGCTGACCGGCCCGATCCCGACCGCGGCGACGCGACGAGCGGTCGTGGCCCCGGTCCCGCGAGGACAGGGGCCCGCGGGACCTTCGATCGAAACGTCGGCCCGCGCCGAGGGTATCGGTCGGTCATGGCGCAGGCGGCGCCGAGGTGCGACCACCCCGCCCCAACGGGGCCAGTCACGCGAGGTCGTGCTCGATGATCTCCTCGACACGCCGACAGATCTCGCGGCCGTAGTCGGTCCATTGACCCTGTCCCCAATACCGGTAGCAGCTCGTCTGCGACGTCATCAAGTGGAACAGGGCATTGCGAAAACGCGGGTCATCCGGAGCGATCCCGGGCTTCAAGATCCGCTCGTTGAACAGCGAACTGGCCCGCTCCATCGGACCCAACACGTTGTCGTAGCCCCGAACCCAGGACAGATCGTTGGTCCAACTGCCGCCGTCCATGTGAAACCGGTGGTCGGACTCCTTCAGATCGGCGATCACCTCGGCCAGACGCGCGGGGCCGTCCCCGGGCTTCATGCGCTCCCAGATCTTGTCGTGGAACAGAGGCTGGACCGGCGTGAAGTCGCCGACCTTGATACCCATCGCGAACAGGTGTTCCAGGTATTCGCTGACGTTCATCAAGGGCACGTCGGACCCGCTGGCAGCGCGGACCACCTCTTGGTACTTGGGCGGAAACTCGTTCATCATCACGCCGCCATTCTCGCCATCGGCGATCTGCGTCACCAACGGCGGCACGGAACGACCGGCCAGCTCCCAACGCTGCAAGCTTTGGGCCTCGTACCAGGGCTGCATCTGGGCAACGAGCTTGGTGTCCGAGCCCTGGGTCTTGATGATCGCGATGATGCTGGCCGTCTCGCCCTTCGAACTCGTGCAGACCAACCGATGCGGCAGATGCGGTCGCTGCGGATGCCAACCCTCGTCGACCTGCTGCACCGAATGCTCTTGGACCAGCACCCACTGGTAGCCGCAATCGACCAGGGTCCGGACGAACTCGTAGGCCACATCGGGGTGGTTCGGCAACGCCATCTCGGACGGCGAGAACCCCCGCACCCGCTCCAAGGCCTCCCAGCCGAAGATCGCGGCGAAATGCTGCTGCCAGGCACGGACGTGAAGGCGATAGTCCTGCACCGGGGTCGACGGGGCAACCGGATGACCCCAAGGCATGCCGAGCCATTCGGTCGTCGACCGATAATCCGGGTTGCAGGTAATAGTCTTCAGCGCGTCGATCACATCATCGAGCCCCATCCTGCGCAGGCCGTGCAACAAGGTCCCCGAGTATTCGAGCATGACCCGCGGCGCGTGGCCCTCCCCGACCAACTGCGGGATGATCTCGCCGAGCCGTTTGTAACACCAATGGAAGACCGGCGCATTGTGGTTGTCGCCGATACCCTGGTTCTCCATCATGTATTGGAGGTTGCTGATCAGTCCCGCCGTGCGCAAGGTTTCACCACCCGCGGGAATCAGCGGTTGATGCATGTGCAGCGCGATCGCCGTGGCCGCGCGAATAGCCGCGAAATCGACGCGACCGCCATCGGCGAACAGGGTCTTGTCGCGACCAATGGCCACCGCGCGGGCCACCTCGGCCTCGGCGCCCGAGACATTCGGGACGTTATCGACATATTCCGGTAACGGGTTCATGCAGGTCTTCTCCTTACTGACGAAGGTGTCATGCTGATGTCATTGCGGATCGGTGCCAGCGGGCCGACGCGGGATCTCGAACGCATCCCCCCTGGGTCAAGATCCGTTCCGTGACGAGGGTCCGGCATATCCCGCGCGGGCCAAGGACTCCCAAGCGGCCTCCAACCCACCCGCGGCGCGCGGCACCCAGGCCTCGCCCCAATAGAAGTGACAACTGGTTTCCGCCTGCAACAGGTGACGCAGGGCTTCCTCGAGTTCAGGCACGACCAGCGGCCCGTCCTTGACCATCGCCTCGGCGGCGCGCGCGGCATGAATCGCCGTGCTCAACTCGGCCACCGCGGCCAAGGCGTCCCGCTGGGCCAGCGACCCGGTCCATTGGGTGAAATCCCGACCATCGTGCCAGCCCGTGTTCCAGGCCCCAGTATGGACGCGAACCTCGCCATAGGGACCATGATGGTCCAGGTAATCGCCGATGAAGACCGGCCTGATCGGCGCCTGACCGGCGCGAACCCGATCCAGCAAGGGCCGATAAAAGGCCGTCCAGAAGTTCGCACCTTCGGTGACATTGCGAAACCAGCCGCCATTCTCGCCATCGGTACAGGTGGTCACCAACGGCACGAAATCGCACCAGCGAGTCCGCGCTGCCACCTCGGCCAGGAACCAATCGACGTCCATGCCGGATTCCTGCGCATTCGACAGATCGCGATCACGGACGATCACGACGATCTCGTCCTGACCGTAGCGGGCGATGTGCGGGCGATAGCGTAAGGCCGGCCAGCTCATTCGCGTCAGCGGCTCGACGTGCTCGCTATCGACCAGCACATAGCGGTAACCGGCGGCCCGCAGCAGAGGGATCAACTCCATCGAGAAGCCCATCTCTGGCGGCCAGAAACCCTCGAACTGCGGGCGCCAGAAGAGGTGTCGGGCCAGCGCGAGCCAACGTTCCAAGTGCTCGCGTCGATCCTCGGGCGGGATCAGCGGCAGGACAGGATGGTAATAGCCGGTGCCGAGGATCTCGAACAACTCCTGGTTCTGGAAATGCCAGAGCAGCGAGCCACAATCGACGATGCCGTACACGCGGTCCTGGAAGGCGGGGTCGGTCAAGGTCTCGAGCAGGGTGCCGGACAGCGATAGATGCACCCGGGCAAGATCCTCGTAGCCCCAAAGACTTCGTGGGATCCGGTCCATCGCGAACAGGATCTCCTTCGCCTCCCATTCCCGATGTTCCAGCAAGGACTCCAGATTGCCCGGCGGTTGATGGAGATTGAGCACGAGCGCGTGTTGCGGAATCATGGATCGGACCCCGGCTCTCTTGGTTGCCACTGGGCGCCGGCGAGCCATCCTGGTGCCCTGCGGGGGGCTAGACCTTCAACGAGGCAGGCACCCTGTCCCTCGATATTGCTGTGCTGGCCGGATCGCCGGCAGGTCGCCGCGCCACGGCGATTCGATCCAAGAAGGCGAGCCGTCATTCTAGCCCGGATAGATTGGGCTCGCTGCAATTTTGGTTTGTCTTCGGTCGCGGAGTTGATTCAGAATGCCTCACCGATCTCTTCAGGTAGGGGATTCTACATGGCGAATGACAAGAAGCTGAACTCAGCCGGCAAGACCCGGGCGAAGCAGGCCAAGGGTCAGGAAGCCGGCCCCGAACCGAAACCGGCCAAGCCCACCACGAACGTCAGGAGCACCACGCCCGCCCGGAGCACGACCAGCAAGAAAGCGCCAGCAACGACCGCCGCCAAGGACAAGGCGCCGACGCAAGCCGCAACCGAGGCGGCCGCCCCTCGTTCCACCGCACGCCGCAAGGCGCCCCCCGCGATCGAACCGACTCGCTCCAAGACCAAGACCGCCGGCCGTCGGAACGCGAGCCTGGCGGCCACCCCCCTGTCCGCCGAGGAACGCGAGCACATGGTGCGCATGGCCGCTTACTTCAAGGCCGAAAAGCGCCAGTTCGCACCGGGTTACGAGGCGCAGGACTGGGCCGAGGCCGAACGGGAGGTCGACGACTGGCTCCGGCAACAACACCATCGTTGAGGCCGGAGGGCTGGATTCGGCCGGGATCCGGCTAGCGGAAGAACTGGCACCGTCGTCTAGTGCCTCGTGCCTTCGTCGGCGAGATGTCCGACAATTTCGCTATGACGCACGAACGACGGGGATGACGATGCGAGGCAAACAGGGTTCGGTCATGATCTTCCTTCGGGGCCTTGGGAACCTCGCGACCACGGCCGTCCACCCAGGACCTCGGACAGACGCCGGTCCAACCTGGAGATCGAACTGGCGCCCTCCCCGAACGCGGCGGCCTTCATGCCTGACTGGTTGCGCGGCGGATCCTCGGCCGATCGCCTGGACGCCGACCTGGACATCGGAAACCACGACAAACCGATGCCCTCGTCGCGCTGAACCGGCCGACCGATGTTCGTCGGGAACGGGCAAATGGGCGGCCATGCCGTCCTTCAGCGCCTAACGCGAATACGCCGCCAGCTTCGTCCCGCTCTTCGCCGCTGCGGTAGCCAAAGGCACCGGGCCGGTCCGATCACATCGACGTCACAGACGCGGTGTCGTCGCATTGGTAGAATACGGCTCCTTTGCAGCTGGACCCGCGACCTACGCCAAGGAACCCCTCGATGACCGAGACCCAAGACCCTGTCAGTCAGGTCGATCCGACCAAAGCGATCCTGTCCAGCCCGGTGCCGGCACAAGGCGCGACCGACCCCGACGATCCGGCGCTTTACCTGAACCGGGAACTGACCTGGCTACAGTTCAACCAGCGAGTCCTGAACGAGGCCGCGGACCCGCGCACACCCTTGCTCGAACGGGTCAAGTTCATTGCGATCGTCAGCAACAATCTCGACGAGTTCTTCATGAAACGGATCGGCGGTCTGAAGCAGCAGATCGCCGCCGGGATTCACAGCACGACCGTCGACGGGCGCACCCCACAGCAACAGGTTCAGGAATGCCACACCGTGATCCGCGCGATGCAGGCGGAACAAAGGCGGATCTTCGATGAGGTCATGGCGCTGCTGGAAACTCACGGCATTCGCTTGGTGCAGATCGCCGATCTGCCCGAGGGTACCCGAGCACGCCTGCGCGAGCAGTTCCGCACCGACATCTTCCCGATGATCACGCCGTTGGCCATGGACCCGGCGCATCCCTTCCCGTTCATCTCGAACTTGGCCCTCAATCTGCTGGTGACGCTCCGTTTCCCGGGCGGCCAGGAGACCTATATGGCCAGGATCAAGGTCCCGGTCAGCAAGGACGTATCCAAGCGCCTGATCCAGGTCGACGAGGTCAACACCTTCGTCACCCTCGATGATCTGATCGCGACAAATCTCGACATGCTGTTCCCCGGCATGGAGATCGCCAGTTGCCAACGCTTTCGGGTCACGCGCAACGCCATCGTCGAACCTGCCGAGGAGGCCGCGAACGACCTGCTCGAACTGATCGAGACCGAACTCCGTGAACGGCACTTCGCACCGATCGTGCGCCTCGAGGTGCAACAGGGCATGAACCCGACCCATCGCGGCATGCTGGCGGCGGAGCTGGGGCTCAACGAGGAACGCGATGTCTACGAGGTCGAGGGTCTGATGGCCATGCGCGACCTGTTCGAGTTGGCCACCCTCGAGATCCCCGAACTGCGCGATTCGCCGCATCGCCCCGTCGATCATCCGCTGCTGGCCAACGACCAGCGCAACATCTTCCATATCATCCGCGAAAACGGACCGCTGCTGTTGCAGCACCCTTACGAGTCCTTCAGCACGACCGTCGAACGCTTTCTGCGCACCGCCGCCGAGGACCCGAAGGTCCTGGCCATCAAGATGACGCTCTATCGCACCTCCGGCTCGATGCTCGAATGGCTCGTGAAGGCGGCGCGCAACGGCAAGCAGGTCGCGGTGCTCGTCGAGATCAAGGCCCGCTTCGACGAGGCGGCCAATATCGCGTGGGCGCGGCGCCTGGAAGCCGAGGGCGTCCATGTGACCTACGGGGTCCTCGGCCTCAAGACCCACAGCAAGCTGATCCTGGTCGTGCGTCGCGACTATTCGCAACTGCGTCGCTACTACCACATCGGGACCGGCAATTATCACCCAGGCACCGCGAAGCTCTACACGGATCTCGGCATGCTCGGCAGCGACGAGGCGATCGGCCAGGATTTGACCGAGCTGTTCAACTACCTGACCGGCTACTCGCCGCCGCCGAGCTATCGCAAGATCCTCCCCGCCCCTTACACGCTCAAACGCGGCATCCTTGCGAAGATCCAGCGCGAGATCGAGCACCACGAGAAGAACGGTGACGGTCACATCCAGATGAAAATGAACGCGCTCGAGGATGTCGACCTGACCCGGGCGCTGTACAAAGCCAGCCGCGCCGGGGTCAAGGTCGACCTGATCATCCGCGACACCTGTCGTTTTCGCCCGGGGCTGCCGAGCCTGTCCGAGACGGCCCGCGTCGTCAGCATCGTGGGACGCTTCCTCGAACACGCCCGGATCCTCTATTTCCGCAACGGCGGCGACGAGGAGTACTACATCGGCTCCGCCGACATGATGCGCCGCAACCTCGAGAGCCGTGTCGAGGTCCACGCACCGGTCGAGCATCCGGCCCTGCGCCAGGAGCTGCGCCTGATCCTCGATGTCCAGCTCTCGGATCCGCGCTCGGCCTGGGACATGCAGCCCGACGGCACCTATGTCCAGCGGCGGCCAGCCGATGACAGTGCCAAGGGCGCGCAGGAGACGCTGATCGCGGTCGCCGAACGGCGCCTGTCGGCCAGCTCCAAGCACAAGGAGAAGAACTTTCGCTCTCGCTTGTTGAATCACTTTCAGCGCCGACTCAAGGCCGAATGACGCCGGTCACGGGCCGCCACCGTCGGGCCGGCCCGGTGCGGGACGTCGGTGGCCTCGCACGCCATTCGACCGGGACTCTGTGCAACCGGCGCGTAACGGCGCTAAGCTAGGAGCGGCCACCCTTTGTTAGACGCCGAGCCATGTCCGAGACCGAAGCGACATCTGTGACCCTGACCCAGCTCGAGGCCCGCATCCTTGGTTGCCTGATCGAGAAGCAACGCACGACGCCCGATGCCTACCCGTTGACGCTGAACGCCCTGGTGCTCGCCTGCAATCAGAAGACGAGCCGCCACCCGGTCATGAACCTCGAGGTCCGCGAGGTCGGACATGCCGCCAATGTGCTGCGCGATCGCGACCTGATCGACGCGAGTTATGCCGGCCGAGCCGAGCGCTACGACCAACGATTGGTCTCGGCCCTGCGGCTCGATCGACGCGAGGCAGCCGTGATGGCGACCCTGATGCTGCGCGGCCCGCAGACCGCGTCAGAGCTGCGCTCGAACGCCAGTCGCCTGGCCGAGCTCCCAGACCTCCCGGCACTCGAATATGCGCTTCGCCACCTGATGTCACGCGAGCCCCCGTTGGTCATCGAGCTGCCGCGGAGCGCTGGACGGCGCGAGGCACGTTACGCCCACACGCTATGCGGACCGATAGCCGCGGAGGATTTGGCCGACCTGGCAGAACCTTCACCGACGCCGCGTCAGGAGCGACTCGCGCAACTCGAACAGGAGGTCGCAAGGCTGCGGGCCGATCTCGACGCGCTCTGGGAGCTGACCGGGCTTGGCGAGCGACGCGAAGGCCCCTGATCGGCGCCGGATCGGGGTGATTGCGGTCGCCACGGCGATCCTTCTGTCGCCGATCCTGATCCTGTTCGGGATCGACCTGGCCATCACACTGCTCGCGCGCGGCCAGATCCACGACGACCTCGCGAGGGTTCCGCCAGCACCGGTTGCGCTCGTGCTCGGCACCTCGAGCCGGCGCCCCGGCGGCCCCAATCTCTTTTACAGCCCCCGCATCGAGGCCGCCGCCGAGCTCTATCACGCCGGACGGGTTCGCGCGATCCTGGTCAGCGGCGACAACGCGACCCCCCACTACAACGAGCCGCAAACGATGCGCCGCGACCTGATCGCCCATGGCGTACCAGACGAATACATCACGCTCGATTACGCCGGCTTTCGAACCCTGGATTCGATGATCCGCGCCAAGGCCGTCTTCGGGCAGGACCACCTGATCATCGTCTCGCAGCGCTTCCATGCCGAGCGCGCCTTGTTTCTGGCACACCACGCTGGCATACGGGCAACCGCCTACGCCGCCGCCGACCCTTCGCAGAACTGGTATTCCCGTGTTCGCCGTCGGGAGACCCTGGCCCGGGCGGCCGCCGTATTGGATCTGCTGCGCGCCCGCGGCCCCCGCTTCCTCGGCGACCCCGAGCGCGTGCCACTGCGGCCGCTGCTCGAGTCCCCGCCCAGCGACGATCCATGCCCGTCCGGATCCTCCTGCTGATCACATTGGCCGCCCTGATCGCCGGCTGCCTCCCCCGACCCGTCGCGCCCGACTTCTCCCGGTCACACCACGCGCGGCTCGCACCCGACCATGCACGGATGGCCGACGGGGTCCGACTCCCGCTGCATCGTTGGTCGAATCCGACCCCGCCCGAGATCGTGCTGATCGGTCTGCACGGGTTCAACGACTACAGCCAGGCCTTCGCGCCGCTGGCACAAGATCTCGCCGAACAGGGCATCTGGACCTACGCCGTGGACCAACGCGGCTTCGGCGCGAGCGATCGACCTGGCCATTGGCCCGGCAGTGCGGTCCTGATCGAGGACCTGCGCACGCTGGTCGCGCTCTTACGTGCCCGTTATCCGCGAGCGCGCCTGGTCGTCGCCGGTGAGAGCATGGGGGGTGCGGTCGCGATGGCCGCCGCCAGCGCGGCGTCCTTGCCGATCGACGGCCTGGTCCTGATCGCGCCGGCCGTCTGGTCGCGCGACACCATGCCCTGGTACCAACGCTGGGCGCTCGAACTCGCGACGCGGACCGTCCCCGGGCTCGAGCTGACCGGGAAAGGCATCCGGTTACGCCCGTCCGACAACCTCGACATGTTGCGGGCGATGAGTGCCGATCCGCTGGTCATCAAGGCGACCCGCGTCGAGGCCCTCTGGGGCGTCACCAGCCTGATGGACCTGGCGCAAGCCGCTGCACCGACACTGCCGGTGCCGACCTTGCTGCTCTACGGCGAGCGCGACCAGATCATCCCGAAAAACGCCTTCTGCCGGATGACCGAGGCGCTGCCAACGAGCGAACCGGCGTTGCGTCTCGTCTTGTACCCCGATGGCTGGCACATGCTCCCGCGCGACCTCCAGGGGACTCGGGTCCGGGCCGACATCGCCGCCTGGCTCATCGACCCGGATGGACCGCTACCGTCGGGCGAGGAAACCGGTCTCTGGCAGGGGCGCCATGCCGCCTTCTGCGACGATCGATGAGGCGCGACCAGCGGCCAGCCGTGCTGGGCCATGCGCCGGGGACCGTCACCGAAAGAGCCCCAGGTCCTCCCACGGGTGCCCTGACCAGATCACGCCGGCGGATGGCGTGACGCCGGCCACCGCGAGCAGTTCGCCGCCGGCATGGATCAAAGGGACGTAGGGCCGCAGCCAGGGCGGGATGCCGACCTCTTGGAACAGTATCTTCAACGCCCGGCTCGGCGCCCCGGGGGCCGGGCGCCAGCGCGCGCCAGGTACGCGAAAACGGACCTCGAGCGGGGCTGACGCAGCGCCCGGTTCAGACGGAGATCTGGCCAAGGATCCCAAGCCATGCGGCAGAGCGAGCGCGGGTCCGATCCAGGGAATCCTCGCGCCGGGCTCGGGTGCAGGCGGCAGGGGCGAGAGCAGAAACAGCGCATCCCGATAGCGCCGGATCTCGACGCCGGGCCAGGCGACCAATGGGGTCGCATCGGGTCGGGCATTGGCCACTTCGGTCAGGATCCGTTCCAGGTGGACCTGATCCGGCACCGTCCGCCCATGCGAGCGGATCCAATAGCGCACCGTCGTGCGGCCGAGCTCCGCCGGTAAAGCACACAGACCGCGCACCGACAATGCCGCACCACCGGCCAACGCCAATCGTTCGATCTGCTCGGCCGCCTGTCCATCGAGCAGGCGCGCGGCATCGGCGCAATGCGCCGCGCTGCGCGCGATCGTATGCGCCAGCGACGGCCAGCGACGGCGGAGCAAGGGCAGCACCTGATGCCGCAGCAGATTGCGGTCGAGATCCAGCACCGCGTTGGTCGGATCCTCGATCCAGACCAACCCGGCAGCGCGGGCGAAGGCCTCGAGATCGGCACGACGATAGCCGAGCAAGGGACGCGCCAGGAGACCCGCTCCGAACGGGGCGAGCGCCGGCATCGCGGCCAGACCGTGCGGGCCGCTGCCGCGCATCAGCGCCAGCAGCACCGTCTCGGCCTGGTCGTCTTGATGGTGCGCGGTGAACAATCGATCCCCGGGCGCGATCAGGCCCATCAGCGCAGCGTAGCGGGCCGTGCGCGCCGCCGCCTCGGGGCTTTCCCCGGGCGCCGCACGGGCGTCGACCGAGAGACAGGTCAAGGGCACCTCGAGGTCATCGCAGAGGCGCCGACAGTGGTCGCTCCAGGCCGCCGAGGCAGGCTGCAAACCGTGGTCGACATGGGCCGCGTGCAGTCTGAATGGAAGGCGCTCGCGGAGTTGCGCCAGCGCCGCCAGCAGGACCGTCGAATCCATACCGCCGCTGAAGGCCACCCATCCACGACGACCCGTCGCGAATGGACCGATGGCGCCAAGCAGGTGATCGGGGACCAATCTGGGCATCGCCCCCTCGTCACGAAACGCCGCGCGTCACTCCTTGAAGCGGCCGTAGCTCATCAGGCGCTGATAGCGGCGGCTCAGCAGATCCTCGATGTCAGTGGTATCGAGGTCGTCCAGGTGTTCGATCAGGGCCGCCTTCAGCGTCCTGGCCATGGTGTCCAAATCGCGATGGGCACCGCCGAGCGGCTCGGGCAGGACCGCATCGATCAACTCCTGTTCGAGCAGCTTATCGGATGTGATCGCCATGGCCTCGGCGGCGAGCGGCGCCTTGTCGGCACTCTTCCACAGGATCGACGCGCAGCCCTCGGGCGAGATCACCGAGTAGGTGCTGTATTGCAGCATCAGGACCCGGTCGCCGACCCCGATCGCCAAGGCACCGCCGGAGCCCCCTTCACCGACCACCGTGCAGACGACCGGCGTGCGCAAGCCGGCCATGACCTGCAGATTCTGCGCAATCGCCTCGCTCTGCCCGCGCTCCTCGGCCCCGACACCAGGGTAAGCGCCGGGCGTATCGATGAAGGTCAGGATCGGCAACCGAAAACGCTCGGCCAGCCGCATCAGACGCAGCGCCTTGCGATAGCCCTCGGGCCGCGGCATACCGAAATTGCGCAGGATCTTTTCCCGGGTATCCCGACCCTTCTGATGACCGATCAGCATCACGGACCGTCCATCGAGACGCGCCAAGCCTCCGACGATCGCCCGATCGTCGGAAAAGGCGCGGTCGCCGTGCAGCTCCTGGAAATCGTCGAAGATCCGCTCGACATAATCGAGCAGATAAGGACGCGATGGATGACGCGACAGCTGCGAGATCTGCCACGGGTTCAACGACGCGAAGATGGATTCGGTCAGCGCCAGACTCTTCTTGCGCAACCGCTCGATCTCATCGCCGATGTTGAGGGCGTTGTCGTCCCCCACCCGGCGCAGCTCGTCGATCTTGGCCTCGAGCTCGGCGATGGGCTGTTCGAAATCAAGGAAGTGTGGATCCATGGCGGCGGCAGTTTATACCATCGTCCGCAGCGAGGATAGGTCCGCCGTGCCGACCATCGTCAAGGCTCGCCGACGACCGGCACGCCGAGAGCGGTCGGCCAGCCGGCGAACCATGACGACGGCCGCTGCGGGCGCTCGACCCGCGAGGCCCAGGCCTCGTCGAGGCTGCGCCCCGCCTCGATCACCGGCATCAGACTCGGTGCGCTGAACAGCAGCAACGCGGCGGCGGCGGCCATCGCCAGCGAGGCTCCGGGAGAACGCAGGCTGAAGGGCTTCATCGCGGTACCGAACGAACGTTTGACGCGGCTGTTGAGCAGATCGACACTCGCGATCTCGTCGAGACAGAGATGCGTCAGATAACCGATGGCGACGAAGCCGGCGCAGACCCAGGCATCCCAGGCCGGAAGACCCAGGGCCCAGTAAGCGAGATTGGCGGTCGCCAGCGCGACGAAGAGCATCGCCAGCCACGAGTGCCAGATCCCACGATGGACCGTGAAGCGAATGAAGACCTCGAACACGCCGTAACGAACGGTCAGATACACGAGACTCCAGATCAGCGCCAGCTCGACAACGGGAAACCGGTCCACTAGGGCGAAGCAGACCAGGAACGCGGCCAGGGCACCCGTGAAGCTGAAAAAGGCCCGAACTGGTCGCGAGCTGTCGGCATCGATATCGGGCAATAGGCCGCCGATCACTCCGATCGCAAAATAGGTCTGGGCCTGGGTCGTATCGGCCAATCCAGCCGAATGCAGACCCAACGCGGCCGCGCTGCTGACCACCGCTGCGCCGTAAAGATGGGTCGAAAAATTGGCCATAAGCAGTCTTGCCCAGTCTCCCATCCAAAAGTGTACGACGCAATGATAGCCCACGATCCCTGTCAGTGCGGCGCCGGTACCCGTGTCGATCATCCTCGATCGGAGGTCGCGTGGCCGGTGCCGAGCAGACCGCCGGGGTGCGTCAGGGCAGATCGTGTTACGTTATTCGTGGTACTCTTATTGCCATCACCCACAGCGATTGAAAGTCCTCTGCGAGCCCCCGTCGTCTCGACCGGACCGACCAACGACATCGGTTCGGCGCCCAGCGCGTTTCGGGCGCTCGGGATTCGACGTGCTTCCGATGAAACAGGAGAAACCACCGTGTTCTGTCGCCCCACCGTCGCCGCACGCCCCTGGATCCTCGGGCTCGGGCTAACCTTGGGCCTCTCCGGCACCGCGTCCGCCCATTTCCAGGAACTGGTCCCGAATCTCGATATCCTCGACGAGGGCACCGGTAACCAGGTCGAACTGCGGCTGCGTTTCACCCATCCGATGGCCGGCGGCCCGGTCATGGACATGGCCCCCCCGGTCCGTTTCGGCGTCGTCGGCCCCGACGGCGATCAGGATCTGCGCGAGGCGCTGACACGAGTCGACGAAGGTGGCCAAGGAACCTATCGTGCTCAGTACCGGGTCACCGAACCGGGCGACCACATCTTCTACCTGGAGCCCGCGCCCTACTGGGAACCCGCCGAGGGCGTGATGATCATCCATTACACGAAGGTCGTCGTCGATGGATTCGGCGGCGGCGAGGGGTGGGAAAGCCCGGTCGGCCTCCCGGTCGAGATCGAGCCGCTGGTGCGTCCTTACGGGCTCTGGACCGGCAACCTGTTTCGCGGCATCGTCCGACATAATGGTGAACCCGTGCCCTTTGCCGAGGTCGAGGTCGAGTGGCGCAATGACGGCACCTTCGCCCCGCCGGCCGATGCCTATGTCACGCAGGTGGTCAAGGCCGATGCGAACGGCGTCTTCGCGTACGCGATGCCGCGCGCCGGCTGGTGGGGCTTCGCGGCCCTGATCGAAGGCGAGGAGACGATGCGCAACCCCGAGGGCGAAGCGGTACCCGTCGAACAGGGCGGCCTGATCTGGGTGCGCACGCGCGACATGCGCTGACCCTGGGTGGAATCCTGACGGAGAAGACGCCGATCGCCGCGTTTCCGAGAAGCCCACGGCTGGTCCGAGGCCCCGCGGCCCGACCCGGGGCTGGACCAGGGCGAGCGTTCGCAACCGTGCTGCTGCTGGCCCTGGTCGTCGCGGCCCCGGGTCAGGCTCACCAGTTGAAGGTCTTCGCGTTCGTCGACGGTGATCGCATCGAGGGTCGCACCTATTTCGTCGGCGGCGGCGCGGCCAGCGGCGCCCTCATCCAGATCCAGGACCCGGACGGGCGCGTACTCGCTGAAACGACCCCGGATCAAGAGGGCCGGTTCGCCTACCAGGTCCGCGCCGCCATCGACCATCGCATCGTCGCCGATACCGGCGATGGCCACCGGGCCGAATGGACCGTGCGGGCGATGGAACTCGCCCCCCTGGCCGGAGCCGACCCGGCACCGGCAGCGAATCAGCACGCGACCACCGGAGCGACGATGAGCGACCCGACTGGCTCTTGCCATCTCGATCCCGAGGAACTCGCGAGCCAGATCGAAAGCGTCCTCACCCGTCAGATCCATCCGCTTCGCGAACAGGTGATCGCGCTCGAGGAGCGCATCCTGGCGCGGGATATCCTCGGCGGCCTGGGTTATATCCTCGGCCTAGTGGGATTGGCCGCCTGGTGGCGGTGCCGCGCGAGGAACCGGCGATGACGGAGCCTTTGCTCGAGCTGCGACGGGTAGCCTTCGGGTATCCCGAGCGCCTGGTCCTGCGCGATCTCGACCTGCGCCTCGAGGTGGGGGAGCGGCTCGCACTGATCGGCGCGAACGGATCGGGCAAGACGACATTGCTGCACCTGCTCGTCGGTCTCAAACGGCCAACGGCCGGCGCCGTCGTCGCCTTCGGCGACGTCCGCGAGACGGAAGCGGCCTTCTTGCCGGTCCGGCGCCGGGTCGGCCTCCTTTTTCAGGACGCCGACGACCAGCTTTTCTGCCCGACCGTAATCGAGGATGTCGCCTTTGGGCCACTGAACCTGGGCTTGTCACCGGCGCAGGCACGGGCAGTCGCCGAGGAGACCCTGGCGATGCTCGGCCTCGACGGTTATGCCGGACGGATCACGCACAGGCTATCGGGCGGTGAGAAACGCCTCGTATCCCTAGCGACGGTACTCGCGATGCACCCGGAGGTCCTGTTGCTTGATGAGCCCACCAGCGGTCTCGACGAGGCGACCGAGCAACGCCTGATCGACCATCTCGCTGATCTGCCGCAAACGATGCTGTTCGTCACCCACGACCAGGATCTAGTGACCCGTCTCGCGACCCGGATCCTTCGCCTGAAGGAGGGCCGATTGCACGAAATCGCGAACCCCAGCCGGATGCCAATCAAGGGGTTGCACTTGGTTGGACGCGGCCATCCATGCCCGGAACTGCGCCGACCGGTGACGACAGCACAGATCCGAGACGAACGAGACACGGGTGAGGGCGCCGGGCCGCGGGCCGCTAGCGTCGCCAGCGGCGGCTGAGATCGAACAAGTGCGCCACCAAACCGGCAAAGAGCCACACGGCGACCCACTGCCAACCGGCGTCGACGAGTGCGGCGCGCACCGCGAGCATCAGACAGGCGCCCGCGAGCAGGTTGCTCAGCAGATCGGCCAACGCCGGTCCACGCCCGCTGATGCGCCGGTAGGCGAGGATCGCCACCGCCTCGACGACCACGAGGAACAGGATCAGATCGATGATCCGGCCCGATTCGAACCACTCCGCCATAAGACCCAACCTCGGCAAAGATGTGACGGCGTCAGCGGCCGATGACCGCGGCGAGGATCTCTTCGTTTTCCTGTGTCGCCTCGGTCATCACCTCGGTCACGACCCCGCCGAACATCCGGGCCAGCAAACCCGTGTTCATCCGTGATACAACGACCCGACCGTCGGCGGTCTCGTAGACCGAGACGCGGCAGGGCATTAGCGACGTGACCACCTTGGCATCGCCATCAGCTAGGATTCGCGCCGCATGCTGGGGCTGGCACAGTTCCAATACCGCAACCCGCGGCACCTGATAGCCATACTGGGACACGGCCTCGTCGATCCGGTGCACGGTCGGCACCTTCCATCCAGCCTCGATCGCGCTATCCCGGATGGTTTCAACTGTTTGATCGAAGCCGAAACGGCTGTCGTCTTCGACGATCATCACACCAGGCCCCGCGACAAAAGCGACCAGGCCCAGTGTGACAAACCCAACGACAAACCCAAGCATTCCGCTCACGATACCCTTGGACATGATGGTTCCTCCCGCGTCCGATTATCCATGCGTCATCTTCGACCGATGCGCAATTCACCCACCGCATGACCAAACCCACTTGACCGGGCGGTCCCAGCGGACCCGCAAAGCATAACCTTGGGGTTGCCATGGAAAGGTTCAAACAGCCCGCGTATCCGTAGCCGATGCTGCTGGCCCGGCTGCTCGAATCGCTGCCGCTAGTCTGCCCCAACTGCGGCGCCAACATGCGCATCATCGCTTTCATCAGCGAGGTCGCGCCGCCATCCTTCCCGACCTTGACCTCACATCCCGCCTCCGCTAACGTCCTGTCTCAGCTCCAGCTGAATCCCCAAGGCGGCTTTAATTTTCTTTCCGTTATCTGTGCCCGAGAAACGGTCCTAAGCCTTTTTGAAGATGAATAACACCTCATCCCCACTTGGGTAGAACAGCTCGAATTCAAATGGCATCTTGAGATATCTCTTTGCGCTTAAAAACATTTCCAGCATCAAGTCCGGGGTCCATGCGTGGAAGTGGATGCTAAACCCCGAGGCCATTAATTGGCTTATGCAGTCATCTGTAAACGCATCCAGTTCGCTCCCCGCCAACTTCGGGAAAAGGCCTTTTGCCATTCCCTCCGAAATGAAGACGTTACCAAATTCACGGAACGCCTGTTCACGCGACCATTCTGGTCCCTCCTGATAGTCACGCAAAACGTGCTCTAGAGTAGTTGGCTCTCTCGTGCGATCGAAGCAACGCCTCATATCAGGTAGTGCGACGTAGATGATGCCTCCATGCCGCGTCACCCTTAGCATATTTGCGAAACCCGCCAAAGGGTTCTCGTAATGCTCAAGGACGTGGTTTGCGATGACGAAATCTTGGCTATTATCGCCAATGGTTTGCAAATACTGGCCATCATCTATCACGTCTGGACTTACAACATTTCGTTCCTCAATCCCGAAATCCACATGGGTAAGATTGCAAACTGAAAGTGACCTCAGGGCGTCTGTAACTGAACAGTTATCGACGTAGGTGACCGACAAGGAATCCGGCACTTTCAATGGTGAGGAAAATGCACCAATTTCTATCCCGCTTCCATCAAGATACCGTCGTGCGAGACACTCACGGCTGAAATCGAGCGCTTGAGAAGAGGAGACTTCCTTGCTCTCCTCACGCTGGTCGAGCGGTGCTTCTATGCGCCCCAATGACGGCAAAACGCCGCCCTTAATGGTTGAAGCTACGCTCTTCCAGAACATTCGACTGATGGTATAAATAGCTCTGTTACCCATTAGAATTAATCATACCCCCAAAAAATCTATTAGCTCTGGAACATAGTTCATTTCCAGGTACTCGGGACCTGATCTCCCAAACGCACCGACAAGAGTGATAACAGGGAAAACTGATCTCGAACCACATATATGTGACCTGACTGAATCTATGTAAATTGGGTTCCTTTCTTGTTTTAATAGCTCGCCATGCATTCGAACCCAGCCAGCTTGGCCGCCTGGGTTACCTTCCAGCATCAGCCTAACCCAGAAGTAAGTCCCTTTATTCAATTTGAAGTTCGACGCCGGCGGTAATCGTTCAGACGCCCCCGGCTGGGGCCACGGCCGCGTCGCAAGCTTGGTGTCATCCTGCGGCGCTAGGCAGCAGCGGTGCCGGGAGCCCCTGGCGACGTTGGCGCAGCGTCTCAGCAATGAACCTCCAGGGCGAGAGGCGACGCTGCCGGCGGGTGTCGATCATGCTGGCCAGTGCCGCCAAGGCTCGTGGCCCTTCGGCGGTTCGGGTGCCGTAACGGATGCGCCAGGCAATGACCCAATTGCGCAGGGCTCGTTCAGCGTCGTTGTTGGTCAACGGCAACTCGGGATGATCGAGCACCACCCATCAGGTGTCCCAATCGTTCAAAAGCTCGCGGGCCAGCGCACGCGTCTTGGCGTGCGGGCTCTCGGCCTGTTCCAGGCACAGGTTGAGCAAACGGTTGAGGGCGTCGGCATGTTGTTCGCGCAGACCCATCGCCGGCGGCCCTTCGCGCGCGGCACAGGCAGCGGCCATGACCGCCTCGAGGTGCTTGCGAAGTGCGCGGCCGAAGGCTTGGGCGGGCCGCTCCAGGCTCTCTTCGAGGCCGCGGGCTTTGCGCTGCAGATGCGCCAGATAGCACAGTCGGTTGCCACAGTCCCGATAGGCCCAGAAGCCGTCACTCATCAGCCAACCGGTCAGCACCGGACCGAGCACGCTGTGCAGCAACTCTTGGGAGCAGTGTCCAATCCGGAACACGGTGGTCGTCGCCGTGGTGAAGACCCACAACCACAGGAGCCGACCGCGCTCCTTCCAGCTCGTCCTCTCGACGTGGGGCAGCGCGCTGGCGCGCACTTCCTGCGGACCGTCCAACCCTCCTCGGTCCCACCCTCGCCGGGCGCCGCGGCACTCCAGTGCCCGCAACCACAGCGCCAGGCGTGGTAGACCCGCTTGATCTGGAACGCCTCCAAGCCGCTGCGCCCAGAGGCCGGCAGGATGAGGTCGATGACGTAGTGGGCGCTGGCCACGCGCTCCTCGGGGGCGCCCGCGAGCGACCCACCGCAGACCGCACACTCGACCGGATGGTGATGGCGCTCCTCATGAACAGCCAAGCATTGGCTGCGACCATGGCCGGGCGCACCAGGACGCCGACCGGGACAGGCGGGGGCCGTCTTCTCAGGCGATGCCACTTCACCCGAGGCACCTGATACCGCGGACGTCGTCTTTCCATCCCCCGGCCCACACGCGTCAGGCGGGCTGTCCTCGGCCCGGGCCGGCTCCCAAGGCGCCCGACTGCTCGGCGGACGAGAACTGTTACTCGGATCCAGCGGAAGACGCTCGTGCGCCTCTTTCAGATCCGCCAGCAGCTTCACCGACAAGTCGCGCAACGGACCCTCCTCCAGCCGCTTGAGGTAGGCGTCGTCGAGCTGCGTCAGATCCTCGCGCGAGAGCAGCATGACCCCATCGATGGTGCTCCGGACAGCGACCTTGCGCTGGCGCCCATTACGGCGCGATCTTGCCATAGGAGACGAGGTTTGTCAGCTCGTCGGCTGTTCTAACAGATGGAGGGGGAGGCTGAGCGCTTACCAGTGAACTCGGTCATGCGCCCTGTCCTCCTGATGCGCGCCTTCTGAGCTGCCTATGCGGCAGTGAACGAGGCCGGTGCGCTTGGCGTCGATGACCGCCTTTTCTGAGCTGCCTATGCGGCAGTGAACGTGGCCGCGGCGCATGCCGAGGACGCACCGGCTTTCTGAGCTGCCTATGCGGCAGTGAACATGGTGGACGAGCGCACCGGCGAGCTTCGAAATTTCTGAGCTGCCTATGCGGCAGTGAACTGGCGGTTCGTCGTGCGTCTCGATCTTCGCGGTTTCTGAGCTGCCTATGCGGCAGTGAACGCAGTGGCTCGAAGGATCCCGGCATCGCGCACTTTCTGAGCTGCCTATGCGGCAGTAAACCCAGTCGTGATCGATCCGCACGCCGACGACCATTTCTGAGCTGCCTATGCGGCAGTGAACACATCGGCAGCATATGAGCCGCAATATCGCAATTTCTGAGCTGCCTATGCGGCAGTGAACGTCATGCGCAGCCGCTCAACACCGCTGCTGTATTTCTGAGCTGCCTATGCGGCAGTGAACTTGCATCAGCCGGACCGGGTCGCGCAGCGCCTTTTCTGAGCTGCCTATGCGGCAGTGAACTAGACCTCGGGGAACAAGTCCTTGTACGTCCTTTTCTGAGCTGCCTATGCGGCAGTGAACAGGCAGTTGCCGAGAATCAGCCGCTCCTGACTTTTCTGAGCTGCCTATGCGGCAGTGAACGTGCCGACCCACGAGGCGCGGTTGGCCTACCTTTTCTGAGCTGCCTATGCGGCAGTGAACTACTCCGGCGGTGCGCTCCAGGAGCGCAGCCTTTTCTGAGCTGCCTATGCGGCAGTGAACTGGGACTGGGCGGGGGTGGCTCATATTTGCATTTTCTGAGCTGCCTATGCGGCAGTGAACGTCTGATTCGTCTGCTTTGATTGCTGCCGCGCTTTCTGAGCTGCCTATGCGGCAGTGAACGTGTCCGTGCAGCTCAACATGAACGCCGAGGTTTTCTGAGCTGCCTATGCGGCAGTGAACCGGCCCTGCGGCGGTTGCAAGAGTCGGTTGGCTTTCTGAGCTGCCTATGCGGCAGTGAACGGGCAGATGCGCATCCGCGTCACCAACTATGCTTTCTGAGCTGCCTATGCGGCAGTGAACCCAAATGACCTCGCGCGACGGCGACAACTTGCTTTCTGAGCTGCCTATGCGGCAGTGAACGCAAGCCTACGACGCCGATCTCGGCCCTTCTTTTTCTGAGCTGCCTATGCGGCAGTGAACTTGTGCTTGGCGGGGACCCGGTGGCGCTAAACTTTCTGAGCTGCCTATGCGGCAGTGAACGCGGGCAAAGCGGACCTGAACAACACCCTCCATTTCTGAGCTGCCTATGCGGCAGTGAACGTCGGGCGCGGCACCGAGGCCAGCGCCTCACCTTTCTGAGCTGCCTATGCGGCAGTGAACACGAGCATGACGGCTGTGCACGAGGCCATCGTTTTCTGAGCTGCCTATGCGGCAGTGAACGACACGCTGACCATCCGCGGTTTTTCGTACCATTTCTGAGCTGCCTATGCGGCAGTGAACATCACCTACGAGCTCAGCATGCCGTTCGGTGTTTTCTGAGCTGCCTATGCGGCAGTGAACACTCGCAGGCCCTGCAAAGCGTCACGGTCGATTTTCTGAGCTGCCTATGCGGCAGTGAACTGACGGCGCAGGCCGGCCCGCCGGCTCGAACATTTCTGAGCTGCCTATGCGGCAGTGAACCCGGTGACGGCGCTCCGTGAGCAGTGCATCGATTTCTGAGCTGCCTATGCGGCAGTGAACCCCTGGCGCCCAGCCTCCTGAGTCTCGCGCAGTTTCTGAGCTGCCTATGCGGCAGTGAACTTTGCGACCGATCACCCGGTCCGGCTTGGCGATTTCTGAGCTGCCTATGCGGCAGTGAACGGCCAGGCGCTTCTGCATGTCCAGCGCGTCCTTTTCTGAGCTGCCTATGCGGCAGTGAACGCCAACCCCTACGGCCAGGCGGATCTTGCGATTTTCTGAGCTGCCTATGCGGCAGTGAACGAGCTGCGCGCGGCGATCGCGGACGCGCTGGCTTTCTGAGCTGCCTATGCGGCAGTGAACGAGGCCGACATCAGCACGCCCGCTTGATAATATTTCTGAGCTGCCTATGCGGCAGTGAACAGAACAACGAACACGAACCAACGCATCGTCACTTTCTGAGCTGCCTATGCGGCAGTGAACACCCCGAGGCCGACCCGCCGGATTTTCCAAACTTTCTGAGCTGCCTATGCGGCAGTGAACTAACGGAGGCTTAGCGGCAATGCCATTAAGTTAAGCCCTACCGGCATCGCTTGTAGTTGGGCTGGAAGCGCTTGGGCTTGGATGACTTGATGTCGCGCGGGAAGGAGCGATCCGGGCGGATCGCCTCCACCTCCGCGGCCATGGCGCCGAGCAGCCGTTCAAGGAGTCGCGGCGGCGGGTCCAAGGCGAGCAGGCGCACGACGTTGTCCTTCATCTTCGACAGCGCATTGGCGAAGTTGACCTGATAGCGGTGTCGGCGCGCCTGATACAGGCGTTTGGTCATCCACTGCGCCAGCCACACCAGGAGGGCGGTGAGGTTGAGCGTGAGCACCTTGGCCAGGACGTCCTGCTGGAGCGCGTGGACCGTGCGCCCGGAGAAATTCTCGATCTCGGCGAAGCACTTTTCCCTCTTGTAGCCCTCCTCGATACCCCAGCGCAGGTGGTACAAGCGCTTGAACAGCGGGGCCGGGAAGGTTTCCTCGTCGAGCAGCGAGGTGATCAGAAACTCCTCCTCCCCGCCCTTGAGGCGCACGCGGATCAGACGCAGACGCAGCGCCTCGCTCGGCAAGCCAAAGGCCTGGCATTGGCGGCGCGCCTCCTCGCCCGGGGTGAGCGTGATCACCGCGCTGCGCGCCTGGCCGGCCACGCAGGCGGTGACGTCCGCGCAGAAGGTCCGTGGCAGGCGGGCGCAGAAGTGGCGTTGCTCCACGGCGTGAGCGGCACACAGCCAGAAGGCCGGGTAGCCACGATCGTAGAGCAGCAGATCATCGGCCAGGGTCGCGGGCAGATACTCGCCGGCCAGGACGCGCTCCCCGACACGCTGCGGCTCGATATCCGCCGCGACGATCAAGCCATCGAGGACATCGTAGAGGCGCGAAAACCGCCCCTGCGGGGTCACCTCCCCGGTTTGCTCGAAGGCCGCCACGATCGCCGGGGCCTTCGGCAACAGAAACACCGACCCGTCCACCGCCAGCAGTCGAAAGCCATGCCAGCGGCGCAGCGGCAGCGCACCCATGGCCTCGTCCACGACGATCCGACCGAGTTCGGCGAAGGCCTCGGCGCGCAGTTTGGCGCGCGCCTGCGTGAGGGCGGACTTCGACACGCTCTCGGCCAGCGGCTCATCGCAGACGACCTCGAAGAAGCGGTCCAATTCATCCTGGTTCGCGCCCTTGCGCAAGTTCAACAAGAATTTCACCAGTTGCGGCAGCGGCAGTTTGCGTTCGCGCGTGAACGCCGTCTCGCCGACCCGGTGGCGGTCCGCGAAGTCCGGGGATGCCAAAGTATCGTTTATGGCCCTATAAATAGAAGAAAATCACCATTGTGTGTTCGGCTTCCGCCGGGGAGAAGTCGGCCGTCTTGGGCTTGATCACCATTGTCTGCTGCTCCGTTGTGGTTGAAGATCGCCGGTTATTATAACCTTTTCATGAACTTGATCGCCGAAAAACGCTAACTTAATGACATTGGGCTTAGCGGTGGTCTTGTTCGACGTTTCTGAGCTGCCTATGCGGCAGTGAACCCCGGACGAAAGCTCAGTTACAGCATCAATACTTTCTGAGCTGCCTATGCGGCAGTGAACGTATTGATGTCGGCTTCTCCGATGCCGGATTTTTTCTGAGCTGCCTATGCGGCAGTGAACGACGAGCTTGCGATGCTCAATATCGCTGTCGATTTCTGAGCTGCCTATGCGGCAGTGAACTCTTGATATGTGCCCGATCGCCGGCGGCAACTTTTCTGAGCTGCCTATGCGGCAGTGAACACTGAGCTTTCGTCGGGCGTGTTGTCCCATCATTTCTGAGCTGCCTATGCGGCAGTGAACCCCTTGGTTGATCGCCCCAGTGCTCTTATCGCTTTCTGAGCTGCCTATGCGGCAGTGAACTCCAGATGTCTTCCGTTCGCCAGTCGTAGAGCGTTTCTGAGCTGCCTATGCGGCAGTGAACCCCGAGGGCAGCTCCAGCGTGTCCAGCGTGATTTTCTGAGCTGCCTATGCGGCAGTGAACGAAAGCGGATCAGACCGAAGGTCTTCCGGAATTTTCTGAGCTGCCTATGCGGCAGTGAACATCAACAGTACCAAGAACCTCGATATCCCCCATTTCTGAGCTGCCTATGCGGCAGTGAACATATCGTTTAGAAGCTCGGGATCGATCGTAAGTTTCTGAGCTGCCTATGCGGCAGTGAACTGGCGCTTGGTCGTCCGTCTCGATCTGCGAGGTTTCTGAGCTGCCTATGCGGCAGTGAACTGACGAAAGGACATGTCAAGCGTGCGCGGCTTTTTCTGAGCTGCCTATGCGGCAGTGAACTCGCCGAGCGTAGACGCGCCGAACTGGTTCAATTTCTGAGCTGCCTATGCGGCAGTGAACATATCACACGGAAAGAAGGACAACTCCGGCATTTTCTGAGCTGCCTATGCGGCAGTGAACGATGAGAGCAGGACCTCGCCGATTTCGCGCATTTTCTGAGCTGCCTATGCGGCAGTGAACGACATCCGCGATGCCGACGCCGAGGAGCTCGCTTTCTGAGCTGCCTATGCGGCAGTGAACAATTGAGCGCCGAGCGCAGCGCCAAGGGTACCTTTCTGAGCTGCCTATGCGGCAGTGAACTGGAAGGATTTTGCGCCACGACGACCCGTGGTTTTCTGAGCTGCCTATGCGGCAGTGAACCTGTCGGTGAGTGGGCGGGTGCCGCTTTTGCGTTTCTGAGCTGCCTATGCGGCAGTGAACACCTCAGTGCGCAAAGGCGGCTTGCTATTCGCTTTCTGAGCTGCCTATGCGGCAGTGAACGCTCGCCGGTCCGGTCGTCCACCATCTCCCACTTTCTGAGCTGCCTATGCGGCAGTGAACTCATCGGCGATGGTGTCGGCCGCGATCTCCGATTTCTGAGCTGCCTATGCGGCAGTGAACTATGCCAAACTCAACCTAAGTTACTGCTTGAAGATCTTATTTTGGAAATCTCTGCTTTCTTGCCCTGAAGCCGGCGCATCTCCATAAGTGTCGTTATAACAATGAGATAGGAGATTGCCCAAAAAAAGGGTCAAAACCAGGGGATGGTGGCTGTGCTGCTCAAGCCATAAGAGTTGAACTCGCCGTCCGGCTCTGCCGAGAGTAACGGCGGACCCAGCTGCAGAAAGAGCGGGAACGTATGGCCAGTGCTTGTGCTTCTCATGGTCACGAACGGTAGCCGCAACACCTCAGCGGTGCTGTCTGGTATCCGAACGCGGGCTTGCTCCTCGTTCAATGCATGTCGGCGCATCTGCCTACGCCGGAGGCGCTCGGGGTTACTTTTGGCCTGGACTCGACGCAAGCACCGGTGCGTAGCATCGTCGGGCACGGAAGCGATTTCTCTTGTGTCCACATGATCGCGCATGCCCTGAAGCCATGCGTGAGCCATCAACTGCTCCAGCGTATCTTTTGGCCCGATGAGGCGCAGAGTCTTTCCCAGCGCTGGGGGCGTTTCTTGGTAGCCAGGAAAACTCACGCCAACGCGGGCGAGCTGAAGCTGGACCAGAGCCCGGTGGAGCTTGGCATAGAGTGCATCCATCAGTTGGTGAGACGGCAACTCCGGATCGGGCCGTAGGTGGATATCGATGTAGTGGCTCATGCTGTCAATCCTTTCCCGCATCACCGAAAACACCGCCACGGATCAGCGTGGCGATCACGAAATGCTGATCATCGAGCGACGGTACCTTGTCCTTGAGCAGCCAACCATCCAGCAGGTTGTAGAAATCGCACTTTTCTGTTGGTCGACGGCAGGCCTTTCCGAGCGTGGTCACTGAACCGTAGGGTTCGACGGCAATCGGCCCGAGCTCGCTGGCCACGGGATGCCATGTGTCGATGGTGCGCAGTGCATTACCGAGTTTCTGCGAGTGCATGCCAGCAATGCCCTTCACGCCATAGAGGGTTCTGCTTTTTTTGCTGTTACCCTTGTCGAGGATCAGCTCTTGCGAGGGATAGACCTCCTGTCCGGCACCGACACGCACGAAGGCTGTGACTTGGAGTAGGACATGCGTGGTGCCCGCGAGCCCGTCCGCGATCAGATCGGCGACAGCCTGCAGGTCCGCCTGGAGTGCGTCGGGGACCTCGAAATCGCGGAGTGAAAGCGTCAGGCTCGGGAAGCTCCAGGCGGTGGCCACCCGGCCTTGCACCAAGTGCTGAATACGTACCTCGATCTCCTCGGCGCCGATCCGGTTGCGCCAGAGAAACCGCCCATTGGCAAGATTGTAGGCGTAGCGTCTGGCGAGCTCGGAAAACCCCTGGGTCTCGGCGTAATCCTGGACTGTTCTCAAGAGTTTCGCCTGATAGTTGGCATTGTTGCAGGCGGACGGCCGGCCAGTGCCACCAAGTACACGCAGACTGAAGATGACTTTGAGCGTATCGGCATCGGCGGGCAAGGTCGCCACGTCGACGGTCTGCAAGTTCGGGCTCTCGATTGCGGCGTCGAGCTTGCCGGGATCTTGATCCTTTGCCTTGAGCCGGTTGGAGATCGTGCCGCGAATCGATTTCTCGCGCAGCGCCACCGGTACCCAGGCATTGGCCTCATCGCGCTGGTGCCAGTCACCGCTGAAGAAGAGGGCATCAGAAGGATTGAGCTTGCGCTCGAAGGCGAGCACGGAAGCTGTCTTGAGAGTTGTGTCTTTACTGGTCATGGTTTGCTCCTCGGTCATGACATGGAAGCTATGGATGATGGTCAGAGTGCTGACTCGGGCCGTTCGATGGGCGGCTGATAGCGGTTACGGCAACGGTAGAGGCGCGATGCGGTCGGGTGTTCGGGATCGTGCTCCGGCTCCCAGAGTAGATCCTCCAAACGCTCAAGACGATGCGGACTGATCCACTGGCCGATCGACCAAATCGATTCGACGAAACGGAAGGGCGTCGTCTGATCGCGGGCGCCGCGCACGCTGCCGGGCGGCTGCAGGTCGCAGAGCGCCGCGTAGCCGACCGGCATCGGCACGATCCAGCCTGGGTGCGGGTCGGTGTGCCAGACCACGTTGGAGGTGGGATCGCCAGGTTTGTCCTCGGGCGACTCGACGGCATGGCTGTTCCAACGCGAGAGATCGAGCCAGGCGTCCAAGACGGTGGCCTCTGGGCACTCCTCGCGCAGCTCGCATAGGCGTTGCCGCATCAGATCATCCCGTGACACCAGCGCGAAGCCCGGTAGCCAGCGCCGTGCGAGGCGGCGGAATTGCTTGGCTTGCGCGCGGCTATCGTCCGCGTCGGGGATGGTCTCCAACACGGGGGCGCGTGGTCGGTGTCTGTGTCCGGGCAGCGCTGGCATGAGGCTGCCACCGGCCAAGCGCATACCGGCGAGCTCGCCCGCGATGCACTCGGCGAGCGCACAGCGGCTTGTCTCCTCCAAATGCACATCGCTGATCTCCACGTCGAAGACGAGGGTCAGCTCAAGGTGCACGCGTCCTTCCTCAACGATGGCCGCGGACTCGCCAGTGTGCAGGACGGGATTGCGGGTAAGATGAAAGGCGCGGGTAAAGCCCCCCGAGGTGATCTGGGCTTCGAACTCGTGGCAGATGATGCCGACGGCGTAGAAGGCGATGCCGGAGCCCGACCCCAAGCGGCGTTCGAGCGCGGTCATCAAGCCGGTAAAGGCGGTGATCGCCGGGAAGCCCCAGGTCAGCGGGCTCGAGATCGCGTTGGCGTTCTGCACCCGCAGATGGGGCAGAACCAGGATGGCGCGGTGCAGGGGTCGGCTGTTCTCAAGCATCACTGCTGGTCTCCCAGATGTATTGGCACAGTTGCTCACCGGCCAGTTTGCGCCAGTACAGATACTCGGGATCACCCACTGGCAGGGGTTGACGCAGGCGGTTATTCAACCAGCGCGCGAAGGCATCGGCCACGGCGGCGATGACCTCCGCGGATGGCGCCTGCGCCGTGTCTTGGTCCAGCCAAGCGCGCTCCGTCGGAGAAAGCAGGCAGGTAGGTTCGGCGCTCCATCCAGGCTCGAGCGTGCGCATTTCGGCTGTGAATTGGATCAGCTCCTCGATCAGGGTATCGACGAGAAGGTCACGATGTTGACGGGTGCGCAGATTGCGCTGTGGATCGCTTTCGAGGAAACGCTTGAGCTGTTCGGTCAGGGAGCGGACCTCGCGGCGCCAGCCAAAGCGCTCGAACAGCGACCTGCTGCCAAGCAGGGGCTGGATCGGACGCGACTGCCAGACCGGGGGAAGCGAGGCCAGCAGGTAGTTCACTCCGCGCCGCTCACTATTGAGCTGGCTGATGTTTTGCGGCTTCGATCCGCCCAGTGTCTGCACCGCCAGGTTGGAATACTCGCGGACTGGCCGGACGTGCCACTCTTTGCCCTTGCGTGCCTCACGGGCCGCTTTGGCCTCCTCACCAAAACGATCGTCTTGGAGCACCTGGTATAGGCGGTGTACGAGCGACGTCGGATAGAGTGGAGCGAGCAGGTGGTAGGTGGCATCATCGTGCGGATCATCGCCGACAGGCCAATAGAGTTGCTTGGCGAAGGTATGGCTGCTGAGCCCCCCCCTCGGTCGGACGAGGCTGGCGAAGGCCGACATCCAGCGTTGCGCGATGTCGGGTGCATCGCTGAGTGCGACGGCGAGGTCGGCGTCTTGAGCGAGTGACAGTTCGAGCAATGTGCTCCCCGCATCCTCGAGTTTGAGAAGCTTGTAGACATCAAGGACTGCGGCATTGCCGACGACATCGATTGCAACGTCGCTGCCCAGGACGTGACTGCCGACGTCCTCGAGCACGGGCAACGCGGCTGGGTCGTGGTAGAGGTTGGTGCCCTTGGCGTCGGGATGGATCGGCTTTAGGGAATGGGTAACCGCTTGGATCTGCGCGACGCGACGGGCGGCCTCCTCGAGCCAGGTGCTGGACTCAAACTGTGCGATCAGTAACGCGCGTTTGGGATCATCATCGCGCAACTTGTCAAGCTTGGTCTTCAGTCGCTCGCTCAGAAAGGTCTGGATGAGCGCGCGCAGCCGGGCTTGACGGTGGGTGAGTGGTGTGGACACATGATGCTCCGGATTGTGCGGGCGGCATGGTTGCTGTGTGCGTACGATAGGACAGGTTTCTCATAATATCAGCCAATGATATTTAGCTGGGAAACGGTCGTGAATCCTGCCGCATACTTGCCCAACTGCTGGAAAGCAGCTCAGAAATCAGAAAAATGAGACTTGGCTAAATCTGAGCCCAGCCACTGCCGAACAGGCAGCGATCGGGTGGCGCGGGTGTCATCCCGCGCCAGACCTATTCACGGCGAAGCCGAGAGCCGGGTGATACCGCCACCCGCTTTCGCTAGGTCGCACGGCACACGTGCCAAAGTGCCGCGCGCAATGCTCCAGAGGAAGATCCAAGGCTGAGGCGAGGGCGGACAGGGCCTCCACGTAGTCGGTCACGCCCCAGGGCTCGATCCGCTCACCCCGCACGCAGGCATCGGGGACATGCACGCACATCGATCGATCCAGCAACGCATAGGGGGGATCGCCACGGTGGGCGTGCTCCATGACTTGATACAGGTACGCCTCCTCGCCGTCCTCATCCGGCAAGAGCACCAGTGTGACATTCGGCGGAACGGAGGCTTTGCGGAACGGCTGCTGGCGGGGCAGCAGTGCGCTCAGCAGCGCATCGCGCGGTGGCAACTGCCACCAAGCACTGGCGTTGAGTGCCGGGACGGGCGCTGCGGCGCTCGCGCGTTGGCGGCGTCCCGAGGACTCGCCAGCATTGGCGCTCTGGAGCCGTGGCAGCATCCGATGGTACAAACGTGCCTGTTCGAGATCGATGAGCCGTTCCGCGGGTCGCAGCGCGGACACGTCCGGTACGACGATCCGCGCGCGCGCGTCGACGACCGCGATCTCCTCGGCCGTGAGTAGCTCACGCAGATCGTGGGTGACTAGGCGGAATTCGCCGCTGTCCAGCTCGAACCCTGGTTGGCAAAAGGCCGCCTTCCCCGCATCGCGGTAATGGCGCAGGTTGTGACTGAAGACAAGGATGTTCGGGTCGGTGACCGGCGTGGTGCGATGACGGCGCACCCGACCGGCGAGCTGGATCAATGAACGCATCGAGGACGGCTCGACCAGCGCCCAGTCGAAATCATGATCCCGACCGACTTCGGTCACCGGCGAGCCGAGCACGATGAACAGCTGATCGGATTCGGCGGTGGCATGGAGACGCTGGCGCATCTCCGGCAGGACGAAGACCGCCTCAGGCTGATGGCGGCGCAAGGTCCGGTCGAGCTGGGTCTCGATGGCGGAGCGGATCAACAGCGGATGGCGGGCATGATAGACGCATAGATGTACACGCATGCCGGGTGGCGGACCGAGCTGGAACAACGCCAACGCGACCTCGATCAGTGGCTCGATGTTGGCCATGCGCACCAGACCGAAGCTGACTCGCTTGCCGCTCGACGGATCGACGCTATGGTGCACGGCGTGCAAGCGCGCCGCCGCATCGAGCACCTGGGGCGCAAAGGCTTTGGCGAGCGGCTCCCAATGGCGTGCGTTCGGCATCTCCAGCAGCGGCCGGATCGTGGCGCGCTGACGAGCGTGTGCGGCGCAGGCCGCAAGCTGCCCAGCGCGGCGCTGAGCGAACAGTGCGTGCGCCTCGACGAAACGATTCACGTCCGCGCAGTCCTCTACCTGCTGCTCGAACTCATCGAACCAGGCACAGCAGACCGCCGGCGGTGACTCGAAGCGACCCGGCTCGGCACCACGATTACGCTGGAAGTGGTGCCGGCCGTTGCGATAGGCTTCGAATAGCCCCTGGACCAGCGCCGGCGGCAGCGTGGCGGATGACAGGAGCACGCGCGCCCCGAGCATCCCGGCCCAGTGCACTAAGCGGGTGAGAGCGGGCAGGTCGTCGAGATCGAAATCGTCCGGCTCATCGAGCACCAGATCGCCGCTCATCAGGCGCAGCATCGGCGCGATTTGATGACCGCCCCGCGGGCTGTCAGTCGCGGGCATCAGATGATCGATGGTGCAGACGAGCAGCGGCGCCACCAAGAGCTTGTTGACGTTGGCATCCACCAGCGCCCGGCGCAACAGGGGATGCGCGTCGAGCTGGCCTTCGTAGACGACATGCGCCTCCTCGTCCAATAGGGATTGGCGCGAGGCCGAGCCGCTGACCTCGGCCTCAGCCTCCTGGCGCTCGAACAGGGTCCGGCTCGCGGCGCCGCCGACTCGGACGGCAAGGGCCTCCTCATCCACGCCGAGGAGCTCCCGGAAGGCTCGCCCGGTTTGCAGCGTCAGCGTGCGCAACCCCAGTGCGAAGGCGCAGCGCATGCCGAGCACGGGATCGGCGAGGGCATTCATGATGCGGGCATTGCCGAGAGTCTTGCCGCAGCCGGTCGAGGCCATGTTGACGATGAAGGCCCCCTGCTGCTGGGTGCGCTCACGCATGCCGGCTGCCGCATCGGCCGCCTTGTCCTGCCAGCGGAAGCGTGCCTCCTTGGCGCGCCGTTTCAAGGCGCGGCGCTGACCGAGCCTGGGCAGATGCCGCTCGAAACGGGGCAGAAAGTGGGCGATCTCGGAGGCCTGTCGAGCAACCCCGATCAGATGCTCATCGAGCCGCTGGTTCGGTTCGCTGCTCGCGCGACGCGTATTGGCGAGCAGCGGTGAGTCAGACTGGATCCTGATACGCTCGGGGTGATCCCCTTCGAGGCTCGAGTAGTGATGATCCGCGAGCATCAGGCACAGCCGCGCCAGGTGCATCACGAAGGGCTCGTCGAGCACCGTGCCCGTCGTCGGTAGCGACCCTGTCGCCACCACCAAGGGGCCGAGACGGCGCGCGAGACGACTGGCGCGTTGACGCCAGGCGGGTGTGGTGATCGGGAGGCCTTCGGGGAAGCGCCAATACGCCTCGAGCGCCTTGCACTCGGCGTTCAAGAACGCTGTTTCGTTCCAAGCCGGCTCGATTCGCGTCAACAGTCCACGCAGTGCCGAGGCCTGGAAGTGTTCGTTCGGCGGCAGCTCCGGAAGGCGATGATGGGTCAGGATCAGCCAGGCCAGCGCCTGTGCCAGGGGTGCGTTGGCGAGCGCCACGAACGGCGAATCCAGTGACCCGTCGAGACCATCCCGGCGCAGCGCACCGAGCCAGCGCGCATCATCGGCCGCGCTCGGCGCCGCCAGACGCGCGAGCCACGCGGCATCGTCGTCCGCGCCGACGAAGGCTTCGAGCAAGCGCACGGAGACCCATTCGTGGCGGATCAGATTGCGGCCCTGGAGTTGGTCCCGCAGGCGTGCCTGAAAGGCATGGATCGCCTTGCCAAGGTCGTGCAGTAGCCCAGCCAGATCGGCCAGCTGACGGATCAGCTCGCCAGTGTGCCAATCGTTCTCGTCGTCTCGGCGCAGCACCGAGCGCTGTGTCGTATTGGTCGGGACTGCGCCAAGTGGATTGAAGCGCCGGCGATCACCGACGATCCAAAGGAGCTCTGAATGGTCGAGTCCGCGAATCCAATGACAGGCGACCGCGGTGTTCTTGCGCGCAGACTTGCGCAAGAGGCGGCGCAGGGTCTCCAAGCCATCCCGCGTGATGGGTGTTTGCCACGTCCGTGCGCCGCGGCGTTCGGCAAACTGATCGAGGATGCGACGGGTTTCGGTCAACGCGCGCTTGTCGCATTGCGAGATGAGCAGGATATTCATGACGCGGACGATTGCGTCGATCCACCGAGTCGCAGCGCGACCTGCTTGAGCTGCTCGATCATTGCATCCAGCGCCTCGCTGCGCGTCAATGACTCAATACAGGCTTGCCGAAACGCCTGATCGGTATCGCCACGAGCTGCCGAAACGAAGGCTTGCGGTAGAATCACGGCATCCTTGACGAGATCGGCGACATCGAAGACGAGTCCACCACGTCGGGTCTTGCCGTGCAAAATAGCCAGCCCGTGGGGGAGACCAAGCACCCAGGTAGCGGTCGCAGCGAGGCCGTAAGCCAAATAGTTACCGTGGTCCAGGAACTGGTTGGCGGCATCCGTCCCTTGGCCACGCTTGCTACGGACGAAATTGCCATACCGGGTCGCCTGCGCAGCAAGCTTGTAGAGCTGCTTCGTCAACCGCGCTTCCTGCGTGAGAAGCGCCGCATGGTCCGCTGCGGCTTGGATGTCGGCTGCCGCTTGGGTGACCAAGGTATTGAGCAATGGATGGTTCGGTTCGAAACCGGCCTCCGTCAGCGCTCGCCTAGCTGTCCAGTGTGCCTGGATGCGCTGAAGCCGTGCATGCTGAAAGGTCTTCGCCGCTTCGAGGCGCAGCCCTTCATCGAACCAGAAACGCACCCAAGCTTGTAGATACTCGGTCGGGCGATATTCGCTCTGCGGGGCGAACCAGACGATGTCGGTATCACGCTCTGTTCCGCTGAAGAGGGGGGTCCCGCCACCACCACAGAAGCCGACCATGACGCCCGCTTTCGCCAGTTCGCGCATGGCCGCTTGCGTGACGGACGTGCCCGTGCCGAGGAGCACACAAGTCGTATTGGCGATGGGGATATTCCAGTATAGGGAACGTTTGCCCTCATCGGTGACGTACTCGACGCGCCCACCGTTGACCAGTACACGACAGTGTTCCAGGTAGTAGAGATTGGCCCGTTTCGAATGTAGGATGGTCTTCAGATCAGACGGTGACAAATCGTCCATGTCAATTCTCCAACACACCTCGACGGTATCGCCATCCAGGACGCGCACGACCTTTCCCGAGAGGCGATCGGCGTTGGCGGAAGACCGACCGTAACGAAAAAAAGGCGGTGGATCGCGGATTAAGCAGAGAAACAACGGCTTCGGCGAGGGGGCTGCGGCAGATGTTACCGGTACTGATGACCTTGTGGAACATCTCGAAATGCGAAGAACCGCAGACTCGCGCCTGGAATGCTACCGGTGATTTCGAAGGTAGAGACAGCAGCGGGATCGGCAGAAGACCGCGGTCGCTGAGGTTAAACTCGGTGAGAGATCCGGGAAAGGCGCGAAAAGGCAATCCCGAGCCTCGTTGAAGCGGCCGTATCGCGTTACGGTGGGATTGAATTGGTGGAGCCGAGGGGGATCGAACCCCTGACCTTCGCATTGCGAACGCGACGCTCTCCCAGCTGAGCTACGGCCCCATTTTGATCTTGGATTGGCGCGGACTGATCGGTACCCTTAGGGTCGACCAGGCCCACCGCCGATCCGTCCATTGCCTTGCGGACCGCTATTCTAGCACCGATACGGTGATCTACAAGTATTCCGTGATCGGATCGTCACATCATCTTCGAGGTACCCCTGTGCTCGACTCCCGCCCCCTCCTCTGGCCGACCGATTTCCCCCTGATCCAACGGCGCAACTTGCTGACGGTCCAGGTGAATCTCGGTTATCGCTGCAACCAATCCTGCCAGCATTGCCACGTCGACGCGGGTCCGAATCGGGCCGAGCAGATGGAGGCCGAGACGATCGCCGAGGTCCTGGCCTTCCTCGATCGCGAGCCGGTCGCCACGCTCGACATCACCGGCGGTGCGCCAGAGCTGAATCCGGGCTTCCGCGACCTGGTCCGCGGCGCGCGCGCGCGAGGCGTGTCCGTGATGGACCGCTGCAATCTGACGATCCTCGAGGAACCGGGCCAGGAGGAGCTCGCGGCCTTCCTCGCCGACCAGGGGGTCGAGGTCGTGGCCTCGCTGCCCTGTTATCTCGAGGATAACGTCGATGCCCAACGCGGACGAGGGGTCTTCGAGGCCAGTCTTCGCGGCTTGCGCCGTTTGAACGCGCTCGGCTACGGCGATGGCGTCAGCGGTCTCGAGCTCGACCTGGTCTACAACCCGCGGGGGCCGGATCTGCCGCCACCCCAATGCGCGCTCGAGGCCGACTACAAACGGGAACTGGCGAGCCGTTACGGGATCCGCTTCGATCGGCTCCTGACGCTTGCGAACATGCCGATCAAGCGTTTCGGCAGCCTGCTGCAATCAACCGGACGCTTCGGCGAGTACCTGGATCTGCTCAAGACGGCCCATCGCGCCGAGAACCTCGCCGCGGTCATGTGCCGGGATCTGGTCAGCATCGACTGGCGCGGGTATCTTTACGATTGCGATTTCAACCAGATGCTCGACCTGCCTCTGGAAACCCCGGCGTCGGAGCGCTGGCACATCCGGGACCTGAGCGCGGCGGCGCTGACCGGGCGGCCCATCCGGGTCGGTGAACACTGTTACGGTTGCACCGCGGGCCAAGGTAGCAGCTGTGGCGGCGCCTTGCATTGACGAACCCGCACCAGAACGCCTGCGCCAACGCGCCGTTCGACGGCGCCTTCGGCCGGAGCGACCGATCGCCAACGGCCTTCCTGACAGGCGCCTCAACTTGGCTCGTCGTCCTGGCCCCAGCCAGCGATCAGCTCGTCGATGCGGGCCGCGGCGACCTCGACAGCCGCAGCAACGGCTGGGCTGAGGCTGTCGCCCCAATCGATCCGCGCCGGCTCAATGGCAACCAGTGCCCGGCGCATCGGCAAGGTATCGGTGAGCCGGGCCATATCCAGCAGATCGGCCAAACTGATTTCATGCACGCTGCGGCCATGGTAGCGCAACCGGTGATCCATCGCGGCGCCCTCGAAGATCTGAACGGTCCCCGGGGTACAGTCCATCCGCGCCGCGTCGACGACGATCAGCCGCGCCGCCAATGCAATGGGTTCGGCCAGCGTAAAGCTCAGGGTGCCGCCATCGAGGTAGTGAAAGCCTGGCCGATTCGGCCAGCGCTCCTGCACGCGGCGCGCAACGACCGCGCCGACGGCTTCATCCGACAGCAGGATATTGCCAAGCCCGAGGATCAGGGTCGAAGTCGGCAACTCGGGGCCTCCCCCATTGAATCGTTGAACCGGACCGCCGGCAATCCTCGCCGGCCGATCATCGCGCCGACAGCCGGCGGCGTGCCCCTTCCCAGAGTCGCCGGCCAGGTGCCGTGCATTGCATCGACACGAACGACGAACAATGGATTTTGCCCCTTACGCCCACCTGTGGGTCGTTTTCGCGCTGCTGTCAGCCTTTTTCCACGCGTCGCGGATGGCCGCCACGAAATGGTTGAGCCTGACCTTGCCGGTGCCCGTCCTGACCATCTACGTCAATCTTGCCAGCCTCGCGGTGACCCTGCCACTGATTCTGTGGTATCACGACTTCCCGCTGTCCAGCCCCGAGTACTTGATGGCGGTCCTGCTCGGCGGACTGGCCTCGGGGTTGGGCGGTTGGGCGCTGAACTACGCGATCCACGAAAGCGAGGTGTCGCTGGTCGGCCCGATCATGACCTCGACCCCCGGTTTCGTGATCCTGCTCGAGTGGCTATTGATTGGTAGCCTACCGGGTGCCCTGGGCTTTCTTGGAATCGCCCTGTTGATGGTCGGCAGCTACTGGCTGAGCGCCGGTCAAGGACTGGATCGCTGGTATCGACCGCTGCAACACTTGATCACCAACCCCGGCAGCCGGTATGCGCTGATCGCGTCGGCGTGCTTTGCCGCGGCGAGCACGCTCGGGCGTATCGGCATCCAGTTGAGCGACCCCTTGTCTTTTGCGGTCATGGTCGCAGTCGTCAATCCGTTGATCCTGTTCATCTTGTTCAGCGTTCGCGAGCCGGGATTCTATCGCGAACTCGTGTCGCCATCGGTCCGCCAGGTCGCCGGGCCGCTGCTATTGCTCGGGTTGCTGTTCGCATTGATGCGTATCGCCGATCAGATCGCGCTCAGTTTGACCCTCGCGTCTTATGCAATGGCCGTCAAGCGAACCGCCGGGCTGTTCGCGGTCCTGCTCGGCGGCTTCTTCTTCCGCGAGGGGCACCTCGTCGGCAAGCTGCTCGCTTGCCTGGTGATGCTGTTCGGCGTGCTCGCATTGACGCTGGACTGACCCCCGAGGCCCGGGGTCGGGAACGGGTGCCAGCGGAGAAACGCTGATTTCTCCAGCGTTTCCTTGGCAGCGCGGGTGGGTTAAGGTCGAAGGCTGCGTGACATCCGACAGCGGGTGTCACGAGCCGCAAAGGTTGGCACCGCGCATCACGCGACCGGCCAGGACCCGTAGTTCGAACGATGATCCGCGGCCATTCGCCGACGCGGTCAAGCACCACCTGCTGCCCGGAAGTATCGATGCTGCCAGATTTCGACCGACTACGCATGCGCCACACGCTCGACGCGGCGTTTCGCACCGTGACCGAGGAACACACCAATCGACCGCTCGCGGTGGACGGCCAGGTACCGATCGAACTCGAAGGTGTGCTGTACCGCAACGGTCCCGGTCGCTTCGAACGCGGTGGTCACAGGTACGGCCACTGGTTCGATGGCGACGGTCATCTGGTTCGTCTCGCACTGCGCGATGGGGCCGCCCGGTATAGCAACCGCTTCGTGCGGACGGCGGAGTTTCGGGCCGAGGAGAGCAGCGGCCAGATCCTGTACCGCGCCTTCGGCGGCAACCGGCCAGGCGGCCTAGCGCCGAATTTCCTGCGCGCGCGATTCAAGAATGCCGCCAACACCAATGTGATCTGGCAGGGTGGTCGTCTGCTGGCGCTATGGGAGGGGGGCCCACCTCATCGACTCGACCCGGTAACGTTGGAAACTCTGGGGACCGAAGACTTCGGCGGGCGGTTGCGCACCCCCTTCTCGCCGCTCGAACGCCTACTGTCGCCACTGATGCCCTTCACCGCCCACCCGAAGATCGACCCCGAGACCGGCGCCATGGTCGCCTTTGGGCTGATGTTCGGTTATCCCAGCCGTCTGCTGATCTATGATGTCGACGGCCAGGGTCAGATGGCGCCGCCTCGCGTCGTGACGCTCGAGCGACTCAGTTTCGTCCACGACCTCGCCGTGACCCGCGAATGGATCGCCTTTCTGCTCCCGCAGGTTCATTTCGAGGCGCTGCCAGCGCTGCTCGGGCTCACGCCACCGGCCGCAGCGCTGCGACTGAACACGGACCGGCCGATGCGCCTCCTCCTGTTGCCGCGCGATGGCGGGCCACCTCGGATCTTCCCGACCAAGCCGGGCTTCGTGTTTCATGTCGCCCAGTCCTTCGATGGCGATGACGGCTCGCTCATCATCGATGTGGTCCGGTATGGCCGCTATCCGCCGCTGTCCGATGTCCAGAGCTTCTTGGAGGATACCGATCCCGGCAGCCTCCCGCGACTGGAGCGTTTGATCATCGATCCGCGGCGCGGCTCCGTCACCTGTCGGTCTCTCGGTTCTGGCCAAGCCGAGTTGCCGCGGGTGGCACCGAGCCCGTTCGGCAAGCCCCGACGGCTCATCTATAGCCTTACCGCCCCCATCGACAGGGCGCTCCCGGTCTTGACGTCGCTGCAACGTCTCGATACCGACACCGGCACTCGCGTCGTCCGCGATTTCGGATGGGATCTCCCGGGCGAACCGATCGTCGTCACCGGCGACGATGGGCGCGAGCGCTGGATCCTTACGCTGGTCTACCGATCCACCGAGGACGTCTCCGAACTCCTGATTCTGGACGCCGAGGATCTGCACACGGTCGCCACCGCCAGGTTACCCCATGCGGTGCCACCTGGCCTTCACGGCTGTTGGGTCGCGCGGCGATCAGGCAGCTCGTTCCCGATCGGCCATGACGAAACCTGGGGTCACCAGGGACAGAGTGTTGACGAAAGGCCGCCGGCATCGATGCACGGACGCCTCGCTGCCGCCCTCCCGTAGGCGGCTCGGTCGCACGCCTTGTATATCGATAGACCAAGGGCTTAGCCGACAAATCATCGATGGGAGCGGAGCCGGCACCGAACACGCCGCTTGTAGACAGCTTTCAGGCGCCGCTGTACTCTTGCCCCATCGCTCGGTTTCGTGTTCAGCGGTCGGCGACGAGGATGCCGGCGTGACTTTGCCGATCTCGGCCTCCAGGTCTCGCCCGACCGGGCGTCCGCTCTATGCCGATGTTGGCGCGATGGAGCCTCGTTGTCTTGACACGGCACTCGGGCGAGTCGAGGTTTGGGATCGATTCCGCCAACGCCACCAGACGATACTCGCGGGAGGCAGCATTTATGCCCAACACCGAACAGGGTCTGACTCAGCGTATCGGTCAACGCTTGCGCGCCGCGCGCCATGCCCAGGGGCTTTCGCTGATGCAGCTATCCGAGCGGACCGCCGGAAGCCTCTCGAAATCCAGGATCAGCAATTACGAGCAAGGCATCCGACGCATGGGTCTCGAGCAAGCGCAGGCCCTGTCGGCGGCGCTCGGCACCGTCTCGGCGGCCTACCTGCTGTGCCTCGACGACGAAGCCTTTCTCGACGAGCAGGAACAGACGCTGCTCGCTCGTTTTCGTCAGACCGATGCCCGCGGCCGCAAGGCACTGCTGAAAACCGCCACGGAACTGACCGCGCCGAAACGCCCGTAGCGAGTAAGCGCCCGGATCAGCGTCCATCGCCCCTGACGTGACACGGAATGTCGATTTGACGGGCCTCTGACTTCCCGCTAGGCTGCCCGGCGTCGCCACAGGTACCCCGACCTTTTGTCGGGTTGAACGGGAAGCCGGTGCGCGCAGCCCGATGGCTGCGCAAGGCCGGCGCTGCCCCCGCAACGGTAGGCGGGTCATGAGGGACGGCATTCGAGCCACTGTGTCCATACGACATGGGAAGGCGCCGTCCCGGGAAGGCTACGGCTTTCCACCCCGCAAGCCCGGAGACCGGCCTGTCGCGCTGTCTCGGTCCTGCGGTGGGCAATGGCCGGCGCTGCGTCCGGTCATCCTCCGTCCCCGCTGCGTCAGGCTTCTCCTCCGCGGACCGCCCGCAACCGCCGTGCGGGTGTGCACGGTCAGAGGAGATCCTAATGCATCCAACCCTTCCTTCAGCCGTCGGGCTGCTCGTTGTCATCCCGGCCCTCGTCGTGGCCCAGGCCGCCACCGAGATGGATCCGATCATCGTGACCGCGACGCGCACGGCGCAGACCGCCGAGGCGACCCTGGCGTCGGTCACGGTCATCACCCGCTCGGACCTCGAGCGCCGCCAGATTCGTTCCCTGCCCGATGCGTTGCGCGGGGTTCCCGGGCTCGCGCTGGCCAACAACGGGGGCCGGGGCAAGACCACCTCGGTCTTCATCCGCGGCAGCGAATCCGATCAGATCCTGGTGCTGATCGATGGCATCAAGGTCGGCTCGGCCACGCTGGGCACGACGGCCTTCGAGCAGATCCCGATCGAGTTCATCGACCGCATCGAGGTCGTGCGTGGTCCACGCTCGAGCCTCTATGGTTCGGAAGCCATCGGCGGGGTCATCCAGATCTTCACCCGCGAAGGCGGTACCCGCGAAGGCGGTGGACCCCTGACGCCGAGATTCAGCATCGGCGCCGGCTCATACGATACTGCGAGCATCTCGGGTGGTTTATCAGGCGGCGGGCAGGATGCGTGGTTCGATCTGGGCGTCAGTCTCGAGGACACCAAGGGTTTCGATGCCTGCCGCGGGCGCGAGACACCCTTTGCCGGCTGCGGCGCCGACGACCCCGACCGCGACGGCTATCGCAATGCCGCGGTCAATGCCCGCGCCGGTTACCGTTTCGGCGAGCTCGGCTGGTTCGATGTCCAATGGCTGCAAACCGACAGCCTGAACGAGTACGACGGATCCCTGTTCGCCGGCGACGAGTCGAAGGATCGCCAACAAGTCCTCGGCGGACGCATCGCTTTGACACCCGTGGCGCGTTGGACGATGACGCTGTCGGCCGGGCGGGCTTGGGATGAATCCCGGATCTTCTTCGAGGACCAGTTCTCGAGCCGCTATCGGACGCAACGCGATAGCCTGGCGTGGCAGCACGACATCGCGATCGCTGACGGACATCAGACGGTGCTCGGGGTCGATTATCTACAGGACCAGGTCGGCAGTTCCCTCGCCTACGCGCGAAACAGCCGCGACAACACCGGGGTGTTCGCCGAATACTTGGGGCAATTCGGTGCCAGCAACGCCCAGATCAGCCTCCGCCACGACGAAAACCAGCAGTTCGGCGGCGAAACGACCGGCAGCCTGGCCTGGGGCTACAGGTTGCCGGCCGGCCTGCGTTTCGCGGCATCCTATGGCACCGCCTTCAAGGCCCCGACCTTCAACGAGCTCTATTTCCCCGGCTTCGGCAACCCGAACCTCGAGCCCGAGACATCCCGCAGCCTCGAGATCGGCCTGTCCGGGGACCACCGGGCAACGCAGTGGGCCATCAACCTCTATCAGACCGATGTCGACGACCTGATCGCCTACGATGCCCTGCTCTGGGCTCCGGCGAACATCGACCGTGCGCGCCTGCGCGGGCTCGAAGGACTGCTCACCACACGCGTGTACGATTGGAATCTGAATGCGAACCTGACGCTGCTCGATGCCCGAAACCGCGGAGCCAGCCCGAACAACGGAAACCTACTGCCCCGGCGGCCGGAACAGAGCATCGCGTTGGACCTCGATCGCCGCGTCGGACGGTGGCAGGTGGGCGGGTCGCTGTTCTTCGCCGGTCGCCGTTTCGACGACTTGGCCAATACCGTCAAGCTGGACCCTTACACCTTGGTCGATGTGCGCGCCGAGTACCGATTCACCCCGTCGCTCGCACTGCAGGGACGCCTCGAGAATCTATTCGACGAAGACTATGAGACGACGGCCTGGTACCGGCAACCGGGTCGGAGCCTGTTCGTCACATTGCGCTACGGCCCGTGACGCGGATGCGGGTGCACGCGGCGCATTCCCGGGCCGGGTCGAATGGCCCGGTCTGCTGACCGTCGGCGGCGGGTGCAGGGCTATGGTGCCTGCGCCCGCCCGTCGATCGGCAGATGCGATGGTTTCAGCGCAGCACCACGATGCTCGTGTAGCCCAGCGTCAGCCCGAGAATGCTGGCCACGAGCACATCACTCGGATAATGCAAACCGAGGACGATGCGCGAACTGGCCACCAGCAAGGTGAACGGAACCAGGATCAGCGCGAGGCCGGGGTAATAGAACACGGCGACCGTCGTGAACACGACCGCCTGCAACGTATGGCCCGATGGAAAGCTGTACCGATCGAGAAGTGGCGCGCCCTGAACGATGCCGACCGCGTAATGGCAAGGCCGCTCGCGGCGTGTCGCGTGTTTCAGCGACTTGTAGAGCACCAAGGCGACAAAGCTGGTGGCCAGCATGTGCAACCCGACCGCGAGTCCCTCACGACCCTTGATCAGGATCAGCACGGCGATCAGGCCATACCAGAAGACGCCGTCGCCAAGGCGACTGACCACCGCAAACGGGCGGTGCACCCAGCGCCGCTCGATCGAGCAGGACCAGGCGCGGCAAAACGGGACTTCCAGTTCATTCAGTTGCTGTAGCCACAATCTCATAACGTTCCTCGCGCCCGCTATGGATGACCACGAGAGGTGTTGATCGGCGACTCCCTGTTCCGGCAACCTCCTTATCCCAGCTCCAAATCGAAGACCCATCATCGCGTAATCGCACCGGCGCCCTTGGGTGCGAGGTTACACCAGTCTCGACCACTCCTCAATATCGCAGCACGCTCGTTCCTACGCCTATGACACGCCGAAGTCGCCAGACCCGTGGCCGCGATCAGCTCCCACCGACGGCCAGCCCATCGACCCGCTGGAAACCCCGCGGCAGCAGCCTTCCCCGCCGTCCGCGCTCACCCCGATAGTGCGCGATATCGGTTGGTTTCAACGTAAAACTCCGTTTGCCCGAGTGGATCACCAGGCTGGCGCACGCGGACAGTACCGCAACCGCCACGACGAACTCCTCGCGCGCCGCGAGTCGGGCGGCCGGAATCGCGATCAGCTTGTTACCCTTACCGCGTGACAGCTCCGGCAGGTCGCTGATCGCAAAGACCAACAGGTGGCCCGCGTTGGTGGCGACCGCTACTTGGTCGGTGGTTGGATCCGCCACCGCGGCTGGCGGCAAGACCCGGGCGCCCGGCGGCAAGGTCAGCACCGCCTTGCCGGCCTTCGGTTTGGCATACAGCGCCTCGAGCGGCGCGAGGAAGCCATAGCCCGCATCGGAGGCCATGACGAAACGGCGCTGCGGCTCGTCGCCAAGCACCGCGACGAAATGGGCGCCGGCCGGGGGATCGAGCCGACCCGTCAGCGGCTCGCCCTGACCGCGCGCGGAGGGCAACGTATGCGCCGCCAGCGAATAGCTGCGCCCGGTGGAGTCGAAGAAGACGACGGGCTGGCTGCTGCGGACCCGGGCCGCGCCGAGAAACCGATCCCCGCCCCGGTAACCGAGCCCGGCCGGATCGATGTCATGACCTTTCGCGGCGCGTACCCAACCCTTCTCGGACAGCACGACGGTGAGCGGCTCGGCCGGCGCGAGCTCATTGTCATCGATCGCCGCCGCCGCGGGACGGAGCACGAGCGGGGCACGGCGGGCGTCTCCGAAGCGTTCGGCATCTGCGGCGATCTCATGGCGGATCAATCGATTCAAGGCCGCGGCGGACCCGAGGAGTTGCTGTAATCGGTCGCGCTCGGCGGCCAGGTCGTCCTGTTCGGCGCGGATCCTGAGCTCCTCGAGGCGCGCGAGCTGGCGCAACCGCGTGTTGAGCACGTAGTCGGCCTGGAGGTCCGTCAGCCCGAAGCGGTCCATCAGCACCGGCTTGGGCTCGTCCTCGGTGCGAATGATGCGAATCACTTCATCGAGGTTGAGCAGCGCGATCAGCAAACCCGCGACCAGGTGCAGGCGGGCGAGGACCTGATCCAAACGGTGCTGTAAGCGGCGCCGGACCGTAAGCTGACGAAACGTGAGCCATTCGCTCAGGATCTCCCTGAGATTCATCACGCGCGGCCGACCGTCGAGGCCGATCAGGTTGAGGTTGACCCGATAGCTGCGCTCCAGGTCGGTCGTCGCGAAGAGGTGCGACATAAGGCGCTCGACATCGACTCGATTCGAGCGCGGTACCATGACCAGTCGGGTCGGGTTTTCGTGATCGGATTCGTCGCGCAAGTCCTCGATCATCGGCAGCTTCTTGGCCACCATCTGCGCGGCGATCTGTTCCATGATGCGATTGCCGGAGACCTGATACGGCAGGGCCGTGATCACGATATCACCCTGTTCGAGCTCATAGCACGCGCGCTGGCGCACCGACCCACCGCCGGTTTCGTAGATGCGGCGCAGCTCGTCCGGGCCGGTGACGATCTCGCCGGCCGTTGGGAAATCCGGTCCCGGGATCAGAGCGCACAGATCGGCGATCTTCGCATCCGGGTGTTCGAGCAGATGAATACAGGCGCGCGCCACCTCGCGCAGGTTGTGGGACGGGATATCGGTCGCCATGCCGACGGCGATCCCGGTGGCGCCATTGAGCAACAGGTTGGGGAGCCGCGCGGGCAGCAGCACGGGTTCCTCGAGGGTGCCATCGAAATTCGGCTGCCAATCGACGGTGCCCTGATCGACCTCGGCGAGCAGCACCCCGGCATAAGGCGTCATCCGCGCCTCCGTGTAACGCATCGCGGCAAAGGATTTCGGGTCGTCCGGCGAACCCCAGTTGCCCTGGCCATCGATCAATGGGTAGCGATAGCTGAAAGACTGGGCCATCAGGACCATGGCCTCGTAACAGGCGCTATCACCATGCGGATGGAATTTACCCAGGACATCGCCGACCGTGCGTGCCGACTTCTTGAACTTGGCCGCCGCGCTGAGCCCCAGCTCCGACATCGCATAGAGTATGCGCCGCTGCACCGGCTTGAGACCATCTCCGACGTGGGGCAAGGCCCGGTCGAGGATCACGTACATCGAATAGTCGAGATAGGCCTTTTCGCTGAAGGCCACGAGCGGCATCCGTTCGACGCCCTCGTGATTGTATTGCTGACTGTGCGTCATATCCTGTCCAGGGTCAGAGGGTCGTTACTCAGCCTTTCCGTCGGCGCGCCGAGGTGTCACCATGTCCCGGCGAAGCGGCGGCTCAACGAGGACGAACCGGGACACCGCCGTCCACACTGGGGAATCGTACACCACAGGCAAAGCCGACCGATGATCCGCACGCTATTTTATGCTCTTGTCGTCGTCGCCCTGGCCACCGTGACGGGTAACGTGACAGGCGACTGGAAGGCCGCGGCCGAGATCGATCGCTTCGCGATCTCGCCTGAGCTCACGTACGCGCAGCGCACCGCGATGCACGCCAACGATGGCAAACAGGTCACGGTGCATCTGGCCTTCTTCACGTCACGTGCGTTTCGCCTCGAGGTCATCGACCTGGATGCCGACTCTCGCCCGGCGCTACCGGGACTGAGCGAGGCCTTTCGAGCGGCCGGTAGCGTCGCCGGGGTCAATGGCGGTTTCTTCCACGCGGACCGGCAGCCCCTGGGACTGATGATCAGTGAGGGACAACGGATCCACCGCTTCGAAAGATCCAGGCTGCTGAGCGGGGTCATTTACAGCGATCAACGAGGGATCCATCTGGTCCGGCGCGCCCAGTTCCGCGACCATCCCGGCATCACCGCACTGCTGCAGAGCGGCCCCTATCTCGTCGAGCATGGCCAGGCCGTCCGCGGGCTGTCCGCGTCGGACCCGCGGCCGCGCACCTTCGTCGCGACCGATTGGCGCGGACACTGGGTCCTGGGCGCCACTCCGACTCCAATCAGCCTCGCCGACCTCGCGGCCGTGCTGGCAACGCCGGGAGCCTTGACGGACTGGACCGTTGATCGCGCGCTGAATCTGGATGGCGGTTCCTCGACCGGCTTCTTCTTCGATCGGGGTCCGGACCAGAGCCCCGTCACCATCACGCCGATCCGGCGAGTGCGAAATCTGCTCGGCGTCAGGCCGCGCTAGTCGAGCCCGCACGCACTCCCAGCGCCGCGGAAGCGAATGGCGTCAGGCGTCGGCTGGTTGAGCCCTCCGGCGCCTCGGTGTCTAATGGCACCCTTCTCCGCTGTCTCGAACCAGGTGTCTCCATGCCGCCGCAAACCGCCGCCCTATCCGGGGGGCCGACTCGACTTGTCGACGACTACCGGCCCGTGGCCGGTGTCTACGACGAAATGCGGACCGCGGACGGCGAGGTCCGCCCTCATTGGCAGTACCTGATCGAGGTCTTGCGCGCGCTCGGCCCGGACGGGATCGAGGAACGCTGGCGCGACGCGCGGCGCCTGATCCGTGACAACGGCGTCACCTACAACGCCTACGGCGACACGGAGGGTATGTCACGCCCGTGGGAACTGGATCTCCTGCCGCTGCAGATCCGCAGCGACGAATGGGCCACACTGGAACGGGGGTTGATTCAGCGCGCCGAGCTCCTGAACCTGATCCTGAGCGACCTCTATGGACCGCGCAAGCTGATCACCGCGGGACTGTTACCGGCGACCTTGATCGACGCCTACCCGGGTTATCTGATCCCCTGTCACGGTGTTCCGGCTACCGACGATCAACCGCTGGTCGACTACGCCGTCGACCTGACGCGCACGCCGGATGGAGCTTGGCGCGTCATCGGCGATCGCACGCAGTGCCCGTCCGGGGCCGGCTATGCACTCGAGAACCGCGTCGTGCTGTCGCGCGTGATGCCGTCGCTGTTTCGCGATTCCCACGTTCATCGGCTGGCCGGCTTCTATCGCTCGGTACGCCGCGCCCTGACGCGGCTCGCAGCGCGGCGCACACCGCCGACACGGATCGTGATGATGACGCCCGGCCCGAGTCACGAAGCCTATTTCGAACACGCCTATCTCGCCAACTATCTCGGGTACAACCTGGTCCAGGGGGCCGACCTGTCCGTGCGCGACGGCGCGCTGTGGCTGAGGACGCTCGGTCGCCTGGAGCGCATCGACGCAGTGCTGCGCCGCGTCGACGACCTCTGGTGCGACCCGCTCGAACTGCGCGAGGACTCGCATCTCGGCGTGCCTGGTCTGACGCAGGCCGCGCGCGCCGGAAATGTGACGCTGGCCAACGCACTCGGCAGCGGCGTCCTCGAACACCCGGGCCTGATGGCCTTCCTCCCGCGCTTGTGCCAGCACCTGCTCGGGGAGGATCTCTTGTTGCCAGATATCCCGACCTGGTGGTGCGGGGAACAGGCCGACATGGCCCGCGTGCTCGACGAGTTGGAGACCTTGGTGATCAAGCCGGCCGGGAATCCGCCGGGGCGGCGTTGCCTGTTTCCCGGCCGGATGGATCCGGCCGAGCGCGCCGCACTGGTCGCCCGCATCCAGGCCGAACCCGACCGCTTCGTCGCGCAGGAGCACATCGTTCCGTCCACGGCACCGGCACTGATCGGGCGCCGCATCGAACCGCGCCCGACCGTGCTGCGGACCTTTCTGGTCGCCGAGGAACAGGGCTACACGGTGATGCCCGGAGGCTTGAGCCGGGTCGCCTTCGAGCAGGATACGCCGATGATCAGCAGCCGACTGGGCGGCATCGGCAAGGACACCTGGGTCCTGGCATCCGAACCGGAACGCCAGGAGAGCCTGCTCGGGACAGGTGATCTGCTCGCGCCGGCAGTCGCGCAAGAGAGCGAGGTCTCCAGTCGGGTCGCCGACAACCTCTTCTGGATCGGCCGTTACGCGGAGCGCGCCGAGGGCCTGGTCCGGCTCCTGCGGATCACCATCTTCAAACTGTCGGAACGACAGGGTTATGCGGCCACCGATGACCTGACCAGTTGTGTCCCCTCGTTGCTCCAGGCCCTGACGCACCAAAGCCAGGCCTATCCGGGCTTCGTCGGCGACGGTTTCGAGGAGCGGCTGCGCGATCCGATGCCGGAGATGCTGTCGCTGATCGCCGACCCGGAGCGCCTCGGCGGCCTGCCGCAGACGCTGCAAGCCTTGGGTCAGGCCGCCTGGTCGGTGCGCGAGCGCTTGTCGGTCGACACCTGGCGGGTGATCAACGACATCGAAGAACACCTGCGCGCGCTGACCCGTCGCCCACCACGCGACTTCGGCCCAGCGCTCGATGAGCTGGATCCGCTGGTGACCGCACTCGTTGCCTTTTCCGCACTGACGCACGAAAACATGACCCACAACGAGGGCTGGAATTTCCTCGAGGCCGGCCGCCGCTTGGAGCGCGGCCTCAACACGGCGACGCTGCTGCGTGGGACCCTGTCGCGGATCGGACGCGAACACGAAGAGCACCTGCTCATCGAGGCGGTGCTCGGCATCACCGACAGCCTGATCACCTACCGACGACGCTACCAGGCCGGAACCCGTGTCGGTGCCCTGCTCGATCTGGTCTTCCAGGACGAAACGAACCCCCGCTCGCTGGCCTACCAACTCGTACAGCTCGAACGAGTCTGCCGCCAGATGCCGCGCGGTGAAATGGCGGCCGGTCGCAGCAGCATCGAGCGCCTGATCCTGCGCAGCCTGACCGGCGTTCGTCTGGTCGAGATCGACCGGTTGATTCAGCCGGATCGGACCGGCACCAAACGCGTCGCGCTGCGGCGCATGTTGGGTCAACTATCCGATCAGCTCGCTGCCGTGTCGGACGCGCTGACCGCGCAGTACTTCCGCCACGAGGAACAGCCCCACGCACTGCTGGGCCGGGTCGGCCGGGGGCCGCAATGAGGCTGCGCGTCACCCACGTCACCCGTTACCAATACACGGATCCGGTCTCGCTGTGCCACAGCTTGGCGCGTTTGAAACCGCGCGACACGGAACGACAACGCACCCTGACAGCCCAGGTGCGGGTCGACCCCTGGCCCGCCGTCGCACGCGAGCATATCGATTTCTTCGGCAACCGGGTGAATTACTTCTCGATCCAACAGAGCCATTCATCGCTCGAGGTAACGGCCCAAAGCGAGGTCGAGATCAGGGCGCCCACCTGGCCTGATCCGGTCATTACGCCACCCTGGGAGGAGGTGGTTCGTGCCCTGAAGCATGGGCGAGACACTCGTCTCATCGATGCCCGTCTGTTCACGCTGGCCTCGAATCAGGTCCCCTTGTCGTCCGAAGCCAACTCGTTCGCGGCGCCGTCGTTTCGACCCGGCCGCCCCATACTCGAGGCGGCACTCGATCTGATGGGACGCCTCCATCGCGACTTCGAATACGACCCGGCCTTCACGACCATCACCACGCCGCTCGACGAAGTCCTCGCACACCGCCGCGGAGTCTGTCAGGACTTCGCTCACGTCGCATTGGCTGCGCTTCGAGGCCGCGGTCTGGCCGCCCGTTATGTGAGCGGCTATCTCGAGACGCGGCCGCCGCCCGGCCAGGCGAAGCTCCGCGGGGCCGACGCCTCGCACGCCTGGTTTGCGGTGCTGATCCCGGGGTTGGGCTGGGTCGACCTGGATCCGACCAACGATCAGGCCGCCCAAGAGCAATATGTCACCGTGGCGATCGGCCGTGATTACCAGGACGTGGCGCCGCTGCGCGGGGTCTTCTATGGCGGTGCGACGCACGAACTCACGGTCGCGGTCGATGTCGACAGAGTGGGCTCCGGATAATTCGGGGGTCCAATCCCGCTCGAGGCGCGCTGGATAAGGAGACACATGAAGAGAAGCAAGGCCAACCCGGCGGTGATCGGGGCCTTTGTCATCGGCGCCGTGATATTGGCTATCAGCCTGACCTTGGTGCTCAGCGGCGGCCGGCTGTTTCAACCAGCTCGGCAATTCGTCGTCGTGTTCGACAGTTCATTGCATGGCCTCTCGGTCGGGGCACCCGTGGCCTTCCGTGGCGTTCCGATCGGCCAGGTCACCTCGATCAATCCGGTCATCGAGGCCCACGATCGTCGCCTCGAAGCCGTCAACATGGTGGTCGCCATCCAGATCTCGCACGGCCAGTTTCATGCCGCCGACGGCCGACTGCTCGGCACCGACGACTTCAACGACGAGGAATTGGCCGAGGTCTTCGACGAACGCGGCATCCGCGCCCATCTGGCCCTGCAAAGCCTGTTGACGGGCCAACTGTATGTCAACCTGGATTTCTTTCCGGACAGCCCCGCGACCAAGGTCGACCTGCCGACACCCTACCCGCAGATCGCGACGACGGAAACGGGGATCCAGCGCTTGGGCCGGACGATCGATACGCTGCCGCTCGAGGAGATCATCGCCAAGATCACGACAGCCCTCGACGGTATCGCCGAACTCGCCACCGCCGAGGAGATCCCATCGATCCTCGCCGCCGTTGAACGCACCGCCACGGCCGCCGAGCAGATCGCCGTTCGAATCGACACCCAGATCGACCCCCTCCTCGCGAGCCTGCTGGAGGCGGCCGACGCCACCGCCGGCGCCATGGAGCAGGCCCGGGTGACACTTGACCTCGAGCAGGGGCCCGCCGGCGAGCTGGTGGCCCGTTTGATCCGCGCCGCCGAGACCGCCGACAAGACGCTCGAACAGGCCCGCGGCGGCGTGGCACAACTCGAGCATCTGCTCGGCGATCGGTCACCGGAACGGCAACGCCTGCAACAGGCCCTGGCCGAAACCAGTGCCGCCGCCCGATCGCTGAGGCTCCTCGCGGACTATCTCGAACGTCATCCGGAAGCCCTGCTGCACGGCAAAAGGCGCTGACAGGGCGACCGGCAGACACGCGGCGGAGCCTCCGCGACCGATCGACATCCGGCCTGACGGATAGGAAGGGCGCCGCGATGCGCATCGCCGATCCGTTGCGCCGCCACCGGAACGACGCCACCATGATGCGGGTAGAGATGTGATCCCTGCCCCCGCAGCGAAGGCGCTGGCGTCGTCAGCGCCGACCTGAGAGCCCCTCATCTGAACAAGGCCAGGACCTCGCGGAAACGCTCGTGTGTCGAATCGGCGAGCCACTCGAAGGCGATCGATTCCGTACTCGCGACATGCAAGCCGCAATCGCGCATGCGCTCGAGCGCATTGTCTTTGTGCTCTGGTCTGCGGCAGCAGATCCCATCAGCGGCGACGAAGACCTGATAGCCCCATCGCCGCAGGCCGGACGCCGTTTGCAACACCCCGATATGGGCATCCAGACCGACCAGTACCACCTGCTTGCGACTCGGTTCCTGGGTCAAGGCCCGCTCGAAGCCCCCGGCGGTACAACTCGAAAAGCAGGTCTTTTCGGTCGGCGCCACATCCGCCGGCAGGTGACACCGGATCGCTTCGACCGTCCGGCCGAGCCCCTGCGGGTTCTGTTCGGCCCAGATGATCGGAACGCTGAGCAGTTGAGCCGCGCTCGACAGCCGGTTGATGTTGGCGATGGTGTCGGCCAACTCCGCCGGCGGCATCGCGGCGGCCAGCTTCTCCTGGGCATCGATGATCAGGAGCAGCGAGAATTTGCTCTGACACAGCGGAAGATCGGCCTGGTGGATACTCATGATTCGGTGTGCTCCATTGTTGATCAGAACCAACGCCGGGCGGTCCGCACGACTCTGCGAAGCGCCCGGCGCGAGCCGGGGCCGGTGCGACCTGAGATCCCGGCCTCGGGGCCAAGGCAAGCAAACGCTCGATCAAGGACCAACCGCGCGGATCACGCGCGGGTTCTACGGCCGGCCTCCTTCGCCCAGGACAGGATGGACCGCGATCCGGGAAGCCGGTCAGGCTAACGGACCGCCTCGCCCGCCACGTCAATAGACGCGCATCGACGGATCCACATCGCGAGCCCAGGCGGCGATCCCGCCCTGCAGATTGAAGACCCGCGCGAAACCCTGATGCGTCAGATAGCGTGCGACCATGTAGCTGCGAATGCCGTGATGGCAGATGACGACCGTTTCCCGATCGCAGTCCAGCTCTCCGATCCGGCTCGGTAGCTGCTGCATGGGAACCAGCACGGACCCCGCGATGCGACAGATATCGAATTCCCAGGGCTCACGCACATCGAGCAGCATCGGGGGCGCTTCCAGCGCCTCGAGGCGGGACTCCAGTTCGACCGGGGTCCATTGACGCATCGGCGCGACCTCAGAAGACGAACGCATCGGTCGCCGACACCGGCGCCAGCCCAGGTGCGAAGGTCTCGAACAGCGAATCCCGCCGGTAGTCGTGCTCCCCGACGCGGGTCACCCGCAGCGCCTTCATGACTGGCGGCCGACCCAGAATCACGAATAGACGCCCATTGATCGCCAACTGGGTCTCCAGACCAGCGGCCTGCGCCGGGCTCGGCAGCGACCCGTTGACGACGATGACATCGAAAGGTCCGCCATCGACCGGTTCGGTCAGGCCATCGGCGCACCGCACCAGGACAGCATCGCCCAGGCCGACGAGTCGCTCATTGGTCGATAGAGCCAGCTCCTCATCCGGTTCGACGACGACCACACGAGCGCCGAGATGTCGAAGACAGGCGGTGACATAGCCGTGGCTAGTGCCGATCTCGAGGGCGCGCTCGCCCGTTTCGACCCGCAGAGCCTGGAGCAAGCGCGCCACGACCTTCGGGGCCAACATCACGCGCCCCGATGGCCCCAACGGGATCTCGATGTCGGCATAGGCCAAACCCCGATAGGCCTCGGGCACGTAAGCCTCCCGCGGCACGGCGGCGAGCGTCTCCAGCACCTGATCATCGATGACACCCCAGGGCCGAATCTGCTGCTGGACCATATTGAACCGGGCTCGATCGGTATGACGGACCTCGACCATGCGCTTCCCTATGATTAGAATTGAAATCGATAAGCGAAGGGTAATGTCTTTTGCCTCGGGGAGGCAAGCCAGACGCACGGCGATCGGGCGACCCCTCCCTAGCGTCGAGCGAGGATCTGCGCCGTGCCCCGATTCGCAAGCCGATCGGCCCGCTCGTTATCCGGGTGCCCGGCATGGCCTCGAACCCATTGCCAGACCAGGTCGTGCTGCGCCATGGCCCGATCGAGCCGCTCCCAGAGGTCTTGGTTCTTGACCGGCTCACGGGCGGCCGTTCGCCAGCCGTTGCGTTTCCAGCGCGCCATCCACTCGGTGACACCGCGCTTGACGTACTGGGAATCGGTGGCGATGCGGGCCTTGCTCGGCCGCCTCAGGGCCTCGAGGGCCATGATCACGGCCATCAGCTCCATCCGGTTGTTGGTCGTGTTCGGCTCGCCCCCGAACAGTTCCTTCTCGACCTCGCCCCAGCGCAGCAAGGCCCCCCAGCCGCCGGGTCCCGGATTCCCTTTGCAGGCACCATCAGTGTAGATCTCGATCATCCGGGACATTGCCGCGAGGTGTCCTTCGATCGACCTTCGTGCGCCTTGCCCGAAGCCTTCTGGCGCGGCGTTCTCCGCACCGTCGGCTCGACGGTTCGCCGCCCCGTCAATAACGCTCGCCGTTGCCGCCACGACGGGCGCAACGGCGTCAGCGTCGAGACGCGTTTGACCGCACGGATCCCATAGACGCCCGCGAACGCGGGCCACAGCCGATGACCAACCACGTCGAGAAACGGCAGGTGACGCAACAGCGTGCGGCGCCACGGCGGACGGAACATCATGCGTTCGTCGATCTCGACATCGAACCCGAGCAGCGACAACCAATCGCCGACGCGAAACGGCGTCAGGAACTGACCACACCAGGGGACACGCCGCTGCTGGCGCATCACCAACCGCCGCAGCCCCCACAAACTCAGATTGTTGAACCCGACGATGATGACCCGTCCCTCCGGGATCAGGACGCGCTCGGTTTCACGCAACACCTGCCGTGGATCGACGGCGAACTCCAGCAAATGGGGCAAGACCACGGCGTCGATGCTGTCGCTGGCAATCGGTAATCGACAAGGATCGACGACGATCTGCGCCGGACCGCCATCGTTCCGACGAGCACCCGGGTGGCCGTCGGGCAACCGGATGCGGTGGCGCACGCGCGTTCGCGCCAAGGCCCCATCGAGCACCTCGGTGAGTCCCACCTGAAGCAGGTAATAGCCGAAGGTGTCCTGCAGCATGCGCTCGAGACACGCGACCTCCATCGCGGCCAATTCCTGACCAAGGGGGGTCGCGAACCATTCCTCGAGCTGCTGGAGGGCCTCGCCTGGCGCTCGGCAGTCCATCGACGTCAACCCCGCGACAGGCACCGATCGGCGATCCCGGTTACCCGAGACGCGTAACCGGGGAGGCCCCTGATCGAGCAGGATCCGGGATGAAGGGGGCTCAACGCCATTGCGATAGATCCCGAACCGCGCCGCGCGCCGCACTGGTCGTGAAGGCGGCATAGGCCTGAAGCGCGGTCGACACCGGGCGTTGCCGTCCCCGCGGTTGCCAGGCAGCGGCACCACGCGCGAGCATCGCGGAGCGCCGTTCGGCCAGGACCCCCTCATCGACCTGAAGTTCGATCGATCGCTGAGGGATGTCGATCAAGATCGAATCGCCCGGCTCGATCAACGCGATCAGCCCGCCTTCGGCCGCCTCGGGAGACACATGGCCGATGGACAGCCCCGAGGTACCGCCGGAGAAACGGCCGTCGGTGATCAGCGCGCACGCCTTGCCGAGTCCTTTCGACTTCAGGTAGCTGGTCGGATAGAGCATCTCCTGCATACCAGGCCCGCCCTTTGGCCCCTCGTAACGGATCACGACCACATCGCCGGCCTCGACCTCGCCGCCCAGGATGCCGGCTACGGCCGCCTCCTGGCTCTCGAAGATCCGCGCCGGACCGCTGAAGATCAGGTTGTCTGGATCGACACCAGCGGTCTTGACGATGCAGCCCTGTTCGGCGAGGTTGCCGTAGAGGACCGCGAGCCCGCCATCGCGGCTGTAGGCGTGCTCGAGATCGCGGATACAGCCGCTCGTCCGATCGATGTCCGGTGTCTCCCACAGACGGTCCTGACTGAAGGCAACCTGCGTCGGCACACCACCGGGCGCCGCGAGATAGCGCCGCCGGACGGCCTCGTCGTCGGTGCGCGCGAGGTCCCAATGATCGAGCGCCTCGCCGAGCGACGGGCTATGGATGGTCGGCACCGCGCGATGGATCAGACCGGCCCGGTCCAGTTCACCGAGGATCCCGAAGACGCCGCCGGCGCGATGGACGTCCTCCATGTGATACAAGGACGTCGCCGGCGCGACCTTGCACAGGTTCGGCACCCGGCGGCTGAGCCGGTCGATATCGGCCATCGTGAAATCCACGCCAGCCTCGTGCGCGGCCGCAAGCAGATGCAGGACCGTATTGGTCGAGCCGCCCATCGCGATATCGAGACTCATTGCATTCTCGAAGGCATCGCGACACGCGATGGCCCGTGGCAGCACCTGCTCGTCATCGTGATCGTAATACCGTTTGGCGAGCTCGACGACCAAACGCCCGGCTTCGAGGAACAGCGCCTCGCGCGCGCGGTGGGTCGCGAGCAGCGAGCCATTCGCCGGCAGACTCAGCCCCAACGCCTCGGTCAGGCAATTCATCGAATTGGCCGTGAACATCCCGGAACAGGATCCACAGGTCGGGCAGGCCGAGCGTTCCAGCTCGGCAACCTGTTCGTCGGTCTGGGCCGAATCGGCCGCCGCGATCATCGCATCGACCAGGTCCAGATGTCGCTCCTGCCCGCCGCGGATCACCTTGCCGGCCTCCATCGGACCACCGGACACGAAGACCGTCGGGATGTTCAACCGCAATGCCGCCATCAGCATACCGGGGGTGATCTTGTCGCAGTTCGACAGACACACCAACGCATCGGCGCAATGGGCATTGACCATGTATTCGACCGAGTCGGCGATGATGTCGCGCGACGGGAGGGAATAGAGCATCCCGGCGTGACCCATCGCGATGCCATCGTCGACCGCGATGGTGTTGAACTCCTTGGCGACGCCGCCAGCCCGCTCGATCTCGCGGGCGATCAGTTGCCCCAAGTCCTTCAGGTGGACGTGACCGGGGACGAACTGCGTGAACGAATTGGCAACTGCAATGATGGGTTTGTCGAAGTCGCCGTCCTTCATCCCAGTGGCGCGCCAGAGCGCGCGGGCGCCGGCCATGTTGCGGCCATGAGTCGTGGTGCGCGAGCGATATTGGGGCATCGTGGTAGCTGTTCCTGGTGGTTGTCTTAAAGTGGACCCGCGCCGATGTCACCGAACAAGCGCTGATAGTTGTCGCTTGTGCGCCGCGCGACCTCGTCCCGATCGAGGCCGCGCAGGTCGGCAATGCACTGCGCCACGGCCGGGAGGTACTTGGGCTCGTTCGGTCGGCCACGGTGGGGCACCGGGGCCAGATAGGGGGCATCGGTTTCGATCAGTAGTCGATCGAGCGGCACGCGGCGCGCGACTTCGCGCAACTCGGCCGCATTGCGAAAGGTGACGATGCCGGAGAACGAGATATGGAATCCAAGATCGAGCGCGCGTCTCGCCATGTCCCAGTCTTCGGTAAAACAATGCATCACGCCGCCGATCTCGTCGGCGCGCCCCTCGATGAGCAACCGCAACGTGTCGTCCCGGGCCGACCGGGTATGCACGATCAGCGGCTTCTGGATCGCCCTGGCGACCTCGATATGGCGCCGAAAGCGCACCCGCTGCCAACCCGGATCACCTTTGTCACGAAAGAAATCGAGGCCGGTTTCCCCGATCGCGACACAACGCGGATCGGCCGCCATGGCCATCAGCTCGTCGGCGGATGGTTCCTGGTCATCCGGTGCATTCGGATGCACCCCGACAGATACCAGCACTCGCGGATAGGGGTCGACCAGCGCGCGCATCGCCGGAAACCGGCGCAGGTCGATCGCCACGCACAACATTCGGGTGACACCGGCCCGCTCGGCGGCCGCGACGAGGCCGCTGAACTCGCCGCCGTAGGGACTCAGGTCTATGCAGTCGAGATGACAATGTGAATCGGCAAACATGATCGCAAGGGGCCGCGCCGACGCGGTGATGGAAAGGTCGCCGGTGAAGGCCGCGAAACGCCGCTGTCGATCACATCGTGTGGGTTGGACGTTCCGCGTTCAACAGGCCGGCCAGATATTCCTCGATCTTTCGGCGTGCAAGCCCCTTGTCCTGGTCGCTGAACTGCACACCGACCCCGACGACACGATTGCCTTCGGCGCCGGGGGGCGTGACCCAGACGACTTTGGCCGCGACCGGGATCCGCTCCGGCTCGTCCATCAGTTGCAGGAGCAGGAAGATCTCATCGCCGAGTTGATAACGCTTCGTGGTCGGAATGAAAAGCCCACCATTCTCGACAAAAGGCATGAAGGCTTGAAACAACGCCTGTTTATCGCGGATCGCGAAGCTCAGGATCCGCTGTTGGCTACCGAAGGAACTCGTTTCCATTCAACACCGGGGTCGGCGCAGGTTCGCAAGGCCGATCAAAAGCGACTCCAGAAGCAAAAGTTTGTTGACCGTGGTTCCAGCCAGCGCACCGGCACGGTAGACGTCCTGCAAATAGCGATGCGCCGATCTCAGGTCGATCCTTGGCACCAGCTCCGCCAAGGACTCGGCCTTGTCCGGATGAGCAAGATGACGAGGATCCGGGGCCGCCGCGAGCCGCAGGATGTCGCTGATCCATCCAGCCAACCACTCGCATGATAGCCTTGCGTCCGAGATGTTCCAAGCTTCGGCCTCGGCGATCGGGTCACGGACGCCGTTCAGGACCTCGACAAAACCCTCGAAGAGGGCGTCGCGGCGTTCGAGCAAGCCATCTTCGAGCAGCGCCAGTGCGCCGAACGGTGCCCCATGCGCGAGACGCAACAGAAGCCGCGCATCCGCGCCCTTGGCCCGACCGGCCAGCCACTTGCGACCAAGATCCTCGTGCGGCAGCGGCAGGAGGATCCGTTGACAGCGGCTGCGCACCGTTGCCGCCAAACGACCGGGCGCCTCGCTGACCAGCAGCATCAGGGTGCTCGCTGACGGCTCCTCCAGGGTCTTAAGCAGACTGTTGGCCGCCGCACGATTGAGTTGATGCGCTGGTTGGATCACAACGATCTTGTATCGCCCCCGATGCGACGTCAATCCCTCCCGATCGATCAGGTCGCGAATGACGTCGACGCGGATCTCCGGGCTCTTGGCATCCGGATCGGGGCCGACCCACAGGCCGTCCGGATGATTCCCAGCGGCCAACAGGCGGCACTCGGGGCAGCCACCGCAGGCCACCCCCTCGTCCGTTGCAGCGACGCAGAGCAAGGCCTCGGCCAGGGCCCTGGCGAAGACCCCTTTTCCGATACCGGCGGGTCCCGTGATCAGCAACGCATGCGGCATCCGGTCGGCCCGGTGGGCTCGGATCAGGGCGCTCCATGCGGGCAGGGTCCAAGGCGGAGGTCGATGGGGAAAAGCCGAAACCCCATCGACCGCGCCCTGACCACCTGTAGCGGCCGGCCCGTCAATCACAGCAGGCCAGGTATTCGGAGAGCACCCTGCGCACCGATCCCGTCACGGCTGTCAGATCCGCGCCCGCATCGATCAGCCGGATCCGGGCCGGTTCGAGCCTCGCGCGCTGCCGGTAATGCTCGCGCACCCGATCGAAGAACTCCTCGTTCTCGGTCTCGATGCGGTCCAACGCGGCGCGCCCGCGCGTGCGCGCCAACCCGACGGCCACAGGCAGGTCGAGCAACAGGGTCAAGTCGGGTCGCAACGATCCTTGCACCAGCTTCTCGAGGCAGCCGATGACCGCGCTGTCCAGGCCGCGACCGCCGCCCTGGTAGGCATAGGTGGCATCGGTGAAGCGATCACAGACGACCCAGCGACCGGCCGCCAGCGCCGGCCGTATGGTACGCGCCAGGTGTTCGGCGCGGGCCGCGAACAGCAGGAGAAGTTCGGCTTCTGCCGACATCCCCTGATGCGCAGGATCGAGCAGCAGGGTTCGGATTCGCTCGGCCATCTCGGTTCCGCCCGGTTCGCGCGTGCGCACCAGGTCGCGGCCCTGTTCGGTGAGCAGATCACAGACCACCGCGGCCTGCGTCGACTTCCCAGCCCCTTCGATCCCTTCGAGCGTGATGAAACGTCCTCGCTCGTTCATCGACTGACGACGAATGCCCCGACCAGGTCATTCCTGGCCGAGGATATAGCGCCGGACGGCCTGATTATGTTCACTCAGCGTCCTCGAAAAATGGTGGCTGCCATCGCCGCGCGCGACGAAGTAGAGGGTCTCGCCGTCGGCCGGATCGAGTGTCGCAGCGATCGCCGCGCGCCCCGGCAGCGCGATCGGGGTCGGCGGTAAACCCGCGCGGACATAGGTATTATAGGGGTTGTCGTCACGCAGGTGGACGCGCCGCAGGCGACCCTCGAACTCATCGCCGAGGCCATAGACCACCGTCGGATCCGCCTGCAGCCGCATTCCGATCCTGAGCCGGCGCACGAACACTCCGGCGATCTCGGCCCGCTCCGACGCCAAGGCGGCTTCGCGCTCGACGATCGAGGCCAGAATCAGCGCCTCGTAGGGCGTCGCGAGCGGAAGATCCGGCGTCCGACGCGCCCATTCCTCGGCCAGAACCTGGTCCATGCGCTCCAGTGAACGCTGCAGGATCTGGATTCGAGGCGTACCCCGCGTGAACAGATAGGTATCCGGAAAGAACAGACCCTCTGGATGCTGGTCCGGCCGCCCGAGCCGGGCCATGATCTGCTGATCCGTCAACTGAGCGAGCTCGCCGGTCAAACGCTCGTCCACCGCCAAGGCGTCGCGAACCCGCCGGAAGGTCCATCCTTCGACAAGGGTGATCGAGTGCTGGACCACACGACCGGTGGTCAGCCGTTCCAATAAGGCCCGGGGTGTCGTCCCCTCGCCCCACGCGTATTCCCCGGCCTTCAGGCGCCCGGCGTGACCCGAGAGATGGGCAAGCGCAAGAAATCGATAAGGTTCGGTCAGATAGCCCTCGGCGACCAACTGCTCCGCGATTTGGCGCAGCGAGGCCCCGCGCGGGATCTCGAAATAGGGTTCGCTCGTGTTCGGCGGCAAGGGCCGGTTCACGAACAGCCGATGGTCGAGGCTCAGCAGGCCGATGGCGACCCCGACGAGCAGAATCGGCACCGCGACCCAAAGCATCAGCGAACGTCGCTTCATGTCTGACATCAATCCGGGGTCGCTGCGAGCCGGCGGATCGACGACGCCAGGGCAACGAGCAGTGGAGCCTGCCCGAGGTCGCGGCCGCCGACCCGGCGAATCGACCAGCAACCGATGAGGGCGTTGGTCAAAAAGGCGCCATCGGCGGCGAACAGGTCGGCCAATTCGACGCCCCTTTCGACGATCACATATCCCAGCGCCGGCGCCTCGCGAATCACGGCCGCGCGGACGGTACCGGCGACCCCCGCCCGGTCCAGCGACGGGGTGACGAGGCGATCCCCGAGCACAAGAAACAGATTGCTCATCGTACCGCCGACAAGCCGTCCATCGGCATCCGCCATCAATCCCTCCGCGATCGCCGGATCATCCCATTCGTCCCGCGCCAGCACTTGCTCCAGCCGGTTGAGATGTTTGATTCCCGCAAGTCGCGGTTGTTCGCTCACCGAGGTCTGGCACAGGATCACATCGACACCCTGCGCCGACCAGGCCGGTGGGTGGTCGGGCCACGGGTAGAGGCTCAGGATCCGTCGAGGCCGGGCATCGCGGGACGGACGATAACCGCGCCCGCCATCGCCACGCGTCACCAGGAGCTTGACCACGGCCAAGGGCCGATCTGCGGACAGCGCCCGGACCTCGGCCAGCAATCGGTCCGTGTCCAAATCGGGCAATCCCAGCCGCTGGGCGCCCAACGCGAGGCGCCGCCGATGATCCCGCCATAGACACGGCCGGCCATGTTGCACGCGAAATGTCTCGAACAGGCCATCGCCATAATGAAGGCCGCGATCGAAGACCGACACCCGATCATCGGGGACGCCATCGACCCAGGTTCGCAGCGGCGCCCCGACCACGGCGAGACCGCAGAGCGGCCAGAGGTCAGACGCGACGGAACACCAATGTGCCGTTGGTGCCGCCGAAGCCGAACGAGTTGCTGAGCACCACGTCCAACCGCATCTCGCGCGCCGTGTTCGGCACATAGTCGAGGTCGCAATCGGGGTCCGGCGTCTGGTAGTTGATCGTCGGCGGCGCCACCTGATCGCGAATCGCGAGGATGCTGAAGATGGCCTCGGCACTGCCAGCGGCGCCCAGCATGTGCCCGGTCATCGATTTCGTCGAACTGACCGCGAGTTGGTAGGCGTGGTCACCGAAGGCGGCCTTGATCGCCCGGGTCTCGGCGATGTCGCCGGCCGGCGTCGAGGTGCCATGGGCATTCACGTAATCGATATCGGTCACGTCGAGTCCGGCGTCCTTGATCGCCAACAGCATGCAATCGCACGCACCTTCACCATTCTCCGATGGCGCCGTCATGTGGTACGCATCCGAGTTCATGCCGAGGCCGACCAGTTCTGCGTATATCTTGGCACCCCGGGCCTTGGCCATCTCGTACTCTTCGAGGACGACGACCCCGGCGCCATCGCTCAACACGAACCCATCGCGGTCCTTATCGAACGGACGACTGGCCCCTTCGGGATCATCGTTTCGCGTCGATAGGGCGCGCGCCGCGGCAAAGCCTCCGAGCCCCACCGGGGTCGTACCCATCTCGGCCCCGCCGGCGACCATGACATCGACGATCCCATGGCGAATCATCAAGGCTGCCTCACCGATATTGTGCGAACCCGTACTGCACGCGGACACGATCGAGTAGTTCGGACCCTTGAGCCCGTACTTGATCGACAGATCGCCAGCCACCATGTTGATGATGTTGGCGGGGACGAAGAACGGCGAAATCTTGCGCGGCCCACCGGTACGGTAGGCCTCGTAATTCGCTTCGATACCGCCGATACCGCCGATACCGGATCCGACCGCGACCCCGATGCGGCGAGCATTGGCTTCGGTGATCTCCAAACCCGAGTCCTCGATGGCTTGCGAGCCCGCGGCGATGCCGTAATGGATGAAGCGATCCATCTTGCGAAGCTCCTTCTTCGAGATATAGGGCGTCGGATCGAACCCATAGATCGGACCGCCAAAGCGGGTACTGAATGGGGCGATATCGAAATGGGTAATGGGCTGGATACCACTGCGGCCAGCCAGGATGTTTTCCCACGCAGATCGCACATCCAGACCGACCGGGGACACAAGGCCCAATCCAGTCACCACTACCCTTCTTGTTGCCATGTGATTCACCTGAGATCGAATCGTGACGCGCGCGACCGGCCTTTGCGATCAGCGCGTCGAAGTGGAGCAGAGACTGCCCATCGGATATTTGGTCGGCCGTCCCGCCCGCGGACCTGTCGCGGTTCTCGGCGCGCGGCAACCGCCGGTGGCGCGTGTCGTCGGGCCGGCTTCAATCAAGCCGAGGCGCGGCCCTTGCGGCGAGGTCGTCAACCTAGATGCGCATTGATATAGTCGATCGCCTGCTGAACGGTCGTAATCTTCTCCGCATCCTCGTCGGGGATCTCAGTTTCGAACTCTTCCTCGAGGGCCATCACCAATTCCACGGTGTCCAGGGAGTCGGCGCCCAGGTCATCGACGAACGATGCTTCAGGGGTCACATCCTCCTCCTTCGCCCCCAGTTGCTCGACAACGATCTTACGCACTCGGTCTTCGACGCTGCTCATTGCAATGAATCCTCATCAATTTGGAAGGCCAAAACCCGCAGCTCGGGTCCGGGGTATTCTAGTGACATTCGGCGCCCGATGAAAGGCGCCAGCCTTATCGCGCAGCAGGCTTAAGCGACTGATACAAATAGCTTAACCTGACGGCGCGGGGAGCTCGACAGTTGAAACCTGCTGGCGACGCGCGCGTCGCGCCACGCCGCTGCTCCGGCGTCGCGCATCGAGATCTCAGGCCATATACATTCCGCCGTTGACATGCAAAGTCTCTCCGGTGATGTACCCGGCCGCCGGCGACACCAGAAAGGCCACCGCCGCAGCGATCTCGTCGGCCTGCCCGAGCCGGCCCAACGGGATCCCCTTGAGCAGTTCGCCGCGCTGGGCATCGGGCAGCTCACGGGTCATGTCGGTATCGATAAAACCGGGGGCGATACAGTTCACAGTGACGCCGCGCGAGCCGACTTCCCTGGCCAACGACTTGGTGAAACCGACCATGCCCGCCTTGGCCGCCGCGTAATTCGTCTGTCCCGCATTGCCCGTCGCCCCGACCACCGACGCGACATTGACGATTCGGCCTTTGCGGGCCTTGGTCATTGGCCGAAGACAGGCCTTGCAGAGTCGGTACACCGAAGTCAGATTCGTCTCGATCACCGTCGACCACTCGTCGTCCTTCATGCGCATCAGCAGGTTGTCACGAGTGATACCGGCGTTGTTGACCAGGATCGTCGGCGCACCGAGGGCCGTCGCCACGCGCTCGACCGCGGTCTCGCACGAGGCTTGATCGGCGACATCGAGCACCAGGCCGAGACCGGTGTAGCCAGCCAAGGACAAGCGCTCGGCGATACCCGACGCACCAGCTTCGGTGGTTGCCGTGCCCGCCACGGCCGCCCCCCGCGACGCGAGCTCGAGGAGAATCGCTCGACCAATCCCGCGGCTGGCCCCAGTGACCAGCGCAATCTCACCATCAAGCCGCATTGACCACCTCCAGCGCGGACGCAAGTGTATCGGGGTCATAGACCGGCAGCGTCGGCACCGCCGGCTCCACACGTTTACTGAGACCGGTCAACACCTTACCAGGGCCACACTCGACCGCCAGCGTCACCGACTCCTGTTTCGCCAAACGCTCCATCGTCCCGACCCAGGGGACTGGGCTGAAGAGTTGCCGGACCAAGAGCTCACGAATCCGGTCGGGCGCCGACTCGGGCGCCGTTGTCACATTATGCAGCACCGGGATGCGCGGCGCGGCAACCGGAATCGATGCCAAAGGCCCGACGAGTGCCTCGGCCGCCGGCCGCATCAAGGCGCAATGCGACGGAACGCTGACGGGCAATGGCAAGGCTCGCTTGGCCCCGGCGGGCTTGGCGGCGACCACGGCTCGGTCGACGGCGGCCTTGGTGCCGGCGATCACGACCTGCCCCGGGGCATTGAAATTGACGGCTTCGAGCACCTCTCCGCGGGCCTGAGTCGCACACAGATCAACAACCTCCGCGTCCGACAACCCGATGATCGCGGCCATCGCCCCGTCCCCAGGCGGCACCGCGGACTGCATCGCGCGGGCGCGCTCAGCGACCAAGGCTACGGCGTCACGGAAGTCGATCGCTTCGGCCACCACCAGCGCACTGTATTCGCCAAGGCTATGGCCGGCGACGCAGATCGGCCAAGGTCCACCCGCACTCCGCCAGACTCGCCAGACGGCTACCCCGGCCGCAAGCATCGCCGGCTGGGTCACCGCGGTGCGATCGAGTTCCGATTTCGGACCTTCGTCGACCAGGTGCCAAAGATCGTAGCCGAGGACATCGGACGCCTCGGCATAGGTCTCGCCAACGACCGGCCACGCGGCCGCCAATGCCTTCAGCATCCCGACGGACTGCGAACCTTGACCTGGAAATAGAAAAGCGAGTGATGACGCCATGGTCTGGATCTGGCCGGATCAATAACGTAACAGGATCGAACCCCAAGTGAACCCGCCGCCGAAGGCCTCCATCAATACGGTCTGGCCGCGTTGAATGCGACCATCGCGGACCGCCTGGTCGAATGCGAGAGGCACCGATGCAGCCGACGTGTTGCCATGTTGACCGACGGTCACGACGACGCGCTCCATCGGAAGGTTCAACTTTCGCGCAGTCGCCTGGATGATGCGGATATTCGCCTGGTGCGGAACCAACCAGTCGAGCTCGGACCGAGCCATGCCGTTGGCTTCCAAGGCCTCGTCGACGATGCGCCCGAGGATGGTCACGGCCATCCGAAAGACCTCGTTGCCTTTCATCTCCATGTACGGGGATCCAGCACCACCGTTCCCAATACCCGCCGGTACCTGAAGGAGTTCCTTGAAGGCGCCATCGGCGTGGAGGTGCGTCGAGACGACACCCGGTGCCGAGGCCGCACCAACGACGACCGCGCCCGCGCCGTCACCGAACAGCACCGAGGTGCCACGATCTTCCCAGTTCAAGATCCGCGAGATGGTCTCGGCACCGACCACGAGGGCACAACGGGCACTGCCCGTGCGGATGAACTTGTCGACGATCGACAACGCATAGACGAAACCCGTGCATACGGCCTGCACGTCGAAGGCTGGGCAACCGCGGATTCCGAGACGCTGCTGCAATAGGCAGGCGGTGCTGGGAAAGGTCTGATCGGGTGTCGTCGTCGCCACCACGATCAGGTCTATATCACCCGGATCGAGCTGGGCGGCGCTCAGCGCTCGACGCGCTGCCTGCTCGGCCAGATCACAGCAGGTCTCGTCCGCGGCAACGACATGACGCGTGCGTATTCCGGTGCGCTCGACGATCCAGGCATCCGAGGTGTCGACCGTCCTCTCGAGATCGGCATTCGTCACCACACGATCGGGGAGATAGCCGCCCGTCCCGAGGATACGTGTATAGACGGTCATCCGGCGGCCCTTTTCCGGCCATCATCGAGCTGGCTCGCCACCTGCATCGCAATCCGTTCTGGCACGTTGGAGTGGATCTCCTTCTCGGCGATGCGGATGGCATTCTCGAACGCGATCCGATCCGCGCCACCGTGACTCTTGATCACGATACCGCGCAGGCCGAGCAAGCTGGCACCGTTATAGCGACGGGGGTCCGAGGTCTGACGAAAACGGTTGAGCACCGGGAGGGCCGCCAAACCGGCCAACCGTGTGGCCCAGTTCTTCTTGAAACTGTTGCCGAGACGGCGAGCCAGCAGCTTCGCCACGCCTTCGCTCGTCTTCAGAGCGACATTCCCGACGAATCCATCCATGACCACCACGTCGACGTCGCCGAGGTAGATATCGTCGCCTTCGACGTAACCGACATAGTTCAGGTGGCTCGCCACGAGCAGTTCATGGGCCCGCTTCACCTGCTCGTTGCCCTTGATCTCCTCTTCGCCGATATTCAGCAGACCGACCTTCGGCGCCGCCAACCCCTCGACAGCGGTCACCAGCTCGCTGCCCATCACGGCGAACTGAAACAGTTGGATCGCCGTGCAATCGACATTGGCCCCGAGGTCCAACAGATGGGTCGAGCCGTGCTGCGACGGGACGGCCGTGATGATCGCGGGACGGTCGACGAAGGGCAAGGTCTTCAGCACGAAGCGCGCCGTCGCCATCAGTGCGCCGGTATTACCAGCACTCACGCAGGCCTGGGCCACACCGCTCTTGACCAGCTCGATGGCCACACGCATCGACGAATCCTTCTTCGTGCGCAAGGCCTTCGACGGCGGCTCGTCCATGCCCACCGTTTGCGAAGCATGATGGATCGCCAGACGCTCGTCGTGGCGGACCCCCGCGAGCTCCTTCGCAATCAAGGCCTCCTGGCCGACCAGGATCAATGCGATGCCCTGCGTCTTGGCCAAGTAATCGAGTGCGGCCGGCACTACGACACTGGGACCGTAATCGCCGCCCATCGCATCGAGGGCTATGGTCAGGCGCGCGCTCAAGACACGACCACTCGGGCAGGCTTTCGAGGCATGGGCAGGCCTTCCAAGGTGTTACTCAAAAACCTCTCGGTCGAGGGGATCTCATTCGTCGCCTTTATCGACAACCTTGCGACCACGGTAGAAACCGTCCGGCGAAACGTGATGGCGCCGATGAGTCTCACCCGTGGTGGGATCGGTCGACAGCGTCGGCTTCGACAGCGCATCGTGCGAACGCCGCATGCCCCGTTTCGAAGGGGTCTTCCGGTTTTGTTGGACTGCCATAGCGGCGGCCTCCGTTAAGAAGTCTTCAGTTGGACGGGTGCCGCCGCCAACCGGCAAGCACCGCAAAAGGATTTGGCCGCGCCCCGTCGCGGGACGACAGGTCGCCTTCGGCCAATCCCGGATCAGCACATTGGCCGAGCGGATGTCGCGGGACCAGCGGAATCGCCAGCAGCAACTCGTCCTCGATGAGGTCTCGAAGTCGAACCGAGCCGCCCTCGACCACGAGCGGATCATACTCTTCCGGCAGTGCCTCGAGAGACGACTCCGCCGTCACCAGGACCACCATCAGCTCGACGTCGACCGGCTGCGCCATCGGCCCGAGACATCGCTGGCATTCAAGCCGCAAGGCCGTTGAAAGCCTCCCGCGAATCAGCGCCCTCCCCGCCTGGTCGCGCTCGAACGCGATCGAATAGCACAGCATGCCCTCGACCCGACCATAGAGCGCTTCGCGCAGCCTCGGCAGATCGACGAGAGGCAAGACCCCTTCGAGGACGAGCCCGCTCTTGACCGCGCGCAGCCAATCGATATCTTCAGGTAACCCTTCGGACATAAGCGCCGAATGGTACCGAGCCTTACCCGATCGCGTCAAGGTTCACATCGAACGGATGCCGCAGCACGATGGTTTCTTCACGGTCCGGCCCGGTCGAGATGATATCGATCGGCAACCCACTCATCTCTTCGATGGTGCGTAGATAGTCCCGGGCCTGTTCCGGCAGGTCGTCGAGAGAACGCGCACCGACCGTCGATGTCTTCCAGCCAGGCAGCTCGATGAATCGTGGCCGGCATTCGGCCAGCAGATCGGCCCCAACCGGCGGCGCCGCCAATTCTTCCCCGTGCAGATCGTACGCGACGCACAGCTTGATCGTCTCCATGCCGTCGAGCACATCCAATTTGGTGATGCAGATACCGGTCACGCTGTTCAACGCGAAAGACCGCTTCAACGACACCATATCGAGCCAGCCACAACGACGGCGGCGGCCGGTCGTTGCGCCGAACTCATGACCCTGCGTACCGAGATGCTCGCCAACGGCATCGAACAGCTCGGTCGGGAAGGGACCGCTCCCGACTCGCGTCGTGTATGCCTTGACGATTCCGAGAACATAATCCAGATCGCGCGGGCCGACACCACTGCCACTCGCCGCGCCGCCAGCAGTCGTCGTCGATGAGGTCACGTACGGGTAGGTGCCATGATCGATATCCAGCAGCGCGCCTTGAGCGCCTTCGAACAAGACGTTTCTTCCGCCGGCGCGCAAATCGTGCAGGATACCCGGTATGTCAGCGACCAATGGCGCCAACGCGGCCGCCTGCGCCAGCGCCTCATCGAGCACCCGCTGATAATCGAGCGCGTCGGCCTGAAAGTAGTTGACCAGCGTGAAGTTGTGATAGTCGAGGACCTCGCGCAAGCGTTCCTTGAAGTGCTCGGCATCGAGCAACTCCCCGAGCCGGATCCCGCGCCGTGCCGCCTTGTCCTCGTAGGCCGGACCGATGCCGCGACCCGTGGTACCGATCGCCCGCTGCCCGCGCGCCCGTTCGCGCGCCTGGTCCAGCGCGATATGATAGGGCAGGATCAAGGGACAGGCGGCACTGATACGCAAACGCTCGCGCACTGGCACACCGGTTTGCTCGAGCATCAGCAGCTCTTCGAACAGCGCGGTCGGCGACAGCACCACGCCGTTTCCGACAAGGCACAAGACATCGTCGCGCAAGACACCGGAGGGGATCAGGTGCAAGACGGTCTTATGGCCGCCGATCACCAAGGTATGCCCAGCGTTATGGCCACCTTGGAACCGCACAACGGCCTCGGCCTGATCCGTCAACAGATCGACGACCTTACCCTTACCCTCGTCACCCCATTGGGTGCCGATCACCACAACAAATTTGCCCATCGCTTCTCTTTCCGTCCGGTCACTCACAGGGAGCCAATAGCCATTGCCCATCCTTGCGAACAAGTCTTTCCGTGCAGCCCAAGGGTGCGCGCGTATTGGTGGGCCCTGGCAGCTCGGCCACGACCCGACGCCCGGCGCGGCGCAACCGGGCTACGACATCTTGCAGATCCGGGTCAGCCGACCATGGGGCCAACACCGCTCCAGGCATGGCCGCGGGCGCCGGCCGGCCATGACGCAGCAAACCTTTGACATCGGCACTGAACCCGACCGCCGGACGGGCTCGCCCGAAGACACGGCCGATGTCGTCGTAGCGCCCTCCACGTGCGATCTCCTGCCCCCAGCCCGGCACGAAGGCCGCAAAAACGACACCTGTCTTGTAGTGATAACCACGCAGTTCGGCCAGGTCGAAATGAACCGGCACGTCGGGCAGCCATCCGTGCAGTTCATCCGCGACCCGCCGAAGATAGTCGACGGCGGAGCGCACCGGCGCGCCAGCCCCGGACAGCAGGGTCGCTGCACGGTCCAGCGCAGCCTCGCCACAGAGCTCCGCGAGCCCCAGCAACCGACGGGCCGGCTCTCCAGAGACCCCGGCCAATACGATCAGCTCCTCGATCTCCGGCAACGCCTTGCGTTGCAGCGCGTCGAACAGGGCCATCTCCTGCCTGCGGTCGAGCCCAGCCTCGCGGGCCAAGCCGCGGAAGATGCCGACGTGTCCAAGATCCAGGTACGCCGAATCGATTCCGGCCGCCGCGAGCGTGAGCATCAAAAGGCGCAAGATCTCGACATCGCTCTCGGGGCCCGCGTGGCCGAAGATCTCCGCACCCACCTGCAGCGGGCTGCGGCTCGCCGCAAACCCGTCGGACCGAGTCCGCAGCACCGTACCCAGATAGCATAGCCGGCTGGGTCCTTCGCGGCGAAGCTGGTGCGTGTCGATACGAGCAACCTGCGGTGTCATATCGGCGCGGATACCGAGCAAACGACCCGAGACCTGATCCGTCAGTTTGAAGGTCTGCAGATCGAGATCCTGCCCGGTCCCGGTCAACAGCGAATCCAGATAGTCGAGAAACGGCGGAATGACTAATTCGTAGCCCCAGCTGCGATAGAGATCCAGCAGCGTACGCCGCAAAAATTCCACGGCCTCGGCCTGCGGCGGCAGAATCTCCTCGATACCGACGGGTAGCAACCAGCGCTCCTCGTCCATCGACACCTCTCACTTGACAAGGTAGAGCAAACCGACGCCGACCAGCATGCTGATCAGACCCGTTATCCGCAACAGCCGATCATCGGCCTTCGCCAACTCCAACAAGGCCGCGCGAAACCGCCCAGGGGCCAGAAACGGAAAGATGCCCTCGATCACCAGAAGAAGGGCCAGCACTATCAGCAGTTCCTGCCACATACATCAAGTCACGGTTCTCGAATCATCGAAGGACCCGGAGGTCGGGCGAGGACCAGCCTAACACCCGCCCAAGGCGACCGAATCGCGCCAGTCATTCTTATCCTTATACCTGGGCGCGCGGGATTCCCCGTGACCATGAACAGGTCGAGCCAGGCGACCAGGGCGGGAACCCGGCGTCCAGCTCGGTGAGGGAAACCATGCTAAACCTGGTAACTATTTCAGAAATACCTTGCCCTGTCCATGGGCCGGAGCAGCGGCGTCAAGGGTCGATCACCGTTTGGACTCACAGAGACCGTCCGGCGACAGGGCTGCACCGCTCCTGCAGACGCGAAGGCACCGAAAGGCGGGCCGCCCCTCCCGAAACACGGAATGACCGGCTACCGCCAAATGCGGCTGGGCCGCTGCGCCCAAGTGGACGCAACGGCCCGATCGCGAGGCGCGCCGACCGACCTCAGGGCGCTGTGTTTTCGCGGAAATAGCGGAAGAAGTCCGATTCAGGCTGCAGCACCATCAGGGTGTCGCCGGACATGAAGGCCGTGCGGTACGCATTCAGGCTGCGATAGAAGGAATAGAAGTCCGGGTTCAGCTCGAAGGCCGCGGCGTAGATTTCGGTTGCACGCGCATCGCCCTCACCACGGAGCACTTCGGATTCGCGGTAGCCGTCGGCAATGGTTACGGTACGCTGACGGTCGGCATCGGCGCGAATCCGCTCGGCCGCCTCGGAACCGAGAGCCCGAAGGTCACGAGCGACCCGCTCGCGCTCGATCCGCATGCGGGCGAATACGGATTCGCTGACCTCGGCCGGCAGATCGATCATCTTGACCCGAACATCCACGACCTCGACACCGAGGTCCGACGCTCGTCGATCGATCTCCCGGGCCAACTCCGTCATCATCTCCTTGCGATCCTCCGAGACCACCTCCTGGACGGTCCGCCGGCCGAATTCATCACGCAACCCCGTGTTGATGCGTTCCGACAGCAGACGGGCGATGCGATCGGCATCCCCGCCTGTCGAGCGGAAGAACTGCGCGGCATCGGCGATCCGCCACTTGGCGAAGGAGTCAACGATCAGATCCTTCTTCTCGAGCGTCAGGAACCGCTGCGGACGAGCATCGAGGGTCTGGATCCGCCGGTCGAACTTCATGATGTTGTTCAACACCGGCACCTTGAAATGCAACCCGGGCTGGTAGTCGGTCCCGACGATCTCGCCGAGCCGCAGCTTGATCGCGACCTCGTGTTCCTGGACAACGAAGACCGACGCGTAGAAGAGCAGACCGAACGCGACGAGCCCGACCGGGAGAAATACCTTGAGTTGGTTCATCAGCGCACGCTCCGTTCACGGGTCACGGTCCGTTCCGGCTGGGATCCCGGATCCTGGGTCACGCGCGGAGCAAAGGCATCCTGCACGGCGGTCGACTGCCCCGTGGTTCCGCGCGAATGCTGGAGAATCTGATCCAGTGGCAGGTACATCAGACTATTTCCCTCTGGAACGTCGAGCAAGACCGTCTTGTTGTTGCGCAACACCTCTTCCATCGTCTGGAGGTAGAGGCGCTCGCGCGTCACGATCGGGGCACGCTCGTATTCAGTCAGCACGGCCACGAACCGTGAAGCCTCACCTTCGGCCTCCGCAATCACGCGATCGCGATAGGCCCGTGCATCCGCAACGAGACGAGCGGCCTCACCACGTGCCTGCGGCAGAATCTCGTTGGCATAGGCCTCGGCCGCGTTTTCGATGCGTTCGCGGTCTTCACGGGCCCGGATCGCGTCGTCGAACGCATCCCGAACCTGCTCGGGCGGCCGAGCCGGCTGCATGTTGACGGCCGTGATCAGGAGCCCGGTACGGTATTCGTTCATCAACTCCTGAATCATCTGCTGGATCTGGGCCGAGATCGGTCCGCGCCCTTCGGTCAGGATGAAATCGAGCAGGCTGGTTCCGATCGTCGTGCGGGTCACCGCCTCGGTCGCATCGCGCATCGATTTCAGCGGATCGCGATCCTGGAAGAGGAAGTCCGCGGCATCCTGAATCCTCGATTGCACGGTCAATTCCAGCTCGACGATGTTCTCATCGCGGGTCAACATCGAGGCGCGATGCGTGAAGGTCGAGACCTCGTCGACATTGACCTTGGTCACGCTCTCGATCGGGAACGGAATATGCCAATGCGGCCCCGGCCCGGTGGTATCGGCGTAAGCGCCGAAGCGAAGCACGACCCCCCGTTCCGCCGGATTGACGATATAGATACCCGACGCCAACCACAGCACGAACAGGATCGCGGCACCGATGCCGATGACGCGACCGCTGAGGCCACCGCCGCCGCCACCACCGATCGAACTGAAACCACCACCGGACCCGGAGCCCTGGCCGCCAAAGAGGCCACCGAGCCGCTGCTGAAGTTTGCGCACCACTTCATCGAGATCGGGAGGCCCGCCCTGTTCGCCTCCCTTGTTGCCCCAGGGGTCTTTACCGCCGCCTGGCTCGTTCCACGCCATAGTAACTCCGCCGCAATCTGTGACCGATCAAGGTCGTTATTGGAGACAAGGTAGCTGTTCCCCGCTGCCGGGGGCGTGCCGCCATCGCTTCTTGCCGATGCCCGAGTACGGGCGCTCCTGACTCAAGACAACCGAGGACCGGGAAAAGTGCCGCCGCGTCGGTCGGATATCGAGGCGAGGAGCCGGACAGGCATCGCGCCTGTTCTCGGGAACACACTGTAGGGTCGTCATTCTAGGGGGACCGGAGATCGAGGGCAAACCCGCGCCGGGTGGCACGCCGGACCGAAGCGGGCATCCACAGCGACGAAGGAGACGCTGATCGATCGGCCCTCCTGGCCAAACTTCGGCACGGAAGTCGCGAGCGCGGTAACCGATTTCCTTGTATTGCAGTCGCTTATCGCGATGAAGGCGGCGGAGTTCCCGCCCCTCGCGGGATGCGCTGACTCGCTCGGCGCTTCCCTAGGGGCGTACCGCCGAAGGCGGGTGGTTCGACGTCCGATCGAGCGACGCCGCGGCCTCTGGATCCTGATGGCGCAGCCGATGCAAGGCCAGCCGTGGAATCGTGACCTCGACATCCCAGCCGCCGTCTGAACTTGGGTCATCGCTGGTGACCCGGGCATGAGAGAACAGCCAGGCCCGCAGGCGGCCCTGACCCGGGGCCAAGTGAATACGCCGGTGAACGACATCCCCGCCACACAATCGATCGATTGCTGTCCGCAGCAGGTCGAGCCCCGCGCCCTCCTGCGCCGACAACCAGACCCGCACCGGTCGTCCGCTCGAATCGCACTCCAACCGAGGCTCGGGATCCTGAGTCAGATCGATCTTGTTGAAAACCTGCAATCGAGGAAGGCAATCGGCGCCGATTTGTGCGAGGACCGCGACGACATCGGCGATCTGGCGATCGCGCTCTGGCGCCGCGGCATCGATCACATGCAACAACAGATCGGCGGTCCGGGTCTCCTCGAGCGTTGCCCGAAAGGCGGCGACCAGTTCGTGAGGCAGGTTCTCGACGAACCCCACCGTATCGGCGAGGACCAAGGGCTGACCGGATGGCATCGTCAGCCGTCGCAACGTCGGATCGAGCGTCGCGAAGAGCTGGTTCGCCTGGTACACACCGGCATCGGTCAGGCGGTTGAACAGCGTCGATTTACCGGCATTGGTGTAGCCGACCAGCGAAACGAGCGGAAGCTCGGCCTTGCGTCGCGCACGCCGCCCCTGATCGCGCTGCACGGCGATCCGCTGCAGGCGGCGCTGTAACCCTGCCACACGCTTGTCGAGGAGCCGCCGGTCGGTCTCGAGCTGGGTCTCGCCTGGCCCACGCAGGCCGATGCCACCCTTTTGGCGCTCGAGATGGGTCCAGCCGCGCACCAACCGGGTCGCCAAATGGCGAAGCTGGGCCAACTCGACCTGGAGCTTGCCTTCGAACGAGCGGGCGCGCTGGGCGAAGATATCGAGTATGAGTCCGGTCCGATCGACGACGCGGCGTTCGAGGAGCCGCTCGAGATTCCGCTGTTGCGCCGGGGTCAGCGAGTGATTGACGATGACCAAGTCGGCTTCGGTCTCAGCCACCAAAGCCTTGAGCTCGTCCGCCTTGCCGGCGCCGATGAAGAAACGCGCATCGGGCGTGGCGCGGGAGCCACCCAGCAGACCGACGCACTCAGCCCCGGCGGCGATCGCGAGCTGCACGAGCTCCTCGCGATCGCCACCAGCCAACGGCCCTTCGAGATCGATCTGAACGAGGACGGCCCGTTCCCCACTGGCGGGACGGTCAAACATCGTCTGTCCTAACGGCAATCATCCACACCTGCCCAACCGGATCGCGTGCGGGCACTACGACGCCGGATCGCCTCCTGATTGTTGGCGCTAATGGTTGCCTGGTTCCGGTACATGGCCCTCCGGCGCTGACGGCAGTTTGACGTTACGCGCCGGAACGACCGTCGAGATGGCGTGCTTGTAGATCATCTGACTGACGTTGTTCTTCAAAAGGACGACGAACTGATCGAAGGATTCGATCTGACCCTGAAGTTTGATTCCATTCACGAGAAATATCGATACCGGGACCCTTTCCTTTCGCAGCGCATTGAGAAATGGGTCCTGCAGGCTTTGACCCTTGGACATGAAATGACTCCTTGTTGTTGTACGACCTTCGTTGTGAGAGTCCGCCACTGAATTCGTTCACCGACGCGAATCGAGCAATCAAGCGGCTATTCGGCCAGCACCGCCCCGGAACCGGCAATCAAGGCAACGGCCGACGAAACGGGATCCTCGTCGCTGAGCCAGTGACAAGCCGGTTCAGCCCGCAACCAGGTCAACTGACGCCGGGCGAGCTGCCTGGTCGCAGCGATGCTGTGCTCGACCATCGTCCCGAAGCTATATTCGCCAGCCAAGTATTTCAACATCTGGCGATAACCGACACAGCGCATGGACGGCAGATCCGGCGACAGATCCCCGCGGGCCAACAAGTTCTCGACCTCCGCGACGAACCCGGCATCGAGCATTCGCTGGAAACGCTGTGCGATCCGCGCGTGCAGCTCCACCCGATCCGACGGCGCCCGCACCAATTTCAGCAGCCGATAAGGTAACACGTTCGCCGCTCTGTCTGCGGCCAGCAGCTCGCTCATCGGTCGCCCGGTGAGGATCTGAACCTCCAGGGCACGCTGGATCCGTTGCGGATCGTTCGGGTGGATCCGTGCCGCGGTGACCGGATCGAGCGCGACGAGACGCCGGTGCATCGCGTCCCAACCGATGAGCCGAGCCTGCTGATCGAGCCCGGCCCGAACCCCCGGATCGGCCTCCGGGAGCCTCGACAGACCCTGTTGCAGCGCTCGAAAGTACAGCATGGTACCGCCGACCAGCAGCGGGATCCGTCTGGTGGCCGCGATCGCTGCCATCTCGGCCAGGGCCTGCGAACGGAACCGGGCAACAGAATAGCGCTCCGCCGGGTCTGCGATGTCGATCAGGCGGTGCGGCGCACGTGCAAGGATCGCCGGCCCGGGCTTCGCCGTACCAATGTCCATCCCGCGGTAGATCATCGCCGAATCGACGCTGACGATATCGCATGGCAACCGCGAAGCGAGCTCCACCGCCAGATCGGTCTTGCGTGCGGCTGTCGGCCCCATCAGCAGGATCGCCAGTGGCCGGTCCGCGGGATCGGGCGCCGCGTGACGGTGTGACGCGGCCGCTTTGGACACGCGCACGCCTACTCTACCTGGTGTTTCGCCGCGTTCATCGGCCACGGGCAAAGAGTCGATCGAGATCGGCCTGGCTCAGTTTGATCCAGGTCGGTCGGCCGTGATTGCACTGGTCTGAACGCTCCGTCCGCTCCATGTCGCGCAGCAGGGCGTTCATCTCGATCAGGGTCAGCCGCCGGTTGGCCCGGACCGCTCGGTGACAGGCCATCGTCGCCAGCACGCGATGGATCTCGTCGCGAACACGGCCAGGATCCCCATGAGCCGCCAGATCCGCGAGCAGATCCTGGACGAGATGCCCGACATCGGCCCCGCGCAGCAGTGCCGGGATCGCCCGAACGGCAAGCCGATCGCGGCCGAGGGGATCGACGACCAACCCGAGGTCCTCGAGGAGCAGACGCTGGGACTCGACCAGTGCCACGGCACTCGGGTCGACCGCAACCGAGATCGGCACCAGCAGCGGCTGACTCGTCAGTCGACCCGTGGCCCAGGCCGACTTCAGCCGCTCGTAGCCGATGCGTTCATGGGCCGCATGCATATCGACGATGATCAAGCCATCGGCCGCCTGGGCCAGCACATAGGTACCATGGAGCTGGGCGATTGCGAGCCCGAGCGGCGGCATCTCGGCCGTCGTATCAGGCATGCCTTCATCGCCGGCATCGGTCCGTTCCACCGGACCCGACGCCGCGGTCGGCGCCTCAGGACCTTGCACCAGATCGCTGAACCGGTAGTCGCTGCGACGATCCCGAATGCGCAGCGGCATCACCGCCTGGTGCCAAGCCTCCTGCGCCTGAAGCGCGAGGCTTGGCACCCCTAGTTGCGACCGCTCAGCGTCACCGACAAGCGTTGGCGCTCCCATGCCGAGCGCCGCACCTTCGGCAAGACGCCGACTCAAGGCCCGATTCAGAAAGTCATGAACCTGGCGCCCGTCGCGAAACCGGACCTCCTGTTTCGCTGGATGAACATTGACATCGACCCATGCTGGCGGAATCGCGAGGTGCAGCAGATAGGCCGGATGACGTCCATGGTGCAGCACATCCTTGAAGGCCTGGCGAACGGCGTGGGCCACCAACCGGTCACGCACCAAACGACCGTTGACGAAGAAGAATTGCCGATCCCCTTGACTCCGGGAGAAGGCCGGGCGCACAACCCAGCCGCGCAGAGACAAGTCTCCGGCCTGCTCATCGATCTCGAGGGCCTGCTCCACGAAACCCGAACCGAGCAGGTCGGCCAACCTTTGCCTGATCGCCGCGGCATCTGTCGCAGCCGGCAGATCGAACAGGACCCGGCCCTGATGCGTCAGACTCAGCGCGATCCCCGGCTGCGCCAATGCAAAACATCGGGCGACCTGCTCGAGGTGGCCCAGCTCGGTCTTGGCGGTACGCAGAAACTTGCGCCGGGCCGGCACATTGAAGAAGAGATCCCGGATCTCGACCGTGGTCCCGTCGGGATGCGCCACCGGTCTCGGCTGGTCGAAATCGGCGGCGCCATCGTTCTGCACCTGCCAGGCCAAATCGGCACCACGGACCCGCGACGTCAGCGTCAAACGCGAGACGGACGCGATGCTCGGCAGCGCCTCGCCTCGAAACCCGAGACTGGCGACACCCTCCAGGTCGGACAACTCGACGATCTTGCTGGTCGCATGACGTGACAAGGCCAAGCTCAGCTCGGCGGCAGGGATGCCGTGCCCGTCGTCACGAACCCGCAACCTCTTGATACCTCCTTGTTCCACGTCGATGTCGATCCGGCCGGCGCCCGCATCCAAGCTGTTTTCGATCAGTTCCTTCGCAACGGACGCGGGGCGCTCGACCACCTCGCCGGCGGCGATCTGATCGATGAGCTGGGACGGCAACAGACGAATCGGCTTGAGCACGGCCGGCTACCCGAACAAGCCAGGCCCCATCGCCGAGCGCGCCTCATCCAGGCCCGGGTGACTTACCGCGGAAATGCGCGGCCCGGGAGGGATCGACGGATGGTCCCGCGGTCTAGTCGCTTCGTGGCGGGACATAGCTCGCATCGAGGGGGTTCAGGAAGATGAAATGATGTTGACCCGATTCTATCTCGACATAGTCCAATGTCGCCTGTTCGAGCAAAGGGATGAACTCCGGCGCGATCACGATATCCACACCATCGGCGGTGAACCGGATATCCTCTTCGCTGGCATCGTCGAAACCCATCCGATAATCGATCGAACCGTCGGCCTGCCGCGCTGCCGCCAGCCTCAGTGACAAGCCCTCGGTACCTCCCTGCTTCGCGGCCTTCAATACCTGTTCTGCGGCGGCTGCCGTGACCTTGAACATGCCTGGTCGCCTCTCTTTCGGTGTTGCTCGACCTCAGCGGTCCCAAGAAACGGCCGAGCCCGGCGCCCGTCGTCGCTCGGGGAGGGGCCAGGCCGCGGCCGACAATACCAATGCCGACCCGGGACCGTAAGCACAGTGTAACCCGGATCAGCCAGTGCCCGAAGGCCACCAGCGCCCGATAGGGCGCATCGCATCCGGTCCGCTAGCCGGCGACGTGAGCCAGAAAGCGCTCGGTCCAGCGGGTCCCGCCAACATCGCGCAGGTGGCTGTACGAGGCCAACAGACCCTTGTGAACGACACCGTCGTGGCGCCCATCGATCCCAGCTCCGCGCAAGACCCGATACCCGTAGCGCCAGGCCGGATCGGGGGCGACGATCGCGGAATGATGAAACTCGTGGGCACGGATCTCGGGCCACGGTTGCTCGCTCGATGATCTCGGCCACGGGAAGGCCGCCGTTTCTAGCAATCGAACATAGCCACGCCCCTGGGGGCGCGGATGCATGCGCACATCGGCCTGCAGGGCTCCGCACATGGAGCGCTTCTGGTCGCCCCACTCGATGCGACGTGACAGGTACATCAGCCCGCCACATTCGGCATAGACGGGGCGCCCGTCAGCGACGAAATCCGCTACCGCTTGACGCATCATGTGGTTGCCCTCCAGCTCCGCCATGCGGCATTCGGGAAACCCACCGCCGATGAAGAGCCCGTCGACAGGCGGCAAGGCGCCATCGTGAAGAGGACTGAATGGGATCAGTTCGGCCCCGGCCCGTTCGAGCGCCAACAGGTCATCCGGATAGTAGAAACCGAAGACCTCATCGCGCGCGATCCCCAGGCGCACTCCGGCAAAGCGCCCCGCGACGCGGGCCGGCTCGTCCTGAAGCGTCATTTGGTCGCCGTACGGCCGACCACCCTCGGCGGCGATGGCCAAGACTCGATCCAGATCGACCTGCGCCATCACCGCCTGTCGAATCGACTCGATCTGCGACTCCGCCTGCTCGAACTCGTTACTCGGAATCAGACCCAGGTGCCGCTCGGTGATCTGTATCTCGGCCGACCGATGGATCGCGCCAACCACGGGCAGGTCCGTGTAATGCTCGACAACCCGGCGCAGGTTCGTTTCATGGCGGGTACCACCGACCTTGTTCAGCAGGACTCCGGCGAGACGAAGATCCGGATCGAAGGACCGATAACCGAGCAGCAACGGGGCGATGCCCCGCGCCATCCCATGACAATCGATGACCAGCAGCACCGGCGCCCGCAGCAGCTTGGCCATCTCGGCGTTGCTGGTGGATCCGGCGATGTCGATATCATCGAACAGGCCGACATTGCCCTCGATGACAGAAAGGTTCGCACACCGCTGTTCCCGTGCGAACAGGGCCTGGATTTCGTCCCTGGCCATCGTGTGAAAGTCGAGATTGAAGCAGGTCCGGGTAGTGGCCCGACCGAGCCAGAGCGGATCGATATAATCCGGCCCCTTCTTGAAGGGCTGAACCGACAGGCCACGCCGGATCAGTTCCCGGCACAGCCCGATCGTCACTGTCGTCTTACCGGAAGACTTCTGCGTTGCCGCGATATAAAGACACGTCATGGGATCGCGATCACAACCGAGACGACCAGACGGACCCCAGGCCGACCGAACACGACGCGGACGACGGCGTCACGCGCGGGCGGTCTGGACATGCGGGTCCACGATCTCGTCGGCCAAGGACTCGGGCAGGAACTGCAAGACCCGCACACCGACCGCGGTGATCAGCAACGCGACAGCGACGCCGCCAACCCCCAGCAGAATCTCGGAAACCGCCGGGCGATAGCTCGCGGCGGCACCGCCCACGCCATCGAAGAAGCCGGATTCCAGGATCGTGTGTCCCGGAAACATCGGCATCGGATAAGCCTGGCTACCGATGATGATCACGACCATCGCCGAGAGCCCGCCGGTGACCACCAAGCCGCAGGCGGCCGCGATCCAACGGCGATCGCCGGCGAGGGTCGGATGGAACAGGATGCCAAGCGGCATCAAACCGCCCACCAAGACCCAACCGAACCAGAAGAAGGCCGTGTAGGCGCCGCCATCGCGGAGGATCCAGGACACCAGTCCGTAATGCTGCGCGCCGTAGACCTTGGTCAGGTGATAAACCAACGTGAAATAGAGGATCGCCGCGACGAACAGCCCGAGCAGAGACGAGAGCCGCCGCATGATCGTGCCGCCGATCGGACGGCCCTCTTCGCGAAACGTGAACATCAGGACGAGCAGGAAGATCGCAAGACCGTACGCGAAGGACATGATCACGAACATCGGCGCGAGAATCGCGGTCTCGTAGGCATCACGGGCCACGAGGAAACCGAAGATCGAGCCCGTGCCGGTCGTCAAGGCCAGACGCCAAAACATCGCGAAGACTCCGACCGGCTTCATGTATCGGTTTCCTTTGCGTTCCGCCATTGTCCAAAGGTAGGCGATGACGAGAATCAGAAAACCGGTGTAGAGGAAGATGTTCCACGCGAAAATCGACCGAAAGTTGTAGTGGGTCATCGCGACGATCAACCGATCCGGGCGACCAAGATCCAACACCAGGACCAACAAGCCGCCCATCAGCAGCGCGACCGCCAACAGACCGGACAAGCGCCCGAGCGGCTTGTAGGCGCCTTTACCGAAAACGGTGCCGATCGTGGCCAGGTTGAGCGCACCGGAAGCAGCGATGATCAAGAAGACGGCGAAGACGTGAGGGGTGGCCCAGACCACCGAGTTGGTCATGCCGGTGATCCAATGACCCTGCTGGAAGGTGTAGAGGGCGGCCAGTCCTCCAATGGCCACGACCGACGACAGGATCGCGAGCAATCCCCAGTAGCGGCCAGGCTCGATCCGCCATTCGCGGTAGATGATTCGTTTCATGAGGTCGTGCGGATCCCGTCCGGATTAGATGCCTGCGTAGCGCACACCGGTATTGAGCTTCAGATCCTCGCGGATCTGGCGATTCGGCTGCGCCCGCAGTGCCTTGTTCAAGTCACTGTCAGGGTCCCTAAGGTCGCCGAAGACGATGGCCTGGTGACCCTCTGCGGCACAGGCGTCGGCGCACGCGGTCGAGATGTCGCCGTGGTCGAGCCGATGGACGCAGAAGGTGCAGCTCTCGACACAACCCTTGCCACGCGGTGCCCTGGTCAATTGATGCTCGACTTTCGCATGGATGAAGGACCGGGCCTTGTAGGGGCAAGCCATCATGCAGTAGCGGCAACCGATGCAGGTATGCCGATCGACCAGCACGACACCATCGGCCCGCTTGAACGAGGCGCCGGTTGGGCAGACATCGACGCACGGCGGATGTTCGCAATGCTGACAGAGCATCGGCACATTCGTGATACGGCCGGTCAGGTCGTCCTGCAAACGAACCTTGCGGATCCAGACGGCTTGCTGGTTGGCCCAACGGGTATCATCCGCGCCCTCGGGCTGCGGCTGGAAGGTCAAGCCGTTCTCCCGATCACATGCATCGACACAGGCGGAGCAACCATCGGCACATTTCGCGGTATCGATCAACATGCCCCAGCGGGTCGCGCTGGTGACCGCCTCGGACCGGGGTGTCGCCGTTGCCGAGGTATACAAGAAAACCCCGGGGGCCAAGACGGCCGCCGCGACACCGGTCGCCGCGCCGAGGAAGCGGCGCCGTCCCGTATCGGTCGCATCATCTCTGTCGTTCATCGCTCTTCGCCTTCTCGGTACCCGTCCACGCCGACTGGGTGATCCCCGTGCGCTGCATATCGCGCCAAGGCCGCGGGATCATCGATCGGCACCGCCGCATGGCACTGAAAGCAATCGAGCGTGACCGCCGTGTAGGCATGACAAGCATGACAGAACTGTCCGTCAGCCATGATCGGGATCGGCCGGTGCCGATCGTCGTAAGCGACATGACAGGCAACACAACCAGCCAGGCTATGCTTGGTCCCACGGATCCCACCGTGGACCGTGTCATCGCGCTGATGCCGAATGAACACCATATGATTGCGGCGCATCTGCTCCGTCGGCTCGACGCACTGACCGAGATGCGCCGCCTCGGATCCCGGCACGACAAAACTGCCAGCGCCGACCTGGGCCACGGGCATGACCAGCAAACAGGCTAGCACGACATGGATGAAACGGCCGCTCGTTACGGCATGGGCCATCGACGCCTCCCGGTCTTGGTCACTCGCCCAGGCCCATCTTGATGTAGCCCGTCGGACATACATCGGCACAGATATGGCAGCCAATACACTTCGCGTAGTCGGTATCCACATAGCGACCGGTCGTGCGTCGATCTTTCGCGACGCGAAACACCGCCGTCTGCGGACAGAAGATCACGCAGTTGTCGCATTCAAAACACATTCCGCAACTCATGCAGCGCTTGGCCTCGTCGATGGCCTCGGCCTCGGTCAAACCGATCACGCGCTCTTTGAAGTGGCCCAACACCTCCTCGGCGCTCGGCACCTCCTCCTTGCGCAGGTTCCTCGCGTGGTAGCCGAAATGGCCGAGGAAGAGCTCATCCTGCGGGATGACCTCGGCCGCCCCGCGATCCTCGAAGTTGTGCACGGCCCAATCGCCGGCTGAGGTCCCGCGCAGATCGCCGGCGGCATCCAGACGGAAGGCATCTGGTGCCAGGTCAGCCTCTGCGAGCTTCTTCAGTAGATCGAAATGGTGTACATCGACCTTCGGACGGCGCCTGTATTCGGCCTGCTTCAAGTAGAGATCGATCGATTCGACGGCAATCGAGGCCTGGCCAATCGCCGTCGTCAGCAGATGCGGGCGGATGATGTCGCCAGCGACGAAATGACCGGGCCGATCCGGAACCTGGAAGAACTTATCGGCGGCGATCAATCCGCGACCGCTGTCGAGCTCTTCCAGCCCGCGCAGATCCCCGCCTTGCCCGATCGCCGCGACGACCAAATCCGCATCGAGGACCCGCTCGGTACCCTCGATCGGCGTCGGGCGGCCATCGATCATCTCGCAGTCGGCGATCTTGAGCCCTGTTGCGCGGCCCGCCTGATCCTTGATCAAGGCCACCGGCATGACCCCGTCGAGGATCGTCACCCCTTCGTGCAACGCATCATGGACCTCGTGCTCCGCCGCCGTCATCTTATCGCGCGTGAACAGCGAGGTCAGGGTGACCTGGGCGCCTTCGGCGGCGGCCGTCATGACCGCATCGTGAGCGACATAGCCATCGTGAATCACGGTTTCGGGCAAATCGGACTTGCCCGCTTGACCGATGTGTCCCAGGCGTCTGGCCACCGAGACCACGTCGATCGAGGTGTCGCCGCCGCCCACGCAAACGACCTTCTCGGCCGTGATCTTCATCCGTCCCTCGTTGAAAGCCTTCAAGAAAGCGACGCCCGAGACACAGTTCGGGGTGCCCTCCCAGCCGGGGACGGGCAAGCCACGGCCCGTCTGGCAGCCGATCGCCCAGAGGATCGCGCCGAACTGCGCCTCCAATTCAGCGATGCTGATATCGACCCCAACGCGGGTGTTGAATCGGCACTCGACTTGACCCATGTCGAGAATCCGTTGGATCTCCGCATCGAGTTTGTCGCGCGGGACGCGGTACCCAGGGATGCCGAAGCGGAACATGCCGCCCAACGCATCGTTTGCCTCGAAGATGGTGCAGGCGTGACCGCGGCGGCGCAACTGATAGGCCGCCGCGAGGCCGGCCGGGCCGCCGCCGATGATCGCAACCCGATGGCCGGTGTCGGCTCCGGCCTGAAAGCCGTAGCCGTTCTCGATCGCCGTGTCTCCGATGAATTGCTCGACCGCGTTGATGCCGACGTAATCCTCGAGCTCGTTGCGATTGCAACCATCCTGACAGGGGGCCGGGCACACGCGCCCCATCATCGCAGGGAACGGATTCGCGTCCGTCGAACGTTGGAAGGCGTACTCCCGCCAATCGACACCGGCCGGCGGCTTCTCTTGCTGGCGCACGATCGCCAGCCAACCGCGAATATCCTCGCCGGAGGGGCAGCTCCCCTGGCATGGAGGGGTCTTGTGGACATAGGTTGGACACTTATGCGACGTATCCTGGACGAATATCTTTTCGGTCAACGAATCCCATTCGTAGTCGCCATCGCGGAACCGACGCCAGGATGGCTTTTTCTTCGCTTCGTCTTTCGAGGTCGCCATCGATCACTCTCCTAAACCAGTTACACCCCGTGTTAGTCGACAGTATCGACCGGATGCCGCCGACGGCCGTGGTAGACCGTTGGCTCATTCATTATTCAGGCCAGCATCAGGCAGCCTCGGTGGAGACCCCCTCCGCCTCCTCGTCGTCCTCCTCATCGCCCGTCTCTTGTCCAGTCAAGATGATTGCGTTCGACACCAACTGATGGAGGCTGACGATCTGGTCCATTTCCATCCCATAGTAGGGAAGCACCTTCGTGAACTGGCTCTTGCAGATCGCGCAGATCGCGGCCATGTGCGTGACGCCTTTTTCCTTGATGACGTTGTTCAGGGCCTGGATCCTAGGCATGGCGCCCTTGACCCGCAGCTCCATCAGATCGTCGGTCAGCAGACCGCCACCACCACCGCAGCAGAAGGTCCGGTCGCGTATCGTCTCCTCTTCCATATCGAAGAAATGATTACAGGTAGCCCGGATGATCGCTCTCGGGATCTCGAACTGGCCGCCTGCGCGCTCACCCATCCGCGAGGCCCGCGCGACATTGCACGAATCATGGAAGGTAAGCACCATGTCATCGTTGCGCGACTTATCGAATCTAAGCCGGCCCTGCCGGATCAGATCATGGGTGAACTCGCAGATATGCTGCGGCACCGGATAGCGTGGATCGAGAAAATCCCACGGACCCGCGAGCGTATTTAGGAAACTGTAGGCCACGCGCCAAGCGTGTCCGCATTCACCGAAGACGATCCGCTTGACCTTGAGTTGAATTGCGGCCTCGCGAATTCGCTGCGCGATACGCCGCATGTTGTCGTAGGACCCGATGAAAAGGCCGAAGTTGGCCGCCTCGGAGGCATGGGAACTGAGCGTCCAGGAGACACCGGCCTCGTGGAAGACCTTGCCGTACCCGATCAACCCGTCGACATGCGGTTCGGCGAAAAAGTCGGCCGACGGCGTCACCAAGAGGATCTCGGCCCCCTCTTCGTCGATCGGATACCGGACGCTGACACCCGTGTCGTCGAACACGTCCTCTTCGAGTCCTTCCAGCGTGTCTTTCAGTGCCGGACCAGGCAAACCGAGATTGTTCCCAATCTTGTATACCTTGCCGATGATCTCGTTACAGTATTTTTGACCGACACCGATACTGTCCATGATTTCGCGGGCCGCCATCGAAATCTCGGCGGTATCGATTCCGTAAGGGCAGAAGACCGAACAGCGGCGACACTGCGAGCATTGGTGAAAATAGCTGTACCACTCGTCGAGTACTTCCCTCGTGAAGTCACTCGCCCCGACCAACTTGGGGAACAGCCGACCCGCCAATGTGAAGTGCCGCCGATACACCTTCCGCATAAGATCCTGCCGTCCGACAGGCATGTTATTCGGATCCTTGGTACCCAAGTAGTAATGGCACTTGTCGGTGCAGGAACCGCACTTGACGCAGGAATCCAGGTAAACACGCAACGAGCGATACTTGCCCAGCAACTCGCCCATCTTGTCGATCGCCTTCCGTTCCCAACCATCCACCAACTCCCCTGGATACCCGAGCGGTGCTTGAAATTCCTGCTTGGCCACGAAGGGTTTGCTGTGGGACATGGTGCCCGGCTGCAGCGGGGGGATCTCCGCGTAGGGCTGCAGCTCGGGGACTTGAAAATCGGCCTTGGCCATGGTGGGACCTCTTCGACACCTATCGTGAGCCGGGAACCGGTTATAGCTCTCGCTGTTCGAGGCGGTCGGCCCACGGCGCCACGTGACGTTTCTCCCGGGGATTATCGACCTGATTGCGCGACGGGCTGAAAAACATTCCCGGAGCATGAAGGAGCTTGCTATACGGGAAGATGATCATCAGCAGCGCCACCAGGAACAGATGGATCAGAAGCAGGGGATCCGACGGCAGCGGATTGACTTGGAAGCTATAGAGTCCGATGAAGAAGTTCTTCAGGGCGACGATATCGGTATGGACGACGTAGGTCATCGACAAACCGGAGACGCCGATCATGACCAGCAGCAGCAGCATCAGGTGGTCGGACGCCGATGTGATGAAGCGCACCCGATCGACAAGAACTCGTCGCGCCCAAAGACCGACGAGACCAAGGACCATCGCCATACCACCGTAGATGCCGAACGGCTGAATGAAGGCGATCAATGCCGGGACGGGATCGAGGAAATAACGCAGGTGACGTAAGGTGACGAGGAACAAGCCGAAGTGAAAGATCCAGCCAAATATCCAGATCCACTTATTGCCCTTGAACAGGCTCTCGAAGAATACGACTTCCCGAGCCATCCGCAACACGACCCCCGCACGCGTCGTCGGAGCAGGCGTGGTCGGAATCTTGAGGGGGGCTGGAGCACGCGCGTACTGAATAGTCTTGTTGATCAAGCCAAGGATCAACACGACCACCGCAAGATAGAACAAGGACGCGTAAAAACCCGATAAGAACGACATGCTCCCACTACCTCGGTGTCACCGGGCCAGGCCGGGGAGCAACCGCCCCCTCGCTGGCAATATCTGCCCAGAACATCGCCCGACGCGCGGTTTTCCGGCGACGGGCGACGCCTTAGCGCGTGACGCTGATCGCCGTTACACGCAACCCGTCGGCTTGGGCAGGCCGGCATAACGGCAAGCCTGTTTCGCTGGGCCGTAAGGGAACAGCCCATACAGGTACTTGCTGTTGCCCTTGTCCTTGCCGAGCTTCTTGCCGACGGCCTTCGTCAACACGCGAACCGCCGGTGCAATCTGATATTCCTCATAGTATTCGCGAAGAAAATTGATGATATCCCAATGCTCGTCGGTGAGTGCTAGATCGTCCTCCTTAGCCATGACGACGGCCACCTCGGGCTCCCATTCGTTGATGTTGGCGAGGTAACCCTCTTCATCGGTGTCGAGGTTCTTACCATTGACTTCGATTGGCATGATGTTCTCCTTATCGAGAGATATTGCGTAATTGTCGTTACAGCCAAGCCTGAACCTTGTCGTGCTCCGCGGCGAGGTCCACGAAACCATCGTAGTCGACGACCTTCACCCCAGCAATCAGTCGTTCTTCAGCGAAGCCTCTCGCCTTGAGATCCGGCCCGAGCACGAACAGACTGACCCGTTCCAACGCCGACGCGACCCGCTCCGTGACAGCGGTATCACGAAGGGCCGCGTAGACGCCATCCTCGATCAGTAGCACGGCGGCACCATCAGAAGCAAATTTCAGGCACGAGTCGAGCGCGTTGCGCTCGAACGGCGACTTATTCACGGTATGCAGAATTGCCATCGCCCTTGCCCTCTAGAAGCTGAAGATCAGATCGGACTCATCCATGATCGCGCGAGCCCGGGCCACGTCGACAATCTCGACGATGTTGTCTCGTTCTTCGCCCGATTCCCAGTCCTCCCACGGGATTTGCACCAGATCATCCTCGGTCAGCCCCCGCGCCGCTAACGACTCGCGATCGACATACACGTTCTTGACCTCGTAATCGCCCAGGGTCCGATAGGTCGGGGAGAAGTTCTTGACGCCGATCCCAGATGTATCCTGGGTCTTCATCAACTGGTAGACGCCATCGTCGACAAACATCAGACTGACCTGTTGGTCGAAGGCCGCTCCGATCAGGACGACTTCGAGCGATTCCCACGCGTAGATCGTACCGTAGGGCGCCTTCCGATTCAGATACAGAAAATTCTTAACGACTTCGGACACGACAACCCCCATCAATCGCCGAAACAGACCAAGCGGTCCGACTGTATCGCGGCCTCGACCAGTTGCCCCAGGCCGGAAATCCGGAATCGCGGGTGGATGTTGGTCGCATCCTTCCCATTACGCTTGGCTTCGCCCTCATCGACAAGCCCCCGGCGCTGTGCCGCCGCGACGCAGACCACCATGTCGAGGTCGTATCGCTCGGCCAATTCGGCCCACATGTTGACGACGTGACGATCGTCCTGTGGCGGAGTCGTCAGACGAGACGCGTTGTATACACCGTCGTGATAGAAAAACACCCGCATCACTTCGTGACCCTTCTCGAGGGCTGCCTTCGTGAAACGATAGGCCGTATCGGACGCCTGGTGTTGATAGGGTCCCTCATTGATCTGTATTGCAAACCTCATGGCGACCTCGAATGACCTCCCGGCGCTGTGTGATCCTCAGAAACGAATGTATGACGAGGCATTGAAACTGCTTCGCGCGCCACGCCAAGTATCGATATGATACTTGGTAAAGGGCAACTCCACCTCTTCGAAGAAGCGCGGCCAGCCGATACGCTCGATCCACTCGTTGATGCGCTCCCAATCGCGCGCGCCTTCCTTGTAGGCCTTCAGAATCCGCTTGACGATCGCGGTCGCCTCTGGCCACCGCGGCGGATTATTTGGGATGCCGGCGGCGACGAGCTTTTGGAAAGTCGGCTTGCCACGCGCGTTCGAGTGATTGCCACCGACCCAGATCGCCAGCTTCGTGTGCTCCGCGTCATTGATCTGCATCGGCGGACATGGGGGATAACAGGCACCACAGCAGATACACTTGCGCTCATCGACCTCCAGTGACGGCTTCCCATTGACCAATGCGGGACGAATCGCGGCCACTGGGCAGCGCGCGACGACCGACGGCCGCTCGCAAACATTGGCGACGAGATCATGATTGATCTTCGGAGGCTTGGTGTGCTGGACATTGATCGCAATATCGCCCTGACCACCGCAATTGATCTGGCAGCAGGAGGTCGTGATATGCACGCGATTCGGCATGGTCGCATTGCGGAACTCGTCGATCAGCTCATCCATCATCGCCTTGACGACACCGGATGCGTCCGTGCCCGGGATATCGCAATGCAACCAACCCTGCGTGTGCGAGATCATGGCCACCGAGTTTTGCGTCCCGCCGACGACAAACCCAGCATCTTCCAATGCCTTGATCAACGGCTCGACGCTGGCCGGATCCTTGACGAGGAATTCGATGTTCGAGCGAATCGTGAAGTGAACGTAGCCGTCGGCATAGCGATCACCGATGTCACATAGCTTGCGCAGCGAGAACACGTCTAGGATACGCTGCGTCCCGGCCTTCACAGTCCAGATCTCATCACCGCTGTAAGCGACGTGGCGGAGCACACCGGGTCGCGGATGCTCGTGGTATTTCCACTGACCGAAATTCTTGCGCATCACGGGATGCATGTATTGCCATGGATCTGGACAACCGGTTTCGATTGGCTCGCGCATGTCCGCCATCGCCTGCCTCCGTTAGGATTTGGAATGAAGAAAAGGGATGCTTGCGCTGGCGCTCAGCCAGCACCATCGCTTACGGCATCATCCGGCCTCGGCGCGCCGCTCGAACCACTCCGTCGCGGCCTCATCCCAACCGTCCATGCGAACGTAGGAGCTTTGCCTCGGATGACTGAGCATGTTCGGGTCCGGATCGATCCCGATCCCTTCTAGGAAGTTGGAAAGGCCGATCCGCTCGATCATCTCGCCGCAGCGTTCGTGCTCCAGGCCATTCTCTGCCCAGAAATCGATGATGGTTTCCGCCAGCTCGACCAATGACTCGTAATCCTCTTCGGTCTCCAGCTTCTTGAACGGCACGATGACCGTACCCATCAAATCTCCGATCTTGAGCGTACGTTTGCCCCCGACGAGGATGGTGACACCCTTGTCGTCACCGGGATGCAGCGCCTTCGGCATGACGTTCAGACAGTGCATGCAGCGCACGCAGTCGCGATTGTTGACGATCAGCGCGTCGTCGTCGGACAAGGACAAAGCGTTGGTGGGACAGCGGGTAATGACGTTGTCGATGAGGTACTGACGACCTTTTTGCGCGACGTAGGCTCGGACCTCGGACTGATCGACCTTCATGTCGTCGCGCCAGGTGCCGATCACGGCGAAATCGGACCGTTCGATCGCGTTCTGACAGTCATTGGCGCAACCAGACACCTTGAACTTGAACTTGTACGGCAACGCCGGGCGATGCACATCATCGACGAAGTTGTTGACCAAGCGGCGATGAGCCTTCAACTCGTTGGTACAGGACATCTCGCAACGAGCCGAACCGATGCAGGACATCGCCGTCCTCACGCAGGGACCGGCCCCGCCCAGATCCCACCCGTACTCGTTGATTTCGTCGAAGAAATGCTGTGTGGCCTTGGTGTCGGCGCCGATGAACATGATGTTACCGGTCTGCCCGTGGAAGGTTACGAGGCCCGATCCGTACTTCTCCCAACTATCGGCCAATTGCCGCAGCATAGCGGTCGTGTAGTGATTCCCGGCGGGCGGCTGCACCCGCAAGGTGTGAAACTCCTTCGATTTGGTAAAGACCTTGCCCACCTCGGAAAAGCGCGGAATGATGCCTCCGCCGTAGCCGTAAACCGATACGGTCCCACCTTTCCAGTAACCCTTGCGCGTCTCGTACGAGTGCTCGAGCTGCCCGAGCAGGTCGTTCGTCATTTCGTTGATGCGAACATCAGGGTGCTGATCGCGCAAACGCTTGATACCGGATATGAAACTTGGCCAGGGCCCAGTCTCGAGCTGATCGAGCATCGGCGTAGGGTGTTTTTCGAGTGCCATGGCGCTATCTCTCCCGTCGGTAGTCTGTCGCGGAGTCAAAAACCCGAAGGTATCCCATCAGACCGGTCTCGCCGCCCCTCGGCTAGTCGAGCCAGGGCGCGACACGTTCGTCTCTTCCCGATCTTTCCGACCACCCGGAAGCCATCTTGAGGACCCGGTGCGCAGACGATCCAAGGACCAGTCGTCAATCGTTACTATAGACAACCGGAAGTCGCGTACTCCATTCCACCATCGGGGGATGCTCCCTCATCGGCCCTATCCCCTTCGGGATATCCCGTTCTGGCCTTCAGATGGCGCCGGCGGCCCACATGTCCGACAAAAATCCTCGACCATACTACGGAAGGACAATGGTAAGGTCAATGTTTCCTAATATAAGAGAGTTCTAATCTTGAGGTCCAGCACGATGCCGAACCGACATCCACTCGCCGATGACCAAGCCTACCGGGCGTGGCGCGCCAGCAAGCTCGCGCACTATCCGGAGGATCTCTCGCGACTGCGGGTCAAGGTCGCGCGGCTGAGCGAACCGACTCGTACGGAGATCGCCGCGATCGCCGAACGCCTCGCCAAGTGCAACATGGCGCTGATCGATTGCGAGAATCCGCGCCAAGTGACCCCATCGGCCCTGCTGCGTTTTGGCCACCACCTGGGCCTGAGGCGCACCGACAGCCCGCTCAACGCCGGCACGGATGCAGTGAGCCAGCTCAAGGTCGAAGGCGGGGGGGCGGCTGGTGACTACATCCCCTACACCAACCGCCCTTTGAGCTGGCACACCGATGGCTACTACAACACGCCGTCACGAGCGGTGCGATCCTGGATGCTGTTTTGCGTTCAGGATGCCGTTGACGGTGGCGAGAACGCGTTGCTCGACCCCGAGATCGCTTACCTACGTCTGCGCGACCAGAACCCTGAGCTCATCGCGACCCTGATGGCCCCGGATGTCTTGACCATCCCGGCAAATGTCGAGGGCGGCCGGACATTGCGCGAAGTCGCGGTGGGACCGGTCTTTTCGTGGCCGGAAGGGCGCCTGCACATGCGCTATACGGCTCGCAAGCAACATGTTCGCTGGGCGCCCGGGACCACGGTAGAGGTCGCGCGGGACGCCCTGACGCGCTTGTTTTCGCATGGCGACACCTTCATGTATCGCCACAAGCTGAAGCCAGGCGAGGGTTACGTCACGCACAACGTGCTGCATAACCGAAGCGGCTTCGAGAATCCCGCCGGGGCAGGCCGGGAACGCGTGTTGTTGCGGGTCAGATACCTCGATCGCGTCGCGGCTGAATTCCGCTGACGCCCACCAGCCGATCGGGGCGCCAGCGCACGGCCGAGACCGCGACGCGGAGAGGACGGCGGGGCAGGCGATCAGCATCGCGATGACGAAACCAGAAGGCCAAGGGGGAGAACGATGCTCAGGCTCAGCGACATACTGCTGGAACATAAACAGATCGAATCCTTCGATGAACTGATCCCGCTCATCCAGGGCGTGGCCAGGAACGGCGAGAGGTTCTTCCGCATCGATGTCAAGCCGCCATTCCCCGACACACCGGAGAACTGGGAGGATCGTCTCGAGGCCGCGTTCAGCGGTCTGATCCGCTAGATCGGGTCGAACCAGACCATCAAGTCGAAGGCAATGACGATGAAGGCTACCGATTTGACGAACTTCCATGCCGCGGACGCAGCGGCACGGCACCGGAGCGAGGCAGGCGCCGTTGAGGCGCACCTTTCGACGCTCCGCGAGCGGCTCGAGGAGCTCGTGCGCCACGGAGCACAGGCCGACAGGCTCGCCGACATCAAGCTCCAGATCGCCCGAGCACTGGTCAACCTGGAGCGGGGAAGCGAGGCCTGGACCCTCGCACGCGAGGCACTCGACGTTTTCTTGTTCGCGGATGACTTCGAATCGGCGGCTGACGCCTGCGACATCCTATTCCAAGCAAACCAACCCGAGTCGGTCGCGGCCCTTGGCCAAGGCATCTGGCTCGCGGTCACCTACCCGATCGACCCCGAACTCACGATCGAACTCCTGAATCACGTGATCGAGGAAACACCCGATGATTCGGACGGCGCAGCCATCGCCGCGACGACCGCCCTATTTCTCGCCGATCTCCGGGCTACGGGCAAAAGCCGGGAGAACCTGATGTTTTTTGCCACGCGCGTGCTGAGTCAAGTGGCCCATCGTCACAGCTCGGTCAGCAGCCAGCAAGAATTCGATCGATGGATGGACCAATTGGAGCTACGCGAACCGGAGAAGTTCCTCGTTCGTTTGCGCGACATCGTCGATGTGCTGGTTCAGGGAAACTGGTGGTTCGATCCTGAAGAGCTGCGCGCCCGCTTGCCGATCGACGACGACCACCAGGCGCCGACCGCAGTAGCGGCCGGGACGAATGGAGGCCGCTGACATGCTCTGGCAGGAAGAGACATCGGATCCACAGCGACCGATCGCCGACGAGGTAGTGGATATCCAGTTTTCGCTTTCCGGCCGGCAAATCCCCGTCGATCACGTCTACGCGCTGAGTCAGGCGATATCGCGCTGTTGGCATCGCAGCCAGGAGAGGGTACCACTCGGCGTTCACTCGATACACGTCGCCGGATCGCAGAACGGCTGGCAACGGCCAAGTCACGCCACCGATCAATACCTCATGCTCTCGCGGCGCACCCGGCTGATGATCCGTGTCGCGCAGGTCCACGTACCCGCGGTGGCCGAGGCCTTGACCGGTTGCACGCTCGACGTGGCTGGTTGCCCGCTGACCGTTGGAGCGGGAAAGATACGCCCCCTGAGTCGCGAAAAGACGCTGTTCGCCCGCCATATCCTCGACCCCTTCGGCGAGGACGAAGGGCGTTTTCTGGAATGGGCAGTCGCCGAACTGCGATCCATGCCGCTGCGAGTGCGCAAAGCCCTCTGCGGTAAGCCGACCCAACTGGCGACAGCCGATGGCCCTCGACTGACGAGGAGCTTGCTGCTCGCTGACTTGAGCCTGTCCGATTCCATACGTCTGCAACAGGAGGGGCTGGGCCCCGGGCGCGACATGGGTTGCGGGTTGTTCATCCCTCACAAAAGCGTCGAAGCCGTGACCGGACCTGGCTGACATCGCCGCCGACCGTGCCGCGAATCGCGCTCATGAGCGCGCGGGCCCGGTCGATGGTCTCGACGCAGCGGTGGGCGTCGCGGCGGCGGCCAGCAGCCTCTTGCGCAGGGTCGTCGGTCAGGCTCGGCACCATGCCGACTCACCGGACTGCCCAGGCTGGACCACCACCTGGCATTGTCATTATTATCGGCGAGCCCTGACAAGCAGAGGCAATCCCGACCGGTGACGAGCCGGTCGGTGTGTTGGAGACACCGAGACGACCAACCGACAGATCCGAGAACAGGGTGCCCCGACCCCAGCGGAAACCGCACGCACCGGGGCCCGGGGCGCCGCAGCGCGAACACGGATCAAGCCCGACTTCTGACAACAAGCAAGCGACACCCGAGCGCGCTGATCCCGGGATCGTCGCGAAATCTGGAAGGGGCGAACACCGCTCCGGGCAGCCCGCAAGATGAGAGGAAAGGAAAGAAGATGTCGATCGATGTGAACGGCAAACATATCGAACTCACCGAAACCGGTTATCTTGTCAACCATCTGGATTGGAGCGAGGAAGTTGCCGAAGCCTTGGCGAAAGCCGAGGGCATCGAGCTCACCGACCGGCACTGGGACCTCATCCGCTACCTGCGTGACGAGTATATCGATAACGGCCAGAATCAGCCGATGGAGCGCATCGTGCTGAAGGAGATGAGCAAGAGGTGGGGGGAAAAGCTGACGAGCAAGGATCTCTATCAGCTCTTTCCGCTCGCACCGACGAAGCAAGGCACCAAGGTAGCGGGTCTTCCTCAGGTCAGGCGCAAAGGCGGTTACTAACCGCCCCGACTCCCGAACCAGCCAGCGCGGCGAGCGCGACCGATCAACCCGGCCCAAGCAACCCAGCCGAGGACATCGTTACTCGCCGCGCGACTGGCGCTCGAGCAGTTCGCGACGTTCCTGCGCCTCGACGGATAAGGTCGCAATGGGCCGGGCCTCGAGCCGACGCAAACCGATCGGCTCGCCGGTTTCCTCGCAGTAGCCGTAGCTGCCATCCTCGATCCGTTTCAGCGCGGCATCGATCTTACGCAAGAGTTTGCGATAGCGATCTCGGGTTCGCAGATCGAGCGTTTGATCTGCCTCGCGATTGGCCCGGTCGGCCTCATCACCCACCTCGTGATGGCTCTCGTCGCGCAGCCCGTCGAGGGTCTGCTGCGCTTGCTCGAGGAGTTCAGCTCGCCAGTTCAACAACGTCTGTCGAAAATACTGCAACTGAACGGGGCTCATGTATTCCTCGCCTTCATCGGGGCGATAACCCGGCGGCAGCTCGATGGTCACAGGTTTGGTCCTCAATGGCAGTCATGCGAGCAGAGTGCAGGTTATAAGGTAACGCATGCCTGCGGGCAACCTTCATCGCAGACTCGGGCGGCACGAAAGGTTGCTCGCTTGAACCATCGCGGCGGAAAATCCATGTGTGACGGGTATATCATTGAGCCTCACGACTCCTAGGACATTCACCTGCGAGGAAAACGTCATGCCTTCCATCATCACCCGCCACAACGGGGACATGGTTTTCGAGACCGAGGTCGGAAGCCACCGGATCCTGAACGACGTGATGCCGACCCCCGAATGGGGCGGCAAGGGCCGTCATCCGACGCCTCCCGATTACTTCGTCACATCGATCTCGTCGTGCATCGCCGCCTTCGTCGTTCAGTACTGCGATCGCGCGGGCTTAGACAGCACCGGCCTGACCGTCGAGTTGTCATTCGAGAAGGCCGACAAACCCGTGCATCTGACCAATTTCGTCGTCCGGATCGATCTACCGAACGCCGTCGTCGGGGATCGCTTGGCGGCCTTGAAGCGAGCTGCCGAGTTCTGCACGGTCCACGAAACCATTACGCGAATGGGTGAAGGGCCGGTCATCGAGGTCACCGACAAGACCGCTGCGGCATGACCGGCGTCGCGGGGCGAGGCGTTGCCAACGGCGGTCGCGTCCTGGCCCGCGAGCCCCGCGATGTATGAATCGTCAAGGCAAGGGCACCGGAACACCGAAGCGAACGGAGCCCGCGCCCACCCTGCCAGAGGAGCGCGCACGGGTTTGCGCCGGATTCGGAGAGCCCCCTTGCCCGACATCAGAAAGGCCAAACGAGCGGGATCAGGAGCAGCGCCACCAGGGCCGTAACCAGGGTGAGTGGTATCCCCGCGCGCAGATAGTCACTGAAACGGTATCCACCGGGACCGTAGACCATCAGGTTCGTCTGGTAGCCGATCGGGGTCGCAAAGCTTGCCGAAGCCGCCATCATGATGGCCACCGCGAAGGGCAAGGGACTGACTCCCAGATCCTGGGCCAATGTGGCGGCAATCGGAAAGACCAGAACGGCGGCCGCATTGTTCGTGATCACGGCCGTGAAGAGCGCGGTCGTCACATAGACCATCACCAGGACCAGCCAGGGATCCTGGCCGGCCAATCCAACCAGCCCCGACGCCAAGGTGGCGGCGAGCCCGGTCGCCTCGACCGCGGCACCGACACCGAACGCGGCAGCGATCGTGAAGAGCACGGACCAGTCGAGGCTTTGCCGCGCCCGCTCCAAAGTCAGGCAACCGGTGAGGATCATCGCGATCGCCGCCAACAAGGCCCCGACCAGCATCGATATGAGACCGATCGTCACGGCAAAGATCATCGCCATGAGGATCGATGCGGCGAGCAAGGCGCGCTCATGGCGCGGGGTGGCCGCCTCCTCGATCCGACTGACCAGGAAAAAGTCACGGCTGTTGCAAGTCTGAGCCTGAAAGCCGGCGCCGGCCTCGATCAGTAGGGTATCGCCAGGCCTGAGCACGATATCGCCGATCTTTCCCGGCAGACGGTGCCCGTTGCGCGCGACCGCGATCACGACAGCGTTGTAGCGATTGCGAAACCGTGCATCGCGGACGGTCCGGCCGACCAAAGGACAGCTATCGGACACCACGGCTTCGAGTAGATGGCGATCGGCTCGGCGCCCATCGAGCTTGAAAACCTGACCGGTCGCCGGCCACAGCCCGCGGATCTTCTGCAGATCGACGACCGACTCGACGATGCCGACGAAGATCAGACGATCTCCGCCGCGCAAGCGCTCCTGCGGCGACACGGCCGGCAGGATGGTGCCATCGCGATTCAGCTCGATCAGGAAGGCACCGGGCAGATGACGAAGACCGGCCTCCTCGATGCTGCGACCGACGAGCGCACCGTCCGGCGCGACCTCCATCTCGATCGTGTACTCACGGGGATCCTCGAGCTGCGCGCGAACCGACGGGCGATTCGGCAGCAACCAACGGCCGGTAAGGATCATGAAGACCAACCCAACCAAGGCCACCGGTACGCCCACCCAGGCGATGTCGAAAAGCTCGAAGCCCTGACCGATGCGATCGAGCATCAAGCCATTGACGACCAGGTTCGTGCTGGTTCCGATCAGCGTGATGGTGCCCCCGAGGATTGCCGCGTAGGACAGAGGGATCAGTAATTTCGAGACCGACAGATCGTACTTGCGCGCCCACTCGCCGACGGCCGGTATCAACATGCCGACGACCGGGGTGTTGTTCAGCAAGGCGCTCATCAGCGTCACGGGCGCGGTCAGACGCCACTGGGCGCGCATCAGCGAACGCGGTCGGCCAAGGAGATGATGGACGATCCATTGGACGCCACCGGTCTCCCGGATCCCGGCCACGACGACATAGAGGGCAGCGACCGTGATCACCCCTTGGTTCGAGAAGCCCGCCAACCCCTGCGCGGGGTCGATGATCCCGATCGCCAGCAGCAGCACCACGGCCGCGACGAAGACCAGATCCGGCGCCGCCCGGGTAAAGGCCAACACGGCGAACAGGGCGACCACGACCGTGGCGGTGAGCCAAGCATCCCAAGGCATCTGGCAAATGAGATCAGCCATGTCAGGACCGAGGAAAGTCGCCGTACAGCGAAATCACACCCGCGCCCTCGATCTGGGACAATACCAGGTCATCGGACGGGGATCATCGCGCCAGGTCCGCGGCGACGCACTCGAGCCGGGCTGCGCGGTGCAGCGGACGGCCGGTGCGGCAGTATCCAGCCGAACCGCTGGAGCCGTCAATTCGCAGCGCAGCAGAGCAGGGGCCGGTCTCGGCCGGGGCGTGAAATCGCGCGACGCAGCCGCCACCTACGTGGCCAGAGTAGAGACGCGATCGAATCGCGCCAGTCGCCCGGTGCGCCGGGCGTCCGACTGGCAGCGGGACCAGCCACGCAACGAGGCCGCATGTGGACGAATCAAGACTGACCTACTTCGGCGAGCGGATCGCCCGAATGATCCAGGGGCATGACCTCAGCCGAGACGAGGCGCGGGAGTGTTGGCGACAGATCATCGCCAACGAGCAGCCGGACCTCCACCAAGGGGCCTTCATGGCCGCATTGGCCACGAAGGGCGAAACGACCGACGAAATCGCTGGGAGTTTCGAGGCCATCTATGAACTGGACACGAACAAGGTCGATCTCGGGTCATCGGCAATGCTCGTCGACAACAGCGGCACCGGTCGGGACAGTTTCAAGACCTTCAACGTCAGCACAGCGGCGGGGATCATCGCGGCCGCTTGTGGTGCGGTCATGGCCCGCCATGGCGCCCGGTCGGTGACATCCAAGGTCGGTACCGTCGATGTCGCCGAGACACTCGGCGTCGATGTCGATTGCGATGTCGCCACCGTCAAACGCAGTATCGAGAGGGTCGGTATAGGGCTATTCAATGGCATGAGCCCAGCCGTTCACCCCCAGGCCCTTTTCCGAATACTGGCGCAGATTCGCTTCGGCTCGACGCTGCACATCGCCGGATCATTGGCCAACCCAGCGCGACCAACTCGCGCCGTACGTGGCGTCTTCAGCCCCACCCTCCTCCAAAGGACGGCCGAAACCATGCGAGCGATCGGCTATCAACGGGCCCTCGTATGTTTCGGCTGGAACGGCAAACGCAACGCCGGCATGGATGAACTCTCGACCTTGGGCGAGACGGAGATGGTCGAACTGCTGTCCGATGGCCAGATCCGGCGCGCGACGCTGGCCCCGGAGGATCTCGGGTTGACGCGGGCACGGCCAGAGGAGGTCGCCACAGCGACCAATGCGCCGGACGCAGCCCGGATGGTCATCGATGCCTTGTCCCCGGAAGGTTCGCGAGCCCGGCGCGACATTGCGTGTCTCAACGCGGCGGCGGTCCTGTATATCGTCGATCGAGCGACCGACTTGGCCCAGGGTCTAGAGATAGCGCGCGCAGCCGTGCAATCCGGCCGCGCCCTCGAGACCTTGCGTCACTGGGTCGCGTGCCAGAATCGGCATCCAGAGCAGGGCCTGGCGCGCTTGACCCGGGTGGCGGCTCGATGATCAGGGTCTGGTGGCTGGCGGCCCGACCGGGGTCCTTGATCAAGGTGGTCTTGCCGGTCGCGATCGGACTCGCTGTCGGCGCGGCCGGGACAGGGTCGCTCGAGCCGGTCCTCATCGCGGCCGGGCTCTTGTTCGCGTTGTTCGCGCAGCTGATGATCATCTTCATGAACGACTACGCGGACGCCGACGCGGATCGACTGCATACCCGCTTGTTCCCGCAGCTGATCGATCCGCGCGTGGTACCTCTCGGCCTCCTTGACCGACAGGACCTGCTCAAGGCCGGCCTCCTCGTGATCGGGCTACAGATCACGCTCTGTCTGGCACTCGCGGCGGCGTTCGAGCGCCCGCTCGCGCCGGTATTCGGCGTCGCATCGGTCTTCTTCATGTGGGCCTATAGTTTCCCACCGATCCGACTGAATTACCGCGGACGCGGCGAGTTGCTCGAGACCCTGACCATCGGCGGCGGATTGGTATGGTTCGGATTCTACCTGTACACAGGAGATCTCGCGCTGCCCCTGCTGGCCGTCGGCCCGGTCCTGCTTTTGGCGCTGGCGAGTTCCCTGATCAGCACCCTCAAACACCAGCCCGCCGATCGGGTCACCGGCAAGCGAACCCTTTCCGTTCTCCTCGGTGGAGAACGGGCCCGTGTCATCGCGCTGGCGGCGACGGTCGGCAGCGTTTTGCTATGCACCGGATACATCCTCGGCGGGATCTATCATCCGGCATCGGCTTTGCTGACCGTGGTGTTGCCCGCGCTATTCGTCGCCGCAGCGCTCCGTGAATTCAAGACCGCCGATCCGGATCACCTCACGTCACTGGCGTCCTTCAAGGGCTCGCTGCATCGCGCCATCTACGTCAGCAATCTGGGTATCATCGTCGGCTTGATCTTCGGGACACCCCTGCTGTCATGGTAGTGAGCTGATCCGGACTTCGAAGCACGGAGCATAGCCTGTTGCGCATATCGAATCCAAAGCACCGACGGGCGAGATCGGCAACCCGCCGAGTCACTCGGGTGCTTCTCCAGGGTGCGCTGATCGTCGCGCTCGTCGTGGCAGTGCGCGCCTTCACCGCGCACGACATGGCCGAGGGGCCGGCGCCACCCTTCGTGGCGGAATTGGTCGATGGCCAATCGGTCACCCTGGCCGATTACGCGGGCGAACCGCTGCTGCTTCACTTCTGGGCCACCTGGTGCCCGATCTGTCGACTCGAAGAGGGCGAGATCCTCCGTTTATCCCGCTCATTTGCCGTCTTGACCGTCGCGACACGATCCGGAAGCCACGATGAGATTGCAACCTACCTCGGTGACCGAGGATACCGATCGAAGGTGATCGCCGACGTCGACGGATCCCTTGCCGACCGGTACCAGGTCCGCGGCGTGCCAGCCACCTTCGTCATTGACGGCGACGGGCGGATCCTCTTTCGTAAACAGGGTTATGCGCCACCATTCGAACTGCAGTTCCGCCTCTGGCTGGCCCGCTCGTCGTGACGCCATAGGGGCCACGTCATTCAACCCGGTTAACCCTTGAGACCGCAACCCTCGACCACTTCCGCATTGGTGCTTCAGCGATGACCCGCACTCTGTCGATAGCCCTAGTGTTGCTCGTCAGCGGCTTCCTGACCGGCGTCGGGCCACCCTCTGCCAGCGCCCAAACCGGTCGCGAGGCCATGGCCGACGCCATGTCGCGAATGATGGAGGCCATGGGCGCCTTCGGCAATATACCGGCGCCTGATCCGAACCTGATGACCCCGCCGCGGATGGATGAGAGCATGGGCCATGGGCTGAGGCCATTCCTCGAACCGTTCGACGGTTCCCTGTCAGACCTCGGTGAGATCGTCGGACAGGGAACCGGACGGCCATTCGAAGGACTCTGGGAGAGCCCCACCGGCGGCCTGTTGATCGTGCAGGGCCGCTTTTATCGCCTCTATGAACCGGGTGCTGGTTATGTCGAGGGCACGCTAAGTCATGATGACCGACAGGTCAGGATGCGCAACCGGCACGAGGGCTTCGAGCATCGGTTCGACTACGCACTGCACGACGACGGCATAGCGCTGCGCGGAGAAGGTGGTCAGATTTTCGTGTACCGACGGCTCCGGCTGGACCGTGACCGACTGCGATGACTGACCGGCCGGCACAAAAAAAACCGGGTCAACGCCCGGTTTTCTCTGGCCGACGAAGAACCGACTTCAGTCGTCGGTTTCGGCAGCCACGGCCACCTCGGGCCGCCCAACAAGCTCGACGTAGGCCATCGGAGCGGCGTCCCCAGAACGAAACCCGCACTTCAGTATTCGCAGATAACCGCCCGGGCGCTCCTGGTATCGCGGGCCAAGTTCGTTGAACAGTTTACCGACCATCTCCTTGTCCCGCAGGCGCGCGAACGCCAGCCTTCGGGTGTGCACCGAGTCGGTCTTCGCGAGCGTAATCAAAGGCTCCGCAACACGCCTGAGTTCTTTGGCCTTCGGCACGGTGGTCTTGATAAGCTCATGGCGAAACAATGAATTGGCCATGTTCCGAAACATGGCCTGGCGATGCGAGCTGGTGCGGTTAAGTTGCCTTCCGGCTTTTCGGTGACGCATGATCGAATCCTGAATGCTTGTTCTAACGAATGGTCAGTTCGTCGATGTTCTCGGGCGGCCAATTCTCCAAGCGCATGCCCAACGACAGGCCACGCGTCGCCAACACGTCCTTGATCTCCGTCAGCGACTTCTTGCCAAGATTCGGAGTCTTCAACAGCTCCACCTCGGTGCGCTGGATCAGATCGCCGATCAGATAAATGTTCTCGGCCTTCAGGCAGTTCGCCGATCGAACGGTCAACTCCAGGTCGTCGACCGGACGCAACAGAACCGGATCCCATTCGGGGGTTCGAGCACCGACCGGCTCCTCGGTGTCGACCTTATCGTCGCCCTCGAGCGCGATGAAGCTCGACAACTGATCCCTGAGGATCTGCGCCGCTGTCTGGATCGCGTTCCGCGGCTCGATCGTCCCGTTGGTCTCGAGGTCGATCACCAATCGATCCAGGTCGGTACGCTGCTCCACACGCGCCGCCTGCACCTCGATCGCGACCCGCCGCACAGGACTGAAAGACGCATCCAGCTGCAACTTGCCGATCGGACGGTCCTCGGATCCGTAACCTTCGCGCTGCACCGCCGGCTCGTAACCGATCCCTCGACGCACTGTCAACGACATGCTGAGTTCGACCGGACCAGTCAGATTCGCGATGACCAAATCGGGATTGAACAAGGTCGCCGCATGATCCAGGCTGATATCCGCCGCGGTCACGACACCCGGCCCCTTTTTGCTCAAGGTATAGGTCGCCTCGTCTTTTCCGCTCAACGAGATCGCAACATCCTTCAGGTTCAGAAGGATCTCTAGGACATCCTCCTGCACCCCCTCGAGAGTCGTGTACTCATGAAGAACGCCTTGTATTTCGACCTCGGTCACCGCGCATCCGGACATCGAGGATAGCAGCACACGTCTCAGGGCATTACCCAGCGTATGCCCATACCCGCGCTCCAACGGCTCCAGCGAGACCCGTGCTTGATTGACCCGCCCCTCGACCGGCTCGACTTTTATCGAGCGCGGCCTAAGGAAGTCGCCAACAACCTCTACCATGCAAGAACCCCCTGAAGACTCCTACTTGGAGTACAGCTCGACGATCAGCGACTCATTGATGTCCGCGGGCAGATCTGTCCGGTCTGGAACTCGCTTGAAGACCCCCTTGAGGACCTTGGTATCGACCTCGATCCACTCCGGAAAACCGTATTGCTCGGCGAGGGCCAACGCATTCTGTACGCGAACCTGCTTGGCTGCCTTGTCCCTGACCGCGATCTGATCGTCCGTCGACACTTGAAACGACGGTATGTTGACAACCCGACCGTTGACGACGATTCCCTTATGCAAAACGAGCTGCCGCGCCTCCGCGCGCGTGGCCCCAAAGCCCATCCGATACACGACGTTATCCAAGCGACGTTCGAGCAACTGCAACAAGATCTCACCGGTGGCGCCCTTACGACGCGCCGCCTTCTTGTAGTAATTGCGAAACTGCCTTTCCATGACGCCGTAGATACGGCGCACCTTCTGCTTCTCGCGCAACTGAACGCCGTAGTCTGACAACCGGCGACGCCGATCGCCGGCCTGGCCGGGCATCTTCTCGAGGTTGCACTTGGAGTCGAGAGCGCGAGCGCGGCTCTTCAGACCAAGATCTGTACCTTCACGTCGAGCCAGTTTACAGGTCGGACCAATGTACCTTGCCATGTCGCTTCCTAATTCGGGTCCTAGACGCGCCGCTTCTTGGGGGGGCGGCAACCGTTATGCGGTATCGGCGTCACGTCGGTGATGCTCGCAATCTTGAAACCGGCATTGTTGAGCGCCCGCACCGCCGATTCCCGGCCCGGCCCCGGACCCTTGACGTTCACGTCGAGATTCTTGAGCCCAAACTCCTTGACGGCCTGCCCGACCTTATCCGCGGCGACCTGCGCGGCGAACGGAGTACTCTTCCGCGAACCACGAAATCCGGACCCGCCGGAAGTCGCCCACGCCAGCGCATTGCCTTGCCGATCTGTGATCGTAATGATGGTGTTATTAAAAGACGCATGGACATGGGCAATGCCATCCACGACCGTCTTCTTGACCTTTTTCTTCGCTCGAACGGGTTTTGCCATCGAATCTTACCGAACATCTCGCACTGTTGAAGTGCCTTATCGCTTGATAGGACGCCGCGGCCCTTTCCGGGTACGAGCGTTGGTACGGGTGCGCTGACCACGCAGCGGCAGACCTCGGCGATGACGGATGCCCCGGTTACAACCGAGATCCATCAAACGCTTGATATTCATAGAGACCTCACGACGCAGGTCCCCCTCCACCGTGTATTGCGCCACCGCAGCGCGCAAACGGTCGACATCCTCTTCCGTCAGGTTCTGGATACGGACATCCCGTGGGACGCCAGCCGCATCGCAGATCTCCCCGGCTCGGGTACGACCGACACCATAGATCGCGGTCAACGCGATCACAGCGTGTTTCTTATCAGGAATATTGACACCGGCGATACGGGCCATCGGATCAATCCTCAGTCCTAGAATCCTGCCGTGAACAGGTTAGTTTACGCAAACAACACTCCAACGTCAACCGAAGAGAGGCTGTCAACCTTGACGCTGCTTATGCCGCAGGTCTTTGCAGATCACCCGAATCACACCATTTCGCTTGATGATCTTACAGTGGCGACACAGGCGTTTGACCGATGCACGTACTTTCATTGTCTCATTCCACCTTCGATGATCTTCATGACACCCGGGAACCCATCACCGGAGCATACCGGCACCGGGTGCCTTCAAATTCGCTTTTTTCATCAACCCTTCGTATTGATGCGAGACCAAGTGGGCCTGCACCTGCGCCATGAAATCCATCGTCACGATCACCACGATCAACAGCGACGTGCCGCCAAAATAGAAGGGCACGTTCCAGCCCACGATCAGGAACTCGGGCAACAGGCAGACGCCAGTGATATAGATGGCGCCGACCGCGGTCAGGCGTGTCATGACCAAGTCGATATAGCGTGCGGTCTGTTCCCCAGGCCGGATCCCCGGTATGAAGGCACCCGAGCGCTTGAGGTTATCGGCCGTGTCTTTCGGGTTGAACACAAGGGCCGTGTAAAAGAAGCAGAAGAAGATGATGGCGGATGCGTAGAGCATCACATACACAGGCTCACCGGGAGACAGTGTCGAAGCGATGTCCGCAAGCCAACGCATATCCTCGGATGCGCCAAACCACTGCCCAAGCGTCCCCGGGAAAAGGATGATGCTCGATGCAAAGATCGGCGGAATCACACCGGCCATATTGAGCTTCAACGGCAGATGGGTGCTCTGCGCGGCCATCACCCGCCGGCCCTGCTGTCGCCGCGCATAGTTAACCGTGATGCGCCGTTGGCCGCGCTCGATGAACACCACGAAGGCCGTCACCGCCAAGGCCAGCGTGAAGATCGCGAGCACCGCCAACGTATTCATCTCGCCGGTCCGAACCAGTTCCAGCGTTCCACCAGCCGCGGCGGGCAGCCCAGCGACGATACCGGCGAAGATGATCAGCGATATACCGTTACCGATGCCTCGCTCGGTAATCTGCTCACCCAGCCACATCAGGAACATGGTGCCCGTGACCAGCGACACGACGGCCGTGAACACGAAGCCGAAACCGACCTGGGTCACGATCGAGGAGCCGGCGACCGCCTGACCCTGCAAGGCCACCGAGATACCGATCGCCTGGAAGGTCGCGAGACCCAGCGTTCCATATCTCGTGTACTGCGTGATCTTGCGTCGCCCAGACTCGCCCTCCTTCTTGAGCTGCTCGAGCTTCGGCACCACGGCCGTCAGCAGTTGCATGATGATCGCCGCGGAGATGTAGGGCATGATGCCCAACGCGACGATACTCGCGCGCTCCAGTGCGCCACCGGAGAACATGTTGAACAGGTCCAGCATCGACCCTTGATGCTGATCGAACAACGCGGCCAAGGCCTCGGGATTGACGCCCGGCACAGGGATGAAGGTCGCTATCCGGTACACGAGCAGAGCACCAAGCACGAACAGCAACCGCTGCCGCAGCTCTTTCAGGCGACCCATGTTACCCAGCGCCCCCATCACGGAGGATGTGTTCTTGGCCATGGCAGCTAGCGAACCTCGATTAATCTTCGATCCGGCCGCCCGCCGCTTCGATAGCGGCACGGGCACCCTTGGTCACAGGAATACCGCGCACGGTGACGGCCTTGTCGATCTGGCCCGAGGCGATGATCTTCACGTACTTGGTGCCACGCGAGATCAGATTCGCCGCCAACAGGGCCTGACGATCGACGACATCCGCGGAGACCTCCGCGATCTCGTGCAGCCGGATCTCGTCGCGATAGGGTGCCTTCAACGAGCGAAAGCCCACCTTCGGCAGGCGACGCTGAAGGGGCATCTGGCCACCTTCGAACCCGACCTTGTGGAATCCGCCGGCCCGAGCCTTTTGCCCTTTGTGGCCACGACCACAGGTCTTGCCAAGCCCGCTACCGATGCCCCGCCCGACACGCTTGGGTGCCGCCCGACTCCCGGCATCTGGATGTAGTTCGTTCAAACGCATGTCAGGATTCCTCGACAACCTTCACCATGTAGGAGACCTTGTTCACCATGCCACGCGTGCAGGGCGTATCCTCGACCTCGACGACCTGGTGCATGCGCCGCAGACCGAGACCGCGAACGCAGGCCTTGTGCGCGGCCAAGCGACCGTGAAAGCTGCGATACAAGGTGACCTTCATCATTGGCTTGTCAGTCATGGGTCACTCCAGAATCTGGTCCACGGTCTTGCCGCGCTTCGCAGCGATCGTCTCCGCATCCTTCATCGACTGCAATCCCGCGACGGTCGCCCTCACGACATTGATCGGGTTGTTCGTACCGATGCATTTCGCGAGGACATTCTGCACGCCGAGCACCTCGAAGACCGCCCGCATCGCCCCGCCGGCGATGATTCCCGTACCTTCGGAGGCGGGTTGCATGAAGACGCGTGCGGCACCATGCCGGCCGTTCAGCGCGTACTGCAACGTCGTCCCGTTGAGCTTGACGTCGATCATGTTCTTCCGCGCGCTTTCCATCGCCTTTTGGATCGCGACCGGAACCTCGCGCGCCTTGCCCGTACCGAAGCCGACTCGCCCCTTTCCGTCCCCGACGACAGTCAGGGCCGCGAAGCCGAACTGCCTACCGCCCTTGACCACCTTGGCGACACGGTTGACGGTCACTAATTTTTCCAGTATCTCGTCGCCGCCTTCCGGCCGTGGATTCACATTTGACATCGTCTCAGCACCTAGAATTGCAGACCGTTTTCGCGTGCCGCGTCCGCCAGGGCCTTGACGCGGCCGTGGTAGCGAAACCCGGATCGATCGAAGGCCACCTGGGCCACGCCGGCAGAGCGAGCCCTTTCGGCGATCGCCTTCCCGATGGCCGCCGCCGCCGTAGCGTTGCCCGAATGCCCCCCGATCGTTTCACGGAAGCCCTTCTCCAAGGTCGACGCACTCACGATGACCTTTCCACCCTCCGGCGCGATGACCTGGGCATAGATATGCCGCGGTGTGCGATGGACACAGAGCCGATAGGAGCCAATTTCGCGTATCTTTGCCCGGGCCTTGGTCGCCCGCCGCAGACGTGCTTGTTTCTTGTCCATTACGCCACCTTACTTCTTCTTCGCCTCTTTACGCCGGACGTCTTCGTCCGCATAACGCACGCCTTTCCCTTTATAGGGCTCCGGAGGCCGGAAGCGTCGGATTTCGGCGGCAACCTGACCGACCTGCTGCTTGTCCGGTCCGCTGACGACGATCTCCGTCGGGGACGGCGTCGCGATCTCGATGCCGTCAGGCACCGCATAGTTGACCGGATGCGAAAACCCGAGCGCCAGATTGAGGACACGGCCTTGCGCCGCCGCCCGGTACCCCACCCCGACCAAGGTCAGTTTGCGGGCGAACCCCGTACCGCAGCCCAGGACCATGTTGTTGAGCAATGCCCTCGTGGTCCCCGTCAGTGCCCAAGCATTCGGTTGCGCTTCGTCGACGGGCGCAACTCGCAGACGACCATCCGATTCGGACACCTTGACAGCCGGGTGAACCGACCAGTGAAGCGTCCCCTTCGGACCTTTGACCCGAACCGCCTGCCCGGTGATCTCCACGACGACACCGGGTGGCACGCCAATTGGGGCCTTTGCAACACGCGACATAGTGGTGATCTCCGTTAAGCCACGTACGCCAGGATTTCGCCACCGTGCCCCGACTTGCGCGCAGCACGATCGGTCATCAAACCCTGTGACGTGGAGACAATGGCAATACCGAGACCACCCCAGACCTTGGGCAACTCATCCTTGCCGCGATAAATCCGCAAGCCCGGGCGCGATACGCGCTTGATGTACTCGATGACCGGCTTGCCACGAAAATACTTGAGCTTGAGGACCAGGGTTGCCTTCGGGCCCGCGCCATCAACGGCCGCGTCGGCAATGTAGCCTTCGTCGCGAAGTAGCTCGGCAATCGCCAATTTCTTCTTTGACAGGGGCATCGTGATCGTAATCTTGCCCCGCTCCTGACCGTTGCGGATACGCGTCAACATGTCCGCGATCGGATCCGACATACTCATGCATATGCTCCATGGGTCAGACCGCCCACCATCAGGCGCGATACCCTCGTAAAAACAACCCCGATGACCGCTGGCGACACCCAGCCATGCCTTTGCGATCGGCCTCGCAGCCACCTCGGCGCGCCTCAATGTGCGAGAAAACGCGTCGAGCCTGAAGCCCGGCCAGGCGTCCTGGACGCCACATCCGGAACGATTCGAAATGCCGGACAATCCGAAAACGGGCGGACCGGCCGCGCCGCGACGACCCCTCGGCCACTTTCGCGGGTCAGGCCCCCGCCCGCGCTGGATCAAACGAATTTCAACGGCGTCCGCTGCCGCGCAGTCGCTACCAACTCGCCTTGACGACCCCCGGCACGTCTCCGCGCATCACCGCCTCCCGCAGTTTGTTGCGCCCCAGGCCAAATTTCCTGTAGACCGCATGCGGACGCCCGCTGACCCGACACCGCCGCTGCTGCCGCGTCGGACTGGCATCACGTGGCAAGCTCTGAAGCGCCCGAAGCGCCTCGTCGAGTTGCTCCGGATCAGCCCCGCGGTCGGCAATGACCGCCTTAAGCGCAGCCCTTTTTGCCGCAAACCGGGCCGCGGTCTTCACGCGCTTTGCATCGCGCGCAACCATGCTTTTCTTCGCCATGAACCGTCCTCAGGTCCGGAAAGGAAACTTGAAGGCCTCGAGTAACGCGCGACCCTCTTCATCCGTTTGCGCCGTGGTCGTGATCGTGATGTCCAACCCTCGCAGGGTATCGATCTTGTCGTAGTCGACCTCTGGAAACACGATCTGCTCACGCACGCCGAGCGAGTAATTCCCGCGCCCGTCGAAGGCCTTCGGATTGAGGCCGCGAAAATCGCGAATCCGCGGGATCGCGATGTTGATCAGACGGTCGAGAAACTCGTACATCCGATCACGCCGTAGCGTCACCTTGCACCCGATCGGCCATCCTTCACGGATCTTGAACCCCGCTACCGACTTACGCGCCTTGGTCACGATCGGCTGCTGTCCGGAGATCGTGCGCATATCGCCGACGGCGTTATCCATGATCTTCTTGTCCGCGATAGCCTCGCCCACGCCCATGTTCAGCGTGACCTTCTCGATCCGCGGCACCTGCATCACGCTACCGTAATTGAAGCGATCCCGAAGCTGACCGATGATCTCATTACGGTAGATGTCTTGTAATCTCGACATGGCTTGGCTCACCCTACGCGTCAACGACTTCGCCGTTCGACTTGAATACCCGGACCTTGGTGCCATCCGCCAGGAACTTGAATCCGACCCGATCTCCCGCGCCCTTCTGCGGGTTATAGAGCGCCACGTTGGATACGTGGATGGGCATCGGCCTGTCCATGATCCCGCCTGACACGCCGCGTTGCGGATTCGGCTTTTGGTGCTTCTTCGCGATATTGATGTTCTCGACGACAACACGGTCCGCGTCGACAACCTTGAGCACGGTGCCGCGTTTACCCTTATCCTTGCCGGCGAGCACGATCACGTCATCGCCTGATTTGATCTTGCGCATAACGAGGCGACCTCACAACACTTCTGGCGCGAGCGAAATAATCTTCATAAAGCGTTCACCACGCAGTTCTCGGGTGACGGGCCCGAAAATGCGCGTTCCAATCGGCTGCAGCTGATTGTTCAACAAGACCGCGGCGTTGCCATCGAAACGAATCAGCGAACCATCGGGCCGACGCACACCTTTGCGGGTGCGCACGACGACCGCGTTGAAGACGTCGCCCTTCTTCGCCTTGCCCCGCGGAATGGCGTCCTTCACGGTGACCTTGATCACATCACCGATTCCAGCGTAACGCCGCCGCGAACCGCCCAGCACCTTGATGCACTCCACGCGTTTCGCACCACTGTTGTCGGCTACCGCCAAACTTGTCTGCATCTGGATCATTGTTCTTTACACCATGTGTTAGTCGGCTGCGGGCTTAACGACAAGCGGGCACAGCGAAACGGGTGCCAAGAAGGTGTCAGCGCGCCTTCTCGACGACCTCCAACAGCCGCCAGGACTTGGTCTTCGACAGTGGCCGACACTGTTCGACGCGCACCAGGTCTCCATCGCCGCACACATTGCCTTCGTCGTGGGCGTGGATCTTGGTCGATCTCGTCATGAACTTGCCGTAGAGCGGATGCTTGACACGACGCTCCACAAGAACCGTGATGGTCTTGTCCATCGCGTCGCTGACGACCCGCCCCGTCAGAACCTTGTTTGTCTTGGTCTCTTCGTTCACAACGCACCGCCCGACTTCAGCTCGTTCATGATCGTCTTGACACGGGCGATCTCGCGTCGCACCTCTTTCATCCTAGAGGGCCGGCTGAGTTGCCCCGTTCCGCGCTGCATTCGCAGATTGAACTGCTCTTTCAGCAAATCATGGAGCTGCGACCGCAGCTCGTCCGACGACCGCTCTCTAAGCTCGCTGGCCTTCATCACAGCACCGTCCGTTTTTCAAAGGTGGTCTGCACCGGAAGCTTGGCCGCGGCCAACCGAAAGGCTTCGCGGGCCATCTCTTCCGAGACCCCTTCGATCTCGTAAAGCATGCTTCCCGGTTGCACCAACGCGACCCAGTACTCGACGTTGCCTTTTCCTTTGCCCATCCGAACCTCCAGCGGCTTTTTCGAGATCGGCTTATCGGGGAAGACGCGGATCCAAAGCTTACCGCCGCGGCGGACCTTTCTCGTGATCGCGCGGCGCGCCGCCTCGATCTGCCGCGCTGTCAATCGACCCCGGTCGATCGCCTTCAGTCCAAATTCACCAAAGCTGACGCGATTACCGCTTTGTGCCAAGCCACGGTTGCGACCCTTGTGCTGTTTGCGAAATTTCGTACGTTTCGGTTGCAGCATCATCTATCCCCTTTTGCCTACGGCCCGACCCGACGGTTCTCCGGCGACCTGATCGGTAAAGATTTCACCCTTGAAGATCCATACCTTCACGCCCAGAATGCCATAGGTCGTCCGCGCTTCCGCGAACCCGTAGTCGATATCCGCTCGCAGCGTATGCAACGGAACCCGACCTTCTCGGTTCCACTCGCTGCGGGCGATTTCCGCGCCGTTCAAACGCCCCGCGATATTGATCCGGACCCCTCCTGCGCCGAGACGCATGGTGTTCTGGACCGCTCGCTTCATCGCGCGGCGAAACATGATCCGTCGTTCCAGCTGCTGCGCGATGCCTTCCGCGACCAACTGCGCATCGAGCTCCGGCTTGCGGATCTCTTCGATGCTGATATGCACCGGGACACCCATCATCTTCGCGACGTCGTTGCGTAACGCGTCGATGTCTTCGCCCTTCTTGCCTATCACGACGCCGGGGCGTGCCGTGTGGATCGTGATGTGCGCGTTTTTCGCTGGCCTATCGATTTGGATATGACTAACCGAGGCATGGGACAGACGTTTCTTGAGATATCCACGGACCGTTAAGTCCGTATTCAAAAACTCTGCATAGTCCTTCGAATTGGCGTACCACTTCGAATTCCAGCCCTTGACTATCCCTAACCGAATGCCGGTCGGGTGAACTTTCTGCCCCATTCTGGCCTCTCGAATACTTATGCTTCTGCCACGACCAGGCGGATATGACTGGTCCTTTTGAGAATACGGTTACCGCGTCCCTTCGCGCGCGCATGCATACGCTTCATCGTCGGGCCCTCGTCCACCTGAATGCTCTCGACCTTGAGCTCATCAATGTCCGCACCCTCGTTGTGCTCGGCATTCGCAATCGCCGATTCGAGGACTTTTTTGATAAGGGTTGCGCCCTTCTTGGTGCTGAAGGCCAGGGTGTTCAGCGCTTGCTCCACATGCTGACCACGAATCTGATCGGCAACCAACCGGGCCTTCTGCGCAGAAATTCGCGCATGTTTCAGTCGCGCCTCGGCTCGCATGACTCATTGCCTCCTTAACGCTTCTTCGCCTTCTTGTCGGCGGCGTGACCCCGAAACGTGCGGGTCAGCGCGAACTCGCCAAGCTTATGACCGATCATATTCTCATTGACCAGAACCGGCACATGCTGGCGCCCATTGTGAACTGCAATCGTCAGTCCGACCATCTCCGGAAGAACCATCGAGCGACGCGACCAAGTCTTGATCGGGCGCTTGCTGTTTTGCGCGACCGCTTGGTCGACCTTCTTGGCAAGATGAAGGTCCACGAAGGGTCCCTTGCGAATTGAACGTGGCACTTGCTAAACCTCGCCTATATCACTTCCGACCACCGCGGCGTAGGATCATGCCGTCGGTCCGCTTGTTCTTGCGCGTCTTGTGGCCTTTCGTCGGGACACCCCAAGGCGTCACCGGGTGCCGGCCACCGGAGGTCCGACCCTCACCGCCGCCATGCGGGTGGTCGACCGGATTCATCACGACGCCACGAACCGTCGGCCGGACACCACGCCACCGGGACGCACCCGCTTTGCCAAGCTTCCGCAGACTGTTTTCGGCGTTTCCGACCTCGCCGATCACCGCGCGACACTCGACATGAATCTTGCGCATCTCACCCGAGCGCATGCGGAGCGTCGCGTAGCTGCCTTCTCGAGCGATGAACTGCGCCGAGCTGCCAGCCGCTCGCGCCAACTGGGCGCCCTTGCCGGGCCGCATCTCGATACAGTGGACCAGGGTCCCGACCGGGATATTGCGCAGAGGCAAGCAATTGCCGGGGGCAATCGGGGCATCTTCGCCGGCCTGGATAACGGCACCGGCCTTCAACCCCTTCGGCGCGATGATGTACGCGCGTTCACCATCGGCGTAGAGCAGCAGGGCCAAGTGCGCCGTTCGATTCGGATCGTACTCGAGGCGCTCGACCGTCGCGGGGACACCTGCCTTGTTGCGCTTGAAGTCGACGATTCGGTAGCGCTGCTTGTGTCCACCGCCTTGATGGCGAACCGTGATCCGCCCGGCATTGTTTCGACCTCCGCGCTTGACCTTCTTCGCCACCAGCGGCGCGTAGGGCTCGCCTTTGTGAAGGTCCGGCGTTTGCACCTTGACGACGAAACGACGGCCAGCCGACGTCGGATTTGTCTTTACGATTGGCATGGGATTCGTCCAAATTACTGACGGAACGATCGCGCCGTCAAGCGCCACCGCCGAAGTCGATGCTATGGCCCGGCGCGAGACGCACGTAGGCCTTACGCCAATCTCGGCGCCTTCCAAAGCGCTGACCGAAGCGCTTCTTCTTGCCTTTGACGTTCAACACCTGGACACCATCAACGGCCACATCGAACATTTGCTCGACGGCTTTCGCAATCTCTTCTTTCGTCGCGTCAGGCAAGACCCGGAACGCGTACTGACCATAAAAATCGGCTCCGCGCGCTGCCTTTTCGGAGACCACCGGACTGAGCAAGACCTTTGCGAGACGTTCCTGATTCACGACAAACGCTCCTCCAGCCTTCGAACAGCCGCTTCGGTGACCAGAAGCGCATCGAACGCCATCAAACTGACCGGATCGACCTCCCGCGCCGCCAAGACCTCGACATCTTTGAGATTGCGGGACGCGAGGACGAGGTTGTCGTCCAATTCCTCGGTCACGATCAACACATTCGCCACACCGTGGCCCGCCAAAAGCGTCACCAGTTCTTTGGTCTTCGGGGCCGCGACGCCGAATGACGGCACGATATGCAAACGCTCCTGGCGCACCAACTCCGACAGGATCGCCCGGACCGCGCCGCGATACATCTTTCGATTGACCTTCTGCGAGTAATCGGCGGGACTGGCCGCGAAGGTCACGCCGCCACCGCGCCACAGTGGGCTGCGACTCGTACCAGCGCGCGCCCGCCCGGTCCCCTTTTGCCGCCACGGCTTTGCCCCACCGCCCCGCACTGCGGCACGATTCTTCTGTGCCCGGGTGCCGGCGCGTGCGGCCGCGAGATAGGCCGTCACCACCTGGTGAACCAGCCCAGGCTTGTATTCGGCGCCGAAAACCCGGTCGGACACGTCCAATCTGCTCGGGTCTCCGGCTTCACTTCGCATCGCGAGTTCCATTGACTATCCGCCTTTTTTCGCACGCTTGACAGAGGGGGTCACGACCAAGCGACCGCCGGCCGGACCCGGAACGCCACCACGAACCAGCAGAAGGTTGCGCGCCTCATCGACACGAACGACCTCGAGATTCTGCTGACAGCGTTGTACGTTACCCATCTGACCAGCCATCTTCTTGCCCTTCCACACGCGGCCGGGGCTCTGATTTTGGCCGATCGAGCCTGGCGCCCGATGAGAGAGCGAGTTGCCGTGGGTCGCGTCCTGGGTGCTGAAGTGATGGCGTTTGACCACACCGGCAAATCCACGCCCCTTTGTGACGCCCCGCACATCGACACTCTGGCCCGGCGCAAAAATCGACAGAGGAATCTGCCCACCCGGTGCCCATTCGTCGTCGCCGCCTTCGGCCAAACGGAATTCATGAACATAACGACCGGCTTCGACGCCAGCCTTTGCAAAATGCCCGGCCAACGGTTTGGTTACACGCGAAGCTCTCCGCGCACCAACGGTCACCTGCAGCGCACGATAACCATCCCGCTCCACGGTCTTCACTTGCGCGATGTGGTTCGGCTGCACTTCGATGACCGTTACCGGAATGGACGCACCATCCTCGGTGAAGATACGGGTCATGCCGGCCTTGCGCCCGATAAGTCCGATCGCCATTGCTCTAACCTCAACTCAACCTGATCTGAACATCGACGCCAGCCGCCAGGTCCAGTTTCATCAGGGCATCCACCGTTTTGTCCGTCGGATCGACGATATCCATCAGCCGCTTGTGCGTGCGCAACTCGTACTGATCCCGCGCATCCTTATTCACATGCGGCGAGACCAGGACCGTGAAACGCTCCTTCTTCGACGGCAATGGCACCGGACCACGCACCTGAGCACCCGTCCGCTTGGCGGTATCGACGATTTCCCGCGCAGACTGATCGATCAATCGATGATCGAACGCCTTCAGTCGTATACGAATTCGTTGGCTCGTCATATCGTCACTCGATCACCTTGGAGACGACGCCGGCGCCGACCGTGCGACCACCTTCACGAACCGCAAAACGCAGCCCCTCCTCCATCGCAATCGGCGCAATCAGCTTCACCGTCATCCGCACATTGTCACCCGGCATCACCATCTCGATGCCCTCCGGCAACTCGCACGCCCCCGTCACATCCGTCGTGCGAAAATAAAACTGCGGACGATATCCATTGAAAAACGGCGTGTGTCGACCACCTTCCTCCTTGCTCAACACATACACCTCCGCCTCGAAGTGCGTGTGCGGCGTGATCGTCCCAGGCTTCGCCAACACCTGACCACGCTCCACATCGTCCCGCTTCGTACCACGCAACAACACCCCAATGTTGTCCCCGGCCTGCCCCTGGTCCAACAACTTCCGGAACATCTCCACACCCGTGCACGTGGTCTTCGTGGTGTCGCGAATCCCTACAATCGCAACCTCCTCACCCACCTTCACCACACCACGCTCAACACGCCCCGTCACCACCGTGCCACGACCCGAAATCGAAAACACATCCTCAATCGGCATCAAAAACGGACCATCAATCGCCCGCTCCGGCTCCGGAATGTAACTGTCCAACGCCTCCATCAACTGGTCAATCGCCTGACCACCCAGCTCGGTCTCGTCCCCTTCCATCGCCTTCAGCGCCGAACCCGTCACAATCGGCGTGTCATCACCCGGAAATCCATAAGCATCCAACAACTCGCGAACCTCCATCTCCACCAACTCCAACAACTCCTTGTCGTCCACCATGTCCGCCTTGTTCAAAAACACCACGATGTACGGCACACCCACCTGCCGCGCCAACAAAATATGCTCGCGCGTCTGCGGCATCGGACCGTCCGCCGCCGATACCACCAAAATCGCCCCGTCCATCTGCGCCGCACCCGTGATCATGTTCTTCACATAATCCGCGTGCCCAGGACAGTCCACATGCGCATAATGACGATTGTCCGTCTCATACTCGACATGCGCCGTCGCAATCGTAATCCCTCGCTCACGCTCCTCCGGCGCATTGTCAATCTGATCGTACGCCCGCGCCTCACCACCAAACTTCTTCGCCTGACGCAACGTGATCGCCGCCGTCAACGTCGTCTTGCCATGATCCACGTGCCCAATCGTCCCCACATTCACGTGCGGCTTCTTTCTCTCAAACTTTCCTTTGGACATGAGGCCTTACCCCTTAATCAGATCGTTACTGTTTCTTCGCGACCGCCTCGGCAATGCTGGCGGGCACTTCGTTGTATTTGGAGAACTCCATGCTATAGGTCGCGCGCCCCTGGGTCGCTGAACGCAGATCCGTCGCATAGCCAAACATCTCGGCCAACGGCACTTCGGCTCGGATGATCTTGCCCGAGGGGGCGTCATCCATACCCTGCACCATACCGCGACGACTATTCAGATCGCCCATGACATCGCCCATGTAGTCCTCTGGGGTGACGACCTCGACCTTCATGATCGGCTCGAGCAAGACAGGCTTCGCCTTGCCACAACCCTCCTTGAACCCGATCGAGCCAGCGATCTTGAAGGCCATCTCGCTCGAGTCGACTTCGTGGTACGACCCGTCATAAAGAGTGACCTTGATATCGACCATCGGAAAACCGGCAAGCACACCGTTGGCCATAGCCTCCTGGATGCCCTTATCGACCGCCGGAATATATTCCTTGGGCACGACACCGCCGACGATCCCGTTGACGAAACTGTAACCCGCTCCCGGCTCTTGCGGCTCGATACGCAGGTAGACGTGACCGAACTGACCGCGCCCCCCCGACTGGCGCACGAACCGGCCTTCCTGCTCAACGGACTGCCGAATGGTCTCGCGATAGCTGACTTGCGGCGCACCGACATTCGCCTCGACCTTGAATTCGCGGCGCATCCGGTCGACGATGATCTCCAAGTGCAGCTCGCCCATCCCGGAAATGATGGTCTGACCCGACTCCTGGTCGGTGTTGACCCGGAAGGAGGGATCTTCCTGCGCCAGTTTCGACAGGGCAACCCCCATCTTCTCCTGATCGGCCTTCGTCTTGGGCTCGACCGCGACCGAGATGACTGGCTCGGGAAATTCCATCCGCTCGAGCGTGATGACCTTATTGAGGTCACACAGAGTGTCACCCGTGGTCACGTCCTTGAGGCCGACGGCGGCCGCGATGTCGCCGGCACGCACCTCTTTGATCTCTTTTCGCTCATTCGCGTGCATCTGCAGGATACGCCCGACTCGCTCCTTGCGACCCTTGACCGGGTTGAACACCGTGTCGCCGGAGCCCAACACCCCCGAATAGACACGGAAAAAGGTCAGGGTACCGACGAAAGGATCGGTTGCGATCTTGAACGCCAAGGCCGCAAAGGGTGCATCATCGGATGCCGCGCGCTCGCCCTCGGTCTCGGCCGCATCGTCCAGCACGCCTCGAATCGGCGGAACATCGACCGGAGACGGCAGATAGTCGATCACCGCGTCGAGCATCGCCTGCACGCCTTTGTTCTTGAACGCCGAGCCGCACAACATAGGAACGATCTCGCCCTTCAGCGTGCGCGCACGCAGGCCGCCCATGATCTCCTCGCGCGTCAGCTCAACGCCTTCGAGGTACTTCTCCATCAATTCATCGTTGGCCTCGGCGGCGGCCTCGACGAGATGACCACGCCACTCATCGCACTGACCAGCGAGCTCAGCCGGAATCTCAGCCAGCTCGAACTGCATGCCTTTGGAATCGTCGTCCCAGTAGATCGCCTGCATCCGCACCAGGTCGACGACCCCCTTGAAGTGCTCCTCGGCACCGATCGGCAACTGAAGCGGCACCGCGTTACCGCCCAGCCGATCACGGACCTGCTGAACCACCCGGAGGAAGTTCGCCCCCATCCGATCCATCTTGTTGACGAACGCCAAACGGGGCACCTGGTACTTGTCCGCCTGCCGCCATACGGTTTCCGATTGAGGCTCGACACCGCCGACCGCACAAAAGACCGCGCACGCCCCATCGAGGACCCGCAAGGATCGCTCGACCTCGATCGTGAAATCGACGTGACCCGGGGTATCGATGATATTGATGCGATACTCCGGCCGTGCCATGTCCATGCCTTTCCAGAAGCAGGTCGTCGCCGCTGACGTGATCGTGATGCCACGCTCCTGCTCCTGCTCCATCCAATCCATGGTCGCGGCCCCGTCATGCACCTCCCCCAACTTGTGCGACACACCCGTATAGAACAGGATGCGTTCGGTGGTGGTGGTCTTGCCGGCATCGATGTGGGCCATGATGCCGAGGTTCCGATACCTTTCTATGGGTGTGCTGCGTGCCACGAGTGTTTCCGCCTCAAATCTGTGTCAGCGCGTTACCGCCGCTACCAGCGATAGTGCGAGAAGGCCCGGTTGGCCTCGGCCATCCGATGCGTATCTTCTTTCTTCTTGACCGCCGCACCACGCGAATCCGCGGCGTCCATCAACTCGCCGGCCAAACGATGCGCCATCGACTTCTCCGAACGCTTGCGAGCCGCATCGATGATCCAACGCATGGCCAACGAATTGCGGCGCGACGGCCGAACTTCGATCGGCACCTGATAAGTGGCCCCGCCGACACGCCGCGACTTGACCTCGACCATCGGACGCACGTTTTCCATGGCCTGATCCAGAAGCCCGATCGGCTCGACCCCCTTTTTCTCAGACACCTGATCGAGCGCCCCATAGATGAGCCGCTCGGCGGTCGACTTCTTGCCATCCCTCATCATCATATTGATGAACTTGGCAAGCAACTGGCTCCCGTGCTTCGGATCGGGCAGGATCTGACGACGGGCAACGACGCGTCTTCTCGGCATGATGTACGGACTCCGTCCAAAAGACTCGCGGGAATACGATCACAACAGATACGAAACGGCCTCGACGCTCGCCAAGACCGACCTATTTCTTCGGCCGCTTGGCGCCGTATTTCGAACGCCCCTGGCGCCGCTTCTCGACGCCCGACGCATCCAAGGCACCGCGGACCGTGTGGTAGCGGACACCCGGCAGGTCCTTGACCCGCCCCCCGCGAATCAACACCACCGAGTGCTCTTGCAGGTTGTGCCCCTCACCTCCGATGTAGGAGGCGACCTCGAAGCCATTGGTCAACCGGACGCGAGCCACCTTACGCAGCGCCGAGTTCGGCTTCTTCGGCGTCGTGGTATAGACGCGCGTACAAACGCCCCGCTTCTGCGGACAGGCCTCGAGGGCCGGCACGTTACTCTTGGCCACGCGACGCTTTCGGGGCCTGCGCACCAACTGATTGATAGTTGCCATGCAATCGATCTCCACCGGCGCCGCAGCGCTATCCAGACATCAAGGGCAAAGGGCGCGACTGGTTGCCCTAGCGACCAGGAGGCAACAAACCAGGGGCCTTCGCACTTGACTTGAAGCTGTGCCTGGGCATCGAACGCCCGATTCAGGAAACAAGCAAGCCGGCGATGAGCCGGCCGAGCTAAGACCGAGCATTGTAGGAAAAGGAGCCAGGCAAGTCAACTGCCTACCTGGCCAGGTTCCGGGAGGGTGCGCGCCCCTCCCGGTGGCGAGAAGACCCGCTCAGTCGGTACTCGAGACGTTCAGCTCTTGCTTGAGGGCTTGCTCGAGCTCAGCGGCCGTCATTTCGACCCGCCCGCTCCCGCCTTCTTGCAGACGCTCGGATTGACGTTGACGGCGTCTCGCACGATGGTGCGAAAGCCCCGTACCCGCCGGGATCAACCGACCAACGATCACGTTTTCCTTGAGCCCGGTCAGCTTGTCCGTCGATCCCCGCACAGCGGCCTCGGTCAGCACACGGGTCGTCTCTTGGAACGAAGCCGCCGAGATGAAGGACTCGGTGGCCAACGACGCCTTCGTGATACCCAGCAACAAGGGCTGCCATTGTGCCGCGACCTTGCCTTCGGCTGCGACCCGCTCGTTTTCGACCAACAGCGCCGTGTACTCGACCTGCTCGCCGCGCAGCAAGCGCGTATCACCTGGATCCGTGACCTCGACCTTGCGCAACATCTGGCGAATGATCACCTCGATGTGCTTGTCGTTGATCTTCACACCCTGCAGCCGATACACGTCCTGGATCTCCTTGACCAGGTACTCGGCCAACGCTCGAACCCCCTTCAGGCGCAGGATATCGTGGGCAGCCAACTCGCCATCCGAGATGATCTCGCCGCGCTCGACACGCTCGCCTTCGAAGGCATTCACATGTCGCCATTTCGGGATCAGCTCTTCATAGGTTTCGCCGTTGTCCTGAGTGATGATCAGACGCTGCTTGCCCTTGGTGTCCTTGCCAAAACTCACGGTCCCGGACACCTCGGCCAACAGCGCGGCCTCCTTGGGCTTGCGGGCCTCGAACAGATCCGCGACACGCGGCAGACCACCGGTGATATCACGGGTCTTGCTCGACTCCTGCGGAATGCGGGCAATGACATCACCAACGGCCACCTCGGCACCATCGGCTACGCTGACGATCGCACCCGACGGCAGATAGTAGCGGGCCGGCATGTCGGTACCCGCGATGTTCAGATCGCCCCCTTCCTCATCGACCAGCTTGACCATGGGCCGCAGATCCCGACCCATCGCCGGCCGCTGCTTCGGGTCAATGACCACGTGGGCGCTCAAGCCGGTGATATCGTCGGTTTGGATGTGGACCGTGACCCCTTCGATGAAATCCTCGAAGCGTAACCGCCCGGCTACCTCGGTGATGACCGGATGGGTATGAGGGTCCCAGGTCGCAATGATCTGCCCACCGGCGACGGCGTCACCGTTATTGACTCGCACCGTCGCCCCGTAAGGCACCTTGTAGCGTTCACGCTCGAGACCCTTGTCATCGGAGACCGTGAGTTCTCCGGAGCGGCTGACAGCGACGAGATTGCCACTGTGATGGCGCACCGTCTTGATGTTGTGCAGCCGCACGGTACCGGATGACTTGACTTCGATGCTGTTGACGGCCGCGGCGCGCGAGGCCGCACCACCGATATGGAAGGTGCGCATCGTCAACTGGGTGCCCGGCTCGCCGATCGATTGCGCCGCGATGACGCCCACGGCCTCGCCGAGGTTGACCCGGTGGCCACGCGCCAGGTCCCGACCGTAGCACTGGGCGCAGACGCCCAGACGCGACTCGCATGTGATCGGCGAACGAACGTAGACCTGATCGATCCCCCGCGACTCGAGCCGCTCGACCCAGGCCTCATCGAGCAAGGTGCCCGCCTGACAGACCAGCTCCCCCGTCGCGGGCAGGAAGACGTCGACCGCGATGACACGACCCAAGATCCGCTCGCGCAGCGGCTCGACCACGTCACCCCCTTCGATGATCGGGGTCATCAACAGCCCCTTCTCGGTGCCGCAATCCGTCTCCAGCACGACCATGTCCTGCGCCACATCGACCAACCGTCGCGTCAAATACCCGGAGTTCGCGGTTTTGAGCGCGGTATCGGCGAGACCCTTGCGGGCACCATGCGTCGAGATGAAGTACTGGATGACATTCAGGCCCTCGCGGAAATTCGCCGTGATCGGCGTTTCGATGATCGAACCATCGGGTTTCGCCATCAGCCCGCGCATCCCGGCCAGCTGCCGAATCTGGGCCGCTGACCCGCGGGCGCCCGAGTCGGCCATCATGTAGATCGAGTTGAAGGAATCCTGTTGGACTGGGCGGCCTTCGGGGTCGAGAGCCTGCTCCTTACCGAGCTTGGCCATCATCGACTTGGCCACCTGATCGTTGGTATAGGACCAGATGTCGACGACTTTATTGTAACGCTCGCCATTCGTGACTAGCCCCGACGCGTATTGATCCTGGATCTCCTTGACCTGGATCTCGGCTTCGGCCAGGATCCGCGCCTTTTCCTCGGGCACCGCCATGTCCTCGAGACCGATCGAGACACCGGCCCGCGTCGCCATGCGGAAACCGAGGTACATGATCTGATCAGCGAATACCACGGTCTCTTTCAGACCCAGGCGGCGATAGCAGGAGTCGATCAGCCGCGAGATCTGTTTTTTCCCGAGCGGCTGATCGACCAGATCGAACGGAAGCCCGTTGGGGACGATCTCGAAGACCAGGGCCCGACCGACCGTTGTATCCCGGATCTTGACCTGCTCCTGAAACGCGCCGTCCTCGGCCTTGATGACCTCGCGAATCCTTACCCGGCACCGGGCGTGCAAGTCCGCCCGCCCGGTTTCGTAGGCGCGTCGCGCTTCGTCGATGCCGCTCAAGACCAACCCCTCGCCTTTCGCCCCGATGCGTTCGCGCGTCATGTAGTAGAGGCCCAGCACCACGTCCTGCGACGGCACGATGATCGGCTCACCATTCGCCGGAGACAAGATGTTGTTCGACGCCATCATCAGCGCCCGCGCCTCGATCTGCGCCTCGAGTGACAGAGGAACGTGGACGGCCATCTGGTCGCCATCGAAATCGGCATTGAAAGCCGTGCAAACGAGCGGATGGAGCTGGATCGCCTTGCCTTCGACCAGCACGGGCTCGAAGGCCTGGATGCCGAGACGATGCAGCGTCGGCGCGCGGTTGAGCATGACCGGGTGCTCGCGAATGACCTCCTCGAGGATGTCCCAGACCTCGGGCGCCCCGCGCTCGACCATCTTCTTCGCCGCCTTGATGGTCGCGGCCAGGCCGCGCAATTGCAGCTTGCTGAAGATGAAGGGCTTGAACAGCTCCAGCGCCATGCGCTTCGGCAGGCCGCACTGATGCAGCTTCAAGGTCGGTCCGACCACGATCACCGAACGCCCCGAATAGTCGACCCGCTTGCCGAGCAGGTTCTGCCGGAAACGCCCCTGCTTGCCCTTGATCATGTCGGCAAGCGACTTGAGCGGCCGCTTGTTCGTCCCGGTGATGGCACGGCCGCGGCGGCCGTTGTCGAGCAGCGCATCGACCGATTCCTGGAGCATGCGCTTTTCGTTACGGACGATGATGTCGGGCGCGACCAGATCGAGCAACCGCTTGAGTCGGTTATTTCGGTTGATGACGCGCCGGTAGAGGTCATTGAGGTCGGAGGTCGCGAAACGCCCACCGTCGAGCGGCACCAACGGCCGCAAGTCCGGAGGCAACACCGGCAGCACGGTCAGGATCATCCACTCCGGCCGATTTCCGGAGTCCAGCAGCGATTCCATCAGCTTCAGTCGCTTCGACAGCTTCTTGACCTTGGTCTCGGAGTTCGTGGTTTCGATCTCCTCGCGCATCAGCCGAATCTCTTTCGGCATGTCGATCGTGCGCAGCAGTTCGAAAACCGCCTCGGCCCCCATGCGCGCATCGAATTCGTCCCCGTTCTCCTCGAGGGCATCCAGGTACTGTTCGTCGGTCAGCATCTGGCCGCGCTCGAGCTGTGTCATACCCGGATCGACGACGACGAAGGACTCGAAGTACAGGATCCGCTCGATGTCGCGCAGGGTCATGTCGAGCAGCAGCCCAATCCGCGACGGCAATGACTTCAGGAACCAGATGTGCGCCACCGGGCTGGCCAGCTCGATGTGCCCCATGCGCTCGCGCCGCACCTTTGCGAGCGTCACCTCGACCCCGCATTTTTCGCACACCACGCCGCGATGTTTCAGCCGCTTGTACTTTCCGCACAGGCACTCGTAATCGCTGATCGGACCGAAGATCTTGGCGCAGAAGAGCCCATCGCGCTCCGGCTTGAAGGTCCGGTAGTTGATGGTCTCCGGCTTCTTGACCTCGCCGTAGGACCAAGAGCGAATCATGTCCGGCGACGCCAGACCGATCTTGATCGCGTCGAACTCGAGCGCCTGACCCTGCTGCTTGATAATGTTCAATAAATCTTTCAAGACCGTGCCTCCTGTCTGAGCTTACCCTTCAGCGACATGACTGGCTTCAGTCCTGTTCCAGTTCCACGTTGATGGCCAACGAGCGGATCTCCTTGACAAGCACATTGAAGGACTCGGGCATACCGGCCTCCATGCGATGGTCGCCATCGACGATGTTCTTGTACATCTTGGTGCGACCATTCACATCGTCGGACTTGACGGTCAGCATCTCCTGCAACGAGTACGCCGCACCGTATGCCTCCAACGCCCAGACCTCCATCTCGCCGAAACGTTGACCACCGAACTGGGCCTTGCCGCCGAGCGGCTGCTGGGTCACGAGGCTATAGGGCCCGGTCGAGCGCGCATGCATCTTGTCATCGACCAGGTGATTGAGCTTCAGCATGTACATATACCCCACCGATACCTCGCGTTCGAACCGATCACCGGTGCGACCGTCGTACAAGACCGTTTGCCCGGTCTCCGAGAGATCGGCCAAACGCAGCATCGCTTTGATCTCTTCCTCGGACGCCCCATCGAAGACCGGTGTCGCGAGCGGTACGCCACCGGTCAGGTTGCGAGCCAATTCGAGGATCTCGGCATCATCGAGGCTGTCGAGATCCTCGGGCTTGCCACTGGTGTTGTAGATCTCGCCCAAGAAGGCCCGAAGCCGGGCGATCTCGACTTGGCTGCGCACCATCGCGTCGATCTTTCGGCCCAACCCCTTCGCGGCCCAACCCAGATGCATCTCGAGCACCTGGCCGACGTTCATTCGCGACGGAACACCGAGAGGATTCAGCACGATATCGACGGGCTCCCCATCGGCCGAGAACGGCATATCCTCGACCGGTACGATCATCGAGATAACACCCTTGTTACCATGGCGACCGGCCATCTTGTCGCCCGGCTGAATCCGCCGTTTGACGGCGACATAGACCTTGACCATCTTGAGCACACCCGGGGCCAGGTCGTCGCCACTGGCGATCTTGCGTTTCTTGATCTCGTAACGCTGACGGAATTCCTCACGCAACTGTTTGATCTGAAGCGCGACCGCTTCGAGCTGGCCGGCCAGATCCTCGCTGTGCAGCCGGATCTCCAGCCAGGCATCCCTCCCATCCGTCTGCACCAATTCGGCGAGATAGGTCTTGGTGATCTTGCCACCTGGCCGCAGGCCCCGAGGACCACCATCGGCGACCTTGTTCAGCAGCATCCGCTCGACCCGCTGGAAGGCATCGTTCTCCATGATGCGTTGTTGGTCGGCCAAGTCCTTGCGAAACCGGTCCAGCTCCATCTCGTCGATCTGCAGCGCGCGCTTGTCCTTCTCGACGCCATCACGGGTGAAGACCTGGACATCGACCACGGTCCCGGCCATGCCGGACGGCAGCCGCAGCGACGTATCCTTCACGTCCGACGCCTTTTCGCCAAATATCGCCCGCAGGAGTTTCTCCTCCGGGGTCAATTGCGTCTCGCCTTTCGGCGTGACCTTGCCGACGAGGATGTCGCCATCGCGAACCTCGGCACCGATGTAGACGATCCCGGACTCATCGAGCTTCGACAAGGCCGCCTCGCCAACGTTCGGGATATCGCCAGTGATCTCCTCCTGCCCCAGCTTCGTGTCGCGCGCCAGGCAGGTCAGCTCCTCGATGTGGACGCTCGTGAAGCGGTCCTCCTGAACGACCCGTTCGGAGATCAGGATCGAGTCCTCGAAGTTGTAGCCGTTCCAGGGCATGAAGGCGACGCGCAGATTCTGTCCGAGCGCCAACTCGCCCATGTCCGTCGAGGGACCGTCGGCCAATACGTCGTCGCGGGCGACCTGGTCACCCGGGCGCACCAAGGGCCGCTGGTTGATGCAGGTGTTCTGGTTGGAACGCGTGTACTTCGTCAGGTTGTAGATATCGACCCCCGGGACCCCGGGCTCGGCCTCGTCATCATTCACCCGCACGACGATACGCGCCGCATCGACCGATTCGATCACCCCGCCGCGTCGCGCCCACACGACGACGCCCGAATCCTTGGCCACGACCCGCTCCATGCCGGTCCCCACCAAGGGTTTCTCGGCACGCAAAGTCGGCACGGCCTGGCGCTGCATGTTCGAACCCATCAAGGCCCGGTTCGCGTCGTCGTGCTCGAGGAACGGGATCAGCGAGGCTGCCACCGAGACGATCTGGCGCGGCGAAACGTCCATGTAATGGACCTCTTCCGGCGCCTTCATCGTGAACTCGTTCATATGTCGGCAGGACACCAACGCATCGATCAGCCGGCCCTCGTCATCCAACGTCGCATTAGCCTGCGCGATGACGAAATGCCCCTCCTCGATGGCCGACAGATAATCGATCTGATCGGTCACGCCCCCATTCTCGACCTTGCGATAAGGGGTCTCGAGAAAGCCGAACCTGTTGGTGCGCGCATAGACGGCGAGCGAGTTGATCAAACCGATGTTCGGCCCCTCCGGTGTCTCGATCGGGCAGACCCGGCCGTAGTGGGTCGGATGCACGTCGCGCACCTCGAAACCGGCGCGCTCGCGGGCCAGCCCGCCTGGACCGAGCGCCGATACACGCCGCTTGTGCGTGACTTCCGACAGCGGATTGTTCTGATCCATGAACTGCGATAGCTGGCTCGACCCGAAGAACTCCTTGATTGCCGCCGAGACCGGTTTGGCGTTGATCAACTCCTGCGGCATCAGACCTTCCGACTCGGCCAGCGACAAACGCTCCTTGACGGCCCGCTCGACTCGGACCAACCCGACCCGGAACTGGTTCTCGGCCATCTCGCCGACACAACGGATGCGACGATTGCCGAGATGATCGATATCGTCGACGGTGCCTCGCCCATTGCGCAGTTCGACGAGCACCTTCATCGCGTCGACGATATCCGAGGTGTCGCCCAATGCCTGATAGAGGGTTTGCGAGAACTCATCGGCGCGCTCCCGGAAGTAACGCCCGTCATAGAGCACGCCCGGCCCTTCTTCCGACTCACGCCCGAGGCGACGATTGAACTTCATGCGGCCGACCGCGGACAGGTCGTAGCGATCCGGCGTGAAGAACAGGTTGTGAAACAGGTTCTGCGCCGCCTCCTTCGTCGGCGGTTCGCCGGGTCGCATCATCCGGTAGATTTCGACCTGCGCCTCCAGATCCGACGTCGTCGGATCGATACGGAGCGTCTCCGAGATATAGGGCCCATGGTCCAGATCGTTGACGAACAGGGTCTCGATCCGCTCGACGCCTTTCTGGCGCAGCGTCTCGACCAACTCAAGCGTCAATTCGGAATTGGCTTCGGCCAGGACCTCGCCGGTCTCCTGATCCACCTGCGCATGCGCCAATACGCGGCCCACCAGAAAATCGGCGGGCACGTCCAGGCGCTCGATGCCCGCCTTCTGAAGCTCGCGGATGTGGCGCTGGGTGACCCGCCGCCCTGCCTCGACCAACAGGTCTTCGCCGACGCGGATATCGAAACTGACCGTCTCCCCGCGCAAACGTTCTGGCACCAGTTCGAGACTGGTCGACTCGCGCCCCAGATGAAACGCATCCGTCTCGAAAAAGCAGCCGAGGATCTCCTCGACGCCATACCCCAGTGCACGCAGCAACACCGTGGCCGGCAATTTGCGACGCCGGTCGATGCGAACGAACAGGTTGTCCTTGGGATCGAACTCGAAATCGAGCCAGGACCCACGGTAAGGAATTACGCGAGCGGAGAACAGCAGCTTGCCGGATGAGTGCGTTTTTCCCTTGTCATGGTCGAAGAAGACCCCGGGCGACCGATGCAGCTGCGAAACGATCACCCGCTCGGTGCCGTTGATGATGAAGGTGCCGGTCTCGGTCATCAGTGGCAGTTCGCCCATGTAGACTTCCTGCTCCTTGATGTCCTTGACGACCTTCGACCCTGCCGGGGCCTCCTTGTCATAGATCACCAACTGCAGCCGAACCCGCAAAGGCGCAGCATAGGTCGCACCGCGCAGATGGCACTCGCGCACATCGAAGGGCGGATCACCGAGGCGATAACTGACATACTCCAGCACGGCATTGCCGGAATAGCTCTCGATCGGAAAAACGCTCTTGAAGGCCGCGTGCAAACCCTTGTCGGCACGTTTCTTCGCTGCCGTATCCGCCTGCAGGAAATCGCAGTAGGACTCGATCTGGGTCGCAAGGAGGAAGGGCACGTCCAGGATGCCGGGACGCTTGCCGAAATCTTTGCGAATGCGCTTTTTCTCGGTGAAAGAATAGGCCATACTGCCTTCCCTCGAAAGTGCTTAGAGATGACCCGGCGACGGGGCACCGTCGTGACGGAGCGGTGGCGGGTCCGGAAAATCCGCCAGCGCGTGAAATCGATATGGTTACTCAATCCGTGCCGTAAACCGGCCCTGAGCATTTACTCCTTCGCACAAACGGCAAAAGGCCGGCGGCTCGTGCCGCCAGCCATGACGCAATGCCAACAGCAAACTGCGACGACGCAAGGTCGTCGTTACTTGATCTCCACGGCAGCGCCGGCCTCCTCCAATTGTTTCTTCGCCTCTTCGGCGTCGGCCTTCGACACGCCTTCCTTGAGCACCGTCGGCACGCCCTCGACCGCGTCCTTGGCTTCCTTCAGGCCCAAGCCGGTCAGTGCCCGCACCGTCTTGATCACCGAGACCTTATTGGCACCGAACGAGGTCAGAACGACGTTGAATTCGGTCTGCTCCTCGACGACCGGCGCATCCGCGCCGCCACCGGCGCCCGGGGCCACCGCAACCGCTGCGGCCGCCGTCACGCCGAACTTCTCTTCCATCGCACTGATCAGGTCGACCACTTCCATCACGGTCATGTTCGCGATGGCTTCAAGGATTTCGTCTTTCGAGACGGACATGGGTTACTCCGAAACAAAAATATAGGGTTGATATCGACAGACGGTTAGGCGGCTTCCTTGGCCTCGCGAACCGCGGCCAAGGTACGGACCAGCTTGCCCGGGACCTCGTTCATCGTCGCGGCCAGCTTCTGGACCGGCGCCTTCATCACGGCCATCAACTGGCTGACCGCCTCATCATAGGTAGGCATCTTCGCCAAAGTGCCGATCTCGGTGGGCGGCAAGAGCCGACCACTCACAGCAATCAGCTTGACCTGGAAGCTATTGTTCGCCTTCGCGAAGGTCTCTAAGACGCGCGCCACCGACCCGGGATCCTGCTGCGAGAACGCGAGAACCAGCGGGCCCTTGAGCCCGTCGCGCATGCACGCAAAGTCGGTATCCACCAAGGCCCGGCGCGCCAGGGTATTCTTGACGACGCGAACATAGACGCCAGCCTTGCGCGCCTCGGCACGCAACTGCGTCATCTGCTCGACCGTCAACCCCCGGTACTCGGCTCCGATGGCCGAATAGGCACTCCTAGCAACCTCCGCGATCTCAGCAACGACGGCCTCCTTTTGGGCGAGATTCAACGCCACTATCGTCACCTCCTGATCACGGTTCTCGAGGAAAACAACCTCGATTACATCCGCCGCCGCGGACCTCGGTCCGGCGCGACGACCTCATCCGTGCACCGTCTTCAGGATCAACCTGAATCGGGAGCACCGTCTGCGCAGGCTGGATGATTTAAGCCCGTCGGCGCATCGACGCGCACGGGCACCTGCGGTCTTTGACGGCCCTCGACCGACGGCCGAGGCCCCAAAGCCTGACTGAAGAGCGCTTCGCGCCCCCTCTAGCAGCCCTGGATCTCACAGACCCAAGGCCGCATGATCCACCGAGATCCCGGGCCCCATCGTCGTGGACACGGTCACCTTCCGCATATAGATGCCTTTCGAACTGCTCGGCTTCGCCTTGATCAGGTTCGCCAGCAAGGCCTGTAGGTTTTCGCGCAGCGCAACCGGATCGAAATCGATCTTGCCGAGTGGACAGTGAATGATCCCGGCCTTGTCGGTGCGATAACGAACCTGCCCGGCCTTCGCATTGTTGACGGCCTCGGCGACGTTCGGCGTGACGGTGCCGACCTTGGGGTTCGGCATCAAGCCGCGTGGCCCCAGCAGTTTTCCGAGCTGCCCTACGACCCGCATCGCGTCGGGCGACGCGATCACCACATCATAGGCCAGGTTCCCGGCCTTCATGTCCTCGGCCAGATCCTCCATACCCACCCGGTCGGCACCCGCCGCCAGCGCCGCATCGGCGTTGGCGCCTTGCGCGAACACGGCGACCTTGACCGTCTTGCCGATACCATGCGGCAGCACGGTCGAACCACGCACCACCTGATCCGACTTACGCGGATCCACGCCGAGATTCACCGAGACATCGACCGTCTCGACGAACTTGACGCTCGACAAATCCTTGAGGAGCGCGAACGCCTCCTCGGCCGGATACAGGCGACTGCGATCGACGCGCTGACGCATCGCATTGAGACGCTTGGATGCCTTAGCCATCACTGCACCTCCTCGACAACCAAACCCATCGCCTTCGCGCTACCAGCAATGGTCCGCACCGCTGCATCGAGATCGGCCGCCGTCAGATCCGGCATCTTGATGTTCGCGACCTCTTCGAGTTGCGCGCGCGTCACGGTCCCGACCTTGTCCCGGTTCGGATCGGCACTGCCTTTGGCCAGCCCCGTGACCTTCCTCAGGAGAACCGAGGCCGGCGGCGTCTTCGTGATGAAGGTGAAGCTGCGATCGGAATAGACGGTGATGACGACCGGCGTCGGCATCCCTTTTTCCATCCCTTGGGTTCGCGCATTGAACGCCTTGCAGAACTCCATGATATTGACGCCGTGCTGACCGAGCGCCGGCCCGACGGGCGGGCTTGGCGTAGCCTCGCCGGCCTTCACTTGCAGCTTGATGTAAGCTGTGATCTTCTTAGCCATTGAAATCTCCCGTGGGTCTAACGCCGGCCCGCTAGGAACCAGCTCCCCGATTTGCCACCCGAAACCAAGCCGGCACTGCCAGATCGGCCATCATTCGGGATATCACCAGCCGGACGAGCGGCCACGGCCCGGGCCACACACCCAAAAAACCAACAAAAGGTAACAGTCAGCGCGGGCCAACCACAGCACAAGCCCAGAAATAGCAAGCCGAAACGCAAGGGCGAGCCTGCTCACCCTTTCTCGATTTGACCAAACTCCAAATCAACCGGAGTCGACCGCCCAAAGATCAGGACGGAGACTTTCAGACGACTCTTTTCGTAGTCGACTTCCTCGACGACGCCGTTGAAGTCCGTGAAGGGGCCATCGACCACCCGAACGACCTCGCCAGGCTCGTAGAGCACCTTCGGACGAGGCTTCTCGACACCCTCCTGCACGCGCAACAGAATCGCCTCTGCCTGCTTCTCGGGAATTGGCGCCGGGCGATCTCCAGTCCCACCAATGAAGCCCATCACCTTCGGCACACTGCGCACCAAGTGCCAGGTGTCGTCCGTGAGCTCCATGTTGATGAGCACGTAACCGGGAAAGAATTTTCGCTCGCTCTTGCGCTGCTGCCCGCCACGCATCTCGACCACCTCTTCGGTAGGAACGAGAATCGGGCCGAAGCTCTCCTCCATGCCCGCGCGACGAATACGTTCTTCGAGAGAACGCTTGACTTGCGCCTCGAAACCCGAATAGGCGTGAATGACGTACCAGCGTTTCCCCATGTCAGCCTCCGTGGCCGACCAAGAAACGCACGATCGCCATCAGGATACTATCGAAAAACCACAAGATCAGGCCCAGGATCAACACCATCACGATGACGACCAAGGTCGTCTGCATGGTTTCCTGACGCGTCGGCCAAACCACTTTGCGCACCTCGGCGCGCGCGTCGCCGGCGAACTGCCAGAGACGCCGACCTTGGGAGGTTTGCAATGCGATCGCGCCAGCCCCAGCACTGACGACCAGCAACCCAATGACCCGCACCAGAGTCGAATAATCGGAGAAGAAATAGAAGGCCGACAGGCCTGCCAGCAACAGGACGACCGCGGCCGCAAGCTTGGCCGTATCCATGCGGCTACCGGTTACTTCAGCGCGTGAGTTCATGATGGGGCCGTTCGGTCGCTTGCACTAGAAATATGGCAGGCCAGGAGGGACTCGAACCCCCAACCTGCGGTTTTGGAGACCGCTGCTCTGCCAATTGAGCTACTGGCCTAGAAATTGACTACTGATGGCACCCGACAGGTGACTGCCTGAGACACCGCGACACCACCAGCAAGATAAACCTCACTCGATCACCTTGGAGACGACGCCGGCGCCGACCGTGCGACCACCTTCACGAACCGCAAAACGCAGCCCCTCCTCCATCGCAATCGGCGCAATCAGCTTCACCGTCATCCGCACATTGTCACCCGGCATCACCATCTCGATGCCCTCCGGCAACTCGCACGCCCCCGTCACATCCGTCGTGCGAAAATAAAACTGCGGACGATATCCATTGAAAAACGGCGTGTGTCGACCACCTTCCTCCTTGCTCAACACATACACCTCCGCCTCGAAGTGCGTGTGCGGCGTGATCGTCCCAGGCTTCGCCAACACCTGACCACGCTCCACATCGTCCCGCTTCGTACCACGCAACAACACCCCAATGTTGTCCCCGGCCTGCCCCTGGTCCAACAACTTCCGGAACATCTCCACACCCGTGCACGTGGTCTTCGTGGTGTCGCGAATCCCTACAATCGCAACCTCCTCACCCACCTTCACCACACCACGCTCAACACGCCCCGTCACCACCGTGCCACGACCCGAAATCGAAAACACATCCTCAATCGGCATCAAAAACGGACCATCAATCGCCCGCTCCGGCTCCGGAATGTAACTGTCCAACGCCTCCATCAACTGGTCAATCGCCTGACCACCCAGCTCGGTCTCGTCCCCTTCCATCGCCTTCAGCGCCGAACCCGTCACAATCGGCGTGTCATCACCCGGAAATCCATAAGCATCCAACAACTCGCGAACCTCCATCTCCACCAACTCCAACAACTCCTTGTCGTCCACCATGTCCGCCTTGTTCAAAAACACCACGATGTACGGCACACCCACCTGCCGCGCCAACAAAATATGCTCGCGCGTCTGCGGCATCGGACCGTCCGCCGCCGATACCACCAAAATCGCCCCGTCCATCTGCGCCGCACCCGTGATCATGTTCTTCACATAATCCGCGTGCCCAGGACAGTCCACATGCGCATAATGACGATTGTCCGTCTCATACTCGACATGCGCCGTCGCAATCGTAATCCCTCGCTCACGCTCCTCCGGCGCATTGTCAATCTGATCGTACGCCCGCGCCTCACCACCAAACTTCTTCGCCTGACGCAACGTGATCGCCGCCGTCAACGTCGTCTTGCCATGATCCACGTGCCCAATCGTCCCCACATTCACGTGCGGCTTCTTTCTCTCAAACTTTCCTTTGGACATGACGGACCTCCGCAAGATGACCACAAACAGCGCGCGATTCGCGCGATTCGCCTATTTTGGAGCCCATGACCGGAATTGAACCGGTGACCTCACCCTTACCAAGGGTGTGCTCTACCGACTGAGCTACATGGGCCATACTCTAACCATTACCGCGATGGAGCGGGTGATGGGAATCGAACCCACACCATCAGCTTGGAAGGCTGAGGTTCTACCATTGAACTACACCCGCATGCAGGACAACGGAGCAAAACACGATTTGGTGGAGGGGGGAGGATTCGAACCTCCGAAGGCTGAGCCGTCAGATTTACAGTCTGATCCCTTTGACCGCTCGGGAACCCCTCCAAACGAGCGCTACAGTTTAGTTTGCCCGCGACGCGACGTCAACGGCAAGATTGGGCACGCCCTGAAGTCCGCCGAGCGCTGAGACTCGACGCGCAGCGCCGACGCCCGGCAGTGTACCGAACACCGGGAGGGAGGTCCACGAGGACCTGTTCGTGATGAATGACCGAATGACCACCGACCTCTTGGGTCAAGGATGTTCGTTCCGCGGGACTCGCTATAACGGCTCGCGCGCAAGGCACTGACCCGCCGGCCGCTCAGGGCCCGACCGTCCCAGCGACCCGATGCCGAGCACCTGCGGTCAACGCCGAAGCCGACCTCGCCCCATCAGTCGATCTTGTTGCGGATGGCCTTGACGATGTGCGAGGAGATCTCCTCGATCGATTGGCTGGTTGTATTGAGTACCGGGACATCGAGGCGCCGATAGATCGCCTGAGCCCGCTTGGTATCCAGTTGACAACGCGCCAGGGAGGCATAGTCGCTGCCCGGGCGACGTTCCTCGCGGATCAGCTGCAAACGTTGCGGGTCGATCGTCAGCGCGAACAACTTCCGACGACTGGCCCAGACCTCCGGCGGTACGTCATCCCGGTCGAAGTCCTCTTCGGTCAGCGGATAGTTCGCGCTACGCAGGCCATAGTGCATCGCCAGATAGAGACAGGTCGGGGTCTTGCCGGAGCGCGACACGCCGATGAGCACGACATCGGCATGATCGAAATTGTCCGGTCGGATCCCGTCATCGTTGGACATCGCAAAATTGATCGCCTCGATCCGCTTGGTGTAGGAACTTGGCTTCGTGATCGCGTGGCTGCGTCCGGACTGACGGCTCGGCGCCATCCCCAATTCCACCGCGAGGGGTTCGATGAAGCCCTCGAACAGCTCCATGTAGAAACAGTTGCCATCTCGGAGGACCTGACGGATCCGATCGTCGAGCATGGTTGCGAAGACGATCGGGCGCGCACCATCGCGATCGAAGGCCTCCTGCATCCTTTGCACCAGGGCATGGGCGCGCGCCTCGGTGTTGATGTGGGGCATGTAGACCTGCTGGAAATCGAGCGCCTCGAACTGCGACAATAGGCTGTGCCCCATCGTCTCGGCCGTGATGCCCGTGCTTTCGGATACGTAGAAGACCGTGCGTCTCATGATTCGTCGCGTCTCGCGTTCAATATCGCGGCCGGGCCGGATCCCATCGACCGGGCCCTTGATACACATCCAGTGCGGTCGGTACGGGTCGTCGGGCGTTTCGACCGTTCGGCTCCCGCTTCCCAACCGACTGGTTCGGGTAACGCCATTCTAAGCCACAGGACCGCACCCATGGCATCCATCAGCAACGACCACGACCTGCGCCAGGCCCTCAACGAGCTGCCCGAGATCGAACAGCGGATCCTCGGCGCCCGCTTCGCTGACAGCGTCGCCCGGTGGGGCCGGGAACCTCGGGTCAGCCGAGCCATCGAAACCGCCCTGAAACCAGATGCCAGCCCTGGCGAGATCGAGGACGCCTATCGGGCCGCGAAATCCCATGCGACGAAAACCTATACGGACTGCGGAAAGGACACCAATTGGTTGGCCCAGGCCGATCATTTCGTCGCCGCCGCCGCGGCGGCGGCCTTGACCCCGGGATCGCTGTTGACCGATAAGCAGAACCGAGCCTGGAAGGCCGCCGTCCAAGCTCGCATGGCGGTCAATTGCGCCATGATGGAGGGCCAGGAAAGCGGCTTTTCGAACGAGGCCGAGCGCCAGTATCTGCTGATCAACGAACACCTCGGGGCCGGTTGACAAGCGGCGCTCGGTGACCGCGTCCGCAGCGATCGGCTCTCGGCATCCGGTTCCGGCGCCGGGCGGCCCGTGGCCGCTGCGGCGATGACCGGACGATCAGGTACGAATCGCGAAGCGCCGACAGATCATGGCTGCACGATCTGACGGCCGGTACGACACGAAAGGCGGACGAAGTAGTGAGCGATGTCGCGCATGACGCGGCAAAAACCGCCTAAGGTTTCCTGAAGACCTGCACGTTGCCATACCCCAGCCACACCCCATCCGGCTGGATCTCGAGCACCTCGAGACCCTCGCGGGTCTGCTCGCCTTCCCCGTACCGCAACGAGTTGATTACGACGAAACGCCTCTGCGGATCGGCGTCGTGGACGTGAGCGGTCATGATGAAGGCCGGCAGGGTCGGTTGTTCGGCGGGCCGCAAAGGTTCGACATCGGCGACCTCATCGCGACTGGGTAGACCCTGCTGCTCGCGACGGATCTGCTCGCGGAAACTGGTGATCTCCTCGACCAGGTCTTCCGGTATCCCTGCGGCGATCGATCGAGAACGGGGCCCCGTTGGTCCGGGCTCGGCCGACACCGGCGCAGGCCCGGCCGACGGCGTGGGAGCCGGGGCCTCGGCCCCGGGCGCTGCCGGTCCAAAACGCAGACCCAGCGTTTCCGTTGCGACATCGACGGCACCTTGCTCCAACACCGCCTGAGCTCGGTGCCCGGCGCGATCGTCACCACCGCGATCGGTGGTCAGACCCACCGGAGCAGGCGACGACCACGCGACAGCGTCGGGCAACGGAGCCGTTAGCGACGGCGAAGGTGCCGTCGTTGGCTGCGCCACAACGCGCCACAAGGCGACCAACGCGATGGCCACGGCGACGAAGGCCAGTCCCAACGCCAAACCGACCCATGGATTCAGCCGGGGACCAGCCGGTTCCTCGACCAGCAGGCCGGTATCGATTCGCGGAACCTGCCCAAGCGCACGCTCCTGCTGGGATTTCTTCAATGCCTCCAGGATGAAGGACATGGTTCACTCGACCTCGACGAGCCTCGGGATGCCGGGGATACCGACAACGTTATGGAGCTGAATCAGCGTGCGGTAACCGGCCAAGCCATCCGGCACCAACCCACGCCCCTGCTGAAACTGCCGCAAGGTCTGGTCCAGCTCGTCATCGAACCGACCCGATCCCGAATCGGCAAACCCCAGATCGGGCACCTGGGCCAGTAGTTGCCGCAACCAACGCACGGCTTCGCCCGACGAAGTCGGCCCGATCAAGGCGGTCCCGACAGGCGGCGGCTGCCAGATCAACAGATAATCACCGGTCCAGTCATCGTCAAGCATCGCCACGGGCAACTCGATCGACCCATCCGGCTGATCGAGGGTTGCCCGATCGTCGCGCAGCCGGCTCAGGACCAGATACCCATCCGTACCCTCGTCGTCGATGCTCCGCAACAGGACTGGCCGATCGAAGAACCTCAGGTTCGCCCAGGTACCCTGCTCTTGTTCGCAACGCAAGCCGAAGGCGGCCACCCGCCGGCAAGGGTCATCGGTTCCGAGATCATCGACATCGACGCCCCAGCGTCGCAGCAACAGGCGCAGCGCCGACTCGCGGCCCATGTTCGAGAGGATCGGACTCGGTGCCATCTCGGGGGTCTCGAGAGGAACCGCCACCGCGCCGTTCGCCACCGGTTTCGACTCGGAAGGCCCGACATCGACGTCCAACGCCGGCTCCGTGGCGACGGCATGCGATGCACCCTCATCTCGCCGCCAAGCCGCCACGACCGCCTCCAGGCCGGAACCAGCGGGCATTGGGACCCAATCGCGGGCCAACCAACCCGCCCCGAACAGCAAGGCCAGGATCAGAGCCCCGGTGAAGATCGGCCGGGGCGGACCGCGCCACGCGGGGCCAGCCGCGCCCCGCAATTCCTTTGCCGCTCGGTTCAGGATCCGCGGCGTCACCTGCAAATGGCGACCGACACAGGCCCCGAGCAAGGCCCGATCGCACAGCAGGTTGATCAAGCGCGGGACACCGCCGGTCAGGGCCTGTACGCGACGCAGCGCACGACGCGTGAACAATGGCCGATCGACACCGGCAACGGCCAACCGGTGGCGGACATAGGCGGCTGTCTCCCGCGCCGTCAAAGGGCCGAGATGGAAACGGGCCGTGATTCGCTGACTGAGCTGACGCAGGGCCTCGCTGTCGATCAGCCGACGCAGCTCCGGCTGTCCGACGAGGAAGATCTGGAGCAACTTCTGCTTGTTCGTCTCGAGATTGGTCAGGAGTCTGACCTGCTCGAGCACCCGCGGGCGCAGATTCTGGGCTTCGTCGATCATCAACACCGGACGGCGCCCTTTCGCGTGGGCCGCGAGCAAGTATTGATTGAGTCGATCGATCAAGGTCTTTGTCGATCGTTCGTCGACCGAGACCGGGATCCGGAATTCATCGCAGATGGTCCGCAACAACTCGTAGCCCGTGACCGCCGGATTCAACACCAAGGCGACGTCGACCTCCGGTGGCAACTGTTCGAGGAAGGCCCGACAGACGGTCGTCTTTCCGGTGCCGACCTCTCCGGTCAGCAACACGAAGCCGCCGCTTTCGCCGGCCCCATAGAGCAGATGCGCCAAGGCCTCGCGGTGTTGCTGGCTCAGGTAGAGAAATTCTGGATCCGGCGCAATCGAGAAGCTCGGTTCCTTGAGTCCGAAGTAGTTCAGGTACACGAAAATGCAGGGCCGACAGGCATCGCGGATTGGCTATTCAACGGTAGAACCAGTCGCGATCCAGGTCAAGGGCGCCGCGCGCCTTCCGCGCCCGCCGAAAAAGCGGTTGCGTCCACGCGCCCACGGACTCACCCATCACGGACCGGCAACGGCGACACATCGATCGGTGACGTCCAGAAACGGGTCATGATGCGGGTCGTGCTTCGCGGCTCGCCGCTCGTCCAGAAGCGCACGGCACCAACCTCCGGCCCGACTCGCAGCAAGCCGCTCTCGGCCAGACGTCGCTTGACTTGACGGGCGACCGCGGCCCCGGAATCCAAGACCAGAGCACGAGGGCCGGCGAGCTCTTCGATCAGCGGGGTCACATGCGGGTAATGGGTGCACCCCAGCACGATCGTGTCGGCCCCCTGCGCCAACAAGGGTGACACATAGCGATCAACGAGGGTCCGCGTGCCGGCGCCCGTCAGATCCCCAGCCTCGATCCGCTCGACCAGCCCCGGGCAGGGCTGGGCGAGGATTCGGACGCCACCGCCGAGTCGTTCCAACAGCTGTCGAAAGCCGTGGCCCGCCAGCGTCTGGCTCGTCGCCAGGACGCCGACGACACCGGAACGGGTGCATGCGACGGCCGGTTTGACGGCTGGCTCCATCGCGATGATCGGTAGCGTAAATTGATCTCTCAACGACCTGGCCGCGACTCCGGTGGCCGTGTTGCAAGCGATCACGATGGCTTTGACCGGCTGATCGAGCAGGAATCCCGCAATCGCCATCGCGCGCGACGCGACCAGCTCCGACGGCCGGTCACCATAAGGGGCAAACCCAGAATCAGCGACATAGATCAGGTCTTCATGCGGCAACTCCCGGCGGATCTCCCGCAACACGGACAACCCACCGACCCCGGAATCGAAGACTCCGATCGGATTGGCTGGGTTAAGGTAAGACGCGTTCAAGGGTGGGAATGACCGGGTGCCGAGGTGATGCGCGGCGATTCTAGCAGAAGCCGTGCGGATCGCATGATACACGAATCGGCCCCGACGCCCCCATGGCAGCGTCCGCCCCCAACTTGCCCGTTCCGCCGCGCCTGGCTAACATCGGGGCCATGTCGAGCCAACCCGCCGGGCCAGGGCGGGCGCGGTTCCGGCCGACCGCATCAAGGGTCGTGATCGGCGGCCCCGTTTCGAGGTGTTCTCAATGTCCTTGTCATCCCCAACCGATAACCCCTACAGCGAGATGCAAATCGCCGATGTCACCGCCTACATGGCCGACCTGGGTCATCGTGCGCGACGGGCGGCGCGGGCCTTGGCCCGCAGCGAGACAGCGGCCAAGAACCGCGCGCTGCTCGCGATCGCCACCGACATCGAACACAGTCGCGATGCCATCGCGACCGCGAATCACCATGACCTGGAGGCTGGCGCCGCGAAGGGCCTCGATGCGGCACTGCTGGATCGCTTGGAGCTGACGCCGCCGCGCATCGATGCGATGGTCGCCGGGCTGCGCGAGATCGCGGCACTGCCGGACCCGATCGGGGCCATCACCGAGCTCGACTTCCGCCCGAGTGGCATCCAGGTCGGGCGCATGCGGGTCCCGCTCGGGGTCGTCGGTATCATCTACGAGTCGCGCCCCAACGTCACGGCCGATGCGGCTGGCCTGTGCCTGAAATCGGGCAATGCCTGCGTGCTACGCGGCGGCTCCGAGGCCTTCGCGTCGAACCAGGCGATTGCCGCCAGCATCCATCGGGGCCTGGCGGAGGCCGGTTTGCCGATCGATGGCGTGCAGGTGCTGGCAACGACCGACCGGGCCGCGGTCGGATCGATGATCCGGATGCCCGAGGCGATCGACGTGATCATCCCGCGTGGCGGCAAGGGTTTGATCGAACGCATCAGCCGCGAGGCGCGGGTCCCGGTGATCAAGCACCTCGACGGCGTGTGCCACGTCTATATCGACGAGGGCGCCGATCTCGACAAGGCCCATGCCGTCGCGCTGAACGCCAAGACCCAACGTTACGGCACCTGCAACACGATGGAGACCCTGCTGGTCGCCGAGGCCGCAGCGGGGCAGATACTCCCGCGACTCGCGGCGGCCTTCAGCGACAGAGGCGTCGAGTTGCGCGGTTGTCCGCGGACCCGCGAGATCGTCGCCGAGGCCCTGCCGGCGACCGAGGCCGACTGGGAGGCCGAGTATCTGGCCCCGATCCTCGCCGTACGCGTGGTGGCGGGTCTCGACGAGGCCATCGACCACATCGCCCGCTATGGCTCCGGACACACGGATGCGATCGTCACCAGCGATTACGCGCGCGCCCGCCGTTTCCTGCGCGAGGTCGATTCGAGCTCCGTGATGGTCAATGCATCGACCCGATTCGCCGATGGCTTCGAGTACGGGCTCGGCGCCGAGATCGGCATCAGCACGGACAAGTTTCACGCGCGCGGCCCAGTGGGGCTCGAAGGTTTGACGTCGCAGAAGTTCGTCGTTCTCGGCGACGGCCACATCCGCGGATGAGGCTAAACGTAGGAACAGCCGACGCTCGACGACGCCCGCGCTCGGACTCCCGCCCAGCCGGCCGATCGCGATCCACATGCCATCGACCCGGGGCCGAACGGCCTCGCCGCCGCGACAAGCCGTCGCGATTCTGCTACCTTTTTCGTCAGGCCGTCGACTTTCGACCCACGCAGAGGGTATGCCGCAACGTCTCATCTCCCGCGAACCGCCGCCGATGCGTTACCTATGACCTGGCGTGACCAATTGGCTCGCGCCCGTGACCGGGTGGGCGAGGCACCGCCCTCGGGAAACCGCCACCAGGCACCCGACCACGGCCACCCATGATCGGCTTGTTCGGCGGTACCTTCGACCCGATCCACTACGGGCATCTGCGGCCCGCCCTCGAGGTCTTCGAGATCCTCGGTCTCGACGAATTGCGACTGATCCCGTTGCGCGAGGCCGTGCACCGCGAACCCCCGCAGACCACACCCGCCGATCGACTGGCGATGGTCGAGGCGGCCGTCGCCGATCAGCCGGGTTTCGTCGCCGACCCCCGCGAGCTGCAACGCCATGGGGGGTCCTATACCTACGACACCCTGACCTCGTTCCGCGCGGAATTCGGCATCGAGCGCCCGCTCTGCCTGCTCTTGGGAGAAGACGCGTTCCGCGGTTTCCTGTCCTGGCGCCGTTCGAGCGAGATCCTGACCCTCGCCCACCTGGTCGTGATGGCTCGCCCCATTCCCGGCCCTCGGTTGAACCCAGCCCTGGCGGCTCTGTACACCGCGCGACGCGCTATGGACCCGGCGGCGCTGGCGACGCGTCCCGCCGGTCGGATCTATCGCCACCCGGTCACCCAGCTGGCGATCTCGTCCACGGCGATCCGGGCGCTGGTCGCGGCCGGCCGTTCGCCACGTTATCTGGTCCCGGACCCGGTGATCGCGATCATCGAACGCAAAGGGCTCTATCGAGCCTCCGAACACCCACCGCGCCGTCTGACGGCGCCACGAACCACGACAGAGGAGATCGCATGCAGCTTGAGCAACTCAAGACCCTCGTCCTCGACACCCTGAACGACCTGAAGGCGCGCGACATCACGGTGCTCGATGTCCGCGGCAAGACCTCGGTCACCGATTATATGATCGTCGCATCCGGCACCTCCGATCGCCATGTCAAGGCCATCGCCGAGACGGTCGCCTTCCGGGCGAAAGACGCCGGCGAAGCCCCTCTGGGTTGCGAAGGTCTCAATGAAGGCGAGTGGGCCTTGGTTGACCTCAATGGGGTAGTCGTGCACGTAATGCTGCCGAAAGTGCGTGACTTCTACAATCTCGAGCGGCTCTGGTCAGCCCCCACCCTGGTGGCGCGTGCCGCGACCGCGTCCTGAGCGCACGCGATCGGACCCATGACCAGCGACCGAGACCCGTGCGCGACACAGCGTCGGCTGACGCGCCCCCGCATCAGCCTGGTCGTCGCCATGGCCCATCAGCGCGTGATCGGCCGTGGGAATAGGCTGCCCTGGCACCTGCCGGCCGACCTCGCACATTTCCGTCAGCTCACGCTCGACAAGCCGATCCTGATGGGACGACGGACATGGGAGTCGCTCCCGGGCCGGCTCGAGCGCCGGTACCCGATCGTCGTGACCCGCGACCGGACCTATCGAATCGAGGGCGCCACCGTCGTCGCCTCGCCGGACGAGGCGATCGCCGCGACCAACGCAGCCGAGATCATGGTCATCGGCGGGGCCGCGCTATACCAGGCCATGTTGCCACTGGCGCAGCGCATCCACCTGAGCGAGATCGATGCCGCGATCGATGGTGACACCTTCTTTCCGGAGATCCAGACGGACTGCTGGCGCGAGGTCGCACGCAAGAGGCGCCCCGCCGATGCACGCAACCCGTACGACCTCGACTTCGTCGAACTCGAGCGGATCCGACCTGATGCGAACCGACCGTCAAACTGACTCGATACAGGAGGCCGCACGATGCTGGTCACTTTTCGGACACCGGTCTACGCCGACATCACGATGTTCGGCCATGTCGCCGTCACGCTCATCAAGCTGATGGGGCACAGTGGAACAGTGCCGGGTGCGCTGCACGCCGACGACGTCCCAGCTGCCCTCGAACGGCTCAGGCAGGAGGTCAGCGCCCACCCCGACAGGCCGCTCGACCCAGACGATGCGGCCTCGTCGCGCGATGAGGAGGTCGTCCAGGTCAGTCTCGCGCGCCGCGCGTTCCCGCTGATCGAACTGCTGAAGGCAGCGGCCGCGGCGAACAAGCACGTCATGTGGGAATCCTCCTGACACCGACCCGGGACGACCCCGGAGTGTCACCGCACTCGCGAGCGTTGCGCGCCGAGTCGGTCGCCGAGGGTGCGGCGCTTGGCGCCCGCCTTCGTACCTGGCCTCGCCGTTGGGCACCAGGATCTTGAAGTCCGCCGCGCCGCGACGGGTTGACACCTACCTCTGCTCGGGTCGCGCGTCTACCGCATCGCCGGCGTGCGGATCGCCCGACAGGTCGCTCGGATCCGCCACGGCCGAGCGGATCTCGCAATCGCCGATATCCGGCAGTTCCTTGAAATGGTTGACGATACCGTGACGCTGCAAGGCCTCGCACATGGCCTCCAGGCGTTCGTCAATCAGATGAATATGGTCAAGCATCCGATTGACCGCATGCGCAACCGGGTCGGGGGCATCGCGGGTCGCGCCGTAGGCATCGAAGCCGATCCGCTTTGCGGTGGCCGCGCGCCGCTCTGACAGCTCACCGGATGGCCGTTCGATCACATGACCGGGCACGCCGACGACCGTGGCACCGGCCTGTACCGACTTGACGACGACCGCGTTGGAACCGATCCGCGCGCCATCGCCGACCGTGATCGGGCCCAACACCTTGGCCCCGGCCCCGACGACCACGTCCCGCCCAAGCGTTGGATGGCGCTGGCCCTTCTGCCAACTGGTGCCACCGAGGGTCACGCCATGATACAGGGTGCAGTCGTCGCCGATGACGGCGGTCTCGCCGATCACGACCCCCATCCCATGATCGATGAAGAAACGCCGACCGATCCGGGCACCGGGATGGATCTCGATGCCTGTGAACAGGCGTGCGACATTCGCCAACACCCGCGCCAGCCATTTGAGCCCGTGGCGCCACAGCCGGTGGGTCAAGCGGTGCATCAAAACCGCATGAAACCCGGGATAGGTCGTGATGACCTCGAAGGCGGAGCGGGCCGCCGGATCGCGCTCGAATACGCAACGGATATCCTCGCGCACCCGTTCGAACAATGGCATTCGGTACTCCATCGATTCCGCGGTGTTCAATCCAGGCCTTGCGAGCCGTCGCCGGGACCCTGCCGTCCGATGGCATCCGTACGTCGACGAAAGCGATCGGGTGACTTGCGACCCTGGGCGGCGCTGAGAATCCCGCGCAAGATGTTGAGTTCGGTCCAGTCTGGCCGCGCGCGAAAAAACAATCGCCGCAGCCGCCGCGACAGCTTATCGGACTGCTGCGGATCGGCATAGCCGATCGCGACCAAGGTCTGCGACAGATGGACAAAGAAACCCTCCATCGCATCGGCCGTCGCGAGATCACGGGTGTCGATCGGCGGCCGCTCACCGGCCTCGCGCCAGACACGGCGCAATTCATAGGCAAAGATCTGCGCCGCGGCGGCGACATTGAGCGAGCTGAACCCAGGGTCGGTCGGGATATGCACCAGATACTGACAGCGAGCCAGCTCGTCGTTGGTCAACCCAGAACGCTCCCGCCCCAACAGCAAAGCCACAGGCCCCTGTTCCGCTTCGGCCAACATCAACCGGGCCGCCTCGGTCGGATCCAGTTCGGGCCAAGCGATGGTTCGCGCCCGCGCGCTCGAGCCCACGACGAGCCGGCAATCGGCGATCGCCGCCAGCAGATCCTCGTGCACGGGCGCAGCGGCCAGCAGGTCGTCTGCGCCCGAGGCGCGGGCAATCGCCTCGGCATCCGGCGTTCGGCTCGGCCTCACCAGATGCAGGCGACGCAACCCCATGGTCTTCATCGCGCGAGCGACCGCACCGATGTTGCCGGTGTGCGTCGTCTCGACCAGCACGAAACGGATCCGGTCGATCGGCAGTTGTTCAGAGGTTGTCATGGGGTGTGCAGCTTCGTGACGAGGACTGGTGCTTGTCAAGCTTTTGTCGAACCCTCGATTCGGTTATCGTGCGCACCATGAATCCCATGTTGAATATCGCGACCCGCGCGGCCCGTCAGGCCGGCCGGGTCCTCATGCGCTATTACGAGCGCACGGAGCAGCTAACGATCCATGACAAGGGCCGTCACGACTTCGTCACCGAGGTCGACCGCGCGGCTGAGCTTACGATTGTCAAGGAGTTACGCAGCAAATTTCCACAACACGCGATCCTTGCCGAGGAGAGCGGCCGCCAAGGTGACAGCGAGTTCGTCTGGATCATCGATCCGCTCGATGGCACGACGAACTATCTGCACGGTTTCCCGCAGTTCGCGGTGTCGATCGGCCTCGAATGCCGTGGCAAGCTGGAGCTCGGCGTCGTCTACGACCCCCTGTCCGAGGAGCTCTTCACGGCCGCCCGTGGGCAAGGGGCTCACCTCAATGACCGCCGGATCCGCGTCGCGAAACGGCCGTCGCTGGACGGGGCGCTGATCGGAACCGGCTTTCCGTTCCGCGAGCATCGCCATACCGATCGGTACCTCGGCATGCTCAAGACGGTCATGCAGGAAGCCGCGGGGATCCGTCGCGCCGGTTCGGCCGCGCTGGACCTCGCCTACGTCGCGGCGGGCCGGCTCGACGGTTTCTGGGAGATCGGTCTTGCGCCCTGGGACCTGGCCGCGGGCGCGGTGCTGATCACCGAGGCCGGCGGACTGGTCAGCGACCTGACCGGTGGCCGCGACTATCTCGATTCCGGCAATCTGGTCGCGGCGAATCCGCGGCTTCATCAAGTTCTCGTCGACCGCCTGCGGCCCTCGCTCGAAGGCAAGCCCGCGGGCTGATACCGAGACGCCACTTCAGGACCAACAGGACACGGGCGGGCCGATTCGCCGGCCCGTGTCACCTCCCGCTGCCCTCATCCAACCTATCGGTGCCTGGGCCGCTTCGGCGGCGTCGCCGCCGGGCAGCGCGCGACTAGGGACGGCCGTCGACCAACTCGGCCCCTTCCTTCGGCGGCGGGATCAGGTCCGCCTTGCTGATGCCGAGCCAAACGACGGCGGCCGTCGCCACGTAGATAGTCGAGTAGGTCCCGACGATGACGCCGATGATCAGCGCCAGCGAGAAGCCGCTGATCGCCTCCCCGCCGAAGATGAAGAGCGCGAGCAGAACCAGCAGGGTCGTGCCGCTGGTCACGATCGTGCGCGACAGGGTCTCGTTGATCGACAAGTTGATGATCTCGATCACCGTGCCCTTGCGCATGCGCCGAAAGTTCTCGCGAATCCGATCGTAGATGACGATGGTGTCGTTCAGCGAATAGCCGATGACGGCCAGCACGGCCGCGAGGACCGGCAGACCGAACTCGATCTGAAACAACGAGAACAGCCCAACCGTGATCCATACATCGTGGATCGTCGCGATCACGGCCCCGACCGCGAAGCGCCATTCGAATCGCAGCGCCACATAGATCAGGATGCCGATCAGCGCGAACAACACGGCGAGGCCGCCATCCTCGCGCAACTCCTCGCCGACCTGCGGTCCGACGAACTCGACGCGCCGCAACTCGACCTGGCCGTCACTGGCCGCGCTCAGGGTCTGAAAGACTCGGTCGCTGAGCTCGGCGCCGGCCTCCTGACCCTCGACCGGCGGGAGTCGAATCGCGACATCCCGACGCGAGCCGAAATGCTGCACCAAGGCACCCTCGAATCCGCCATCGGCCAGCGCCTGCTGGACCGGTGCGAGCTCGGTCGGGTTCTCGTAGCCGACCTCGATCACCGAGCCGCCGGTGAAGTCGAGGCCCAGGTTGAAGCCGCGAAAGATCATCACGACCAGGAGTAGCAGAACCAGCGCGGCGGAGACGATGACGGCCGGATACCGCCAGCCCATGAAGTCGATGCTGGTCCGCTTGAGAAGCTGTGCGTGTTGCATGGTCGGCTCTCCGTCAGATCGCCAGTTTGGTCAGACGCCGGCCGCCGTAGATCAGGTTGATCAGGGCGCGGCTGCCGAGGATGGCCGTGAACATCGACGTCAGGATGCCGATGAACAGCGTCACCGCGAACCCCTTGATCGGACCAGTGCCGAAGCTGAACAGCACGACCGCCGCGATCAGCGTCGTGATATTGGCGTCGACGATCGTCGACAGGGCCTTGTCATAGCCGGCGTGGATACTCGCCTGCGGCGAGTTGCCATTGCGGATCTCCTCGCGAATGCGTTCGTAGATCAGCACGTTGGCATCGACAGCCATGCCGACGGTCAAGACGATACCGGCGATGCCCGGCAGGGTCAGCGTAGCCTGCAGCAACGACAGGATCGCGACGATCATGACCAGGTTGATGACCAGCACTACATTGGCGACCAGGCCGAAGACCCGGTAGTAGAGCGCCATGAACACCAGCACCAGGGCCAGCCCGAACATCACGGAACGAAAGCCCTGGTCGATGTTCTCCTGTCCGAGGCTCGGGCCGATCGTGCGCTCCTCGACGATCTCGATCGGCGCCGCCAGCGCGCCGGCGCGCAGCAGCAGCGCCAGATTGTGCGCCTCGTCGGAGCTGTCGAGCCCGGTCGTCTGGAAGCGGCGCCCGAAGGGCTCGAGGATATTGGCGACGCTGATGACCTCTTCGGTCCGCTCGCGCTGGCGAACCGGCTCCCCGTCGACGATCCGAGTGACGGTCCGGGACTCGATGAAGACGACACCCATCGGCTTGCCGACATTCTCGGTGGTCACATCCAGCATGCGCCGCGCGCCCTGGCTGTCGAGGTTCACGAACACGGCCGGCTGCCCGGATCGCTGATCGAAGCCGGACGAGGCGCTCTTGATCTGATCGCCGGTCACGATCACGCTGCGGCGCAGCAGCACCGGATTGCCCTCGCGATCCTCGTAGAGCCGGCTGCCGAGCGGCACCCGACCGTCGAGGGCATCCTGCACGTTCCCTTCGGTATCGACGAGACGGTACTCCAAGGTCGCGGTCGCGCCGAGGATCTCCTTGAGCCGCGACGGATCCTGGGCACCGGGCAACTGCACGACGATGCGTCGATCGCCTTGGCGCTGCACGATCGGCTCGGCAACACCCAAGGCGTTCACGCGGTTGCGCAAGGTCGTGATGTTCTGCTGCAGCGCGAAGGTGCGAATCTCCTGTTCCTCGGTCGGATTCAGGCGAATGACCAGGTCATAGCTGTCACCGACACGAACGGCTTCCATCGTGAGTTCGCGGAACTCGCGGCCGATGAGCCGTTCGGCCTGATCGCGGCTCTCGGCCTCGGCGAACCGCGCTGTGATCTGGGCGGCGTCGCGGCTGACGGTCAGGTAACGGATCCGGTCACGCCGCAACAGACTGCGGACATCGCCCATGTAGCGCTCCAGCGACTGCTCGATCGCGGCGTCCATGTCGACATCGATCAGTACATGGATGCCGCCACGCAGATCCAATCCGAGGTACATCGGTTGGGCATTGATCGCGCGCATCCAGCCGGGCAGATCGGCGACCAGGGTCAAGGCGCCGTTGTACCGGTCACCGAGCCCGGCCGCGATCACTTCCTGACCGCGCAATTGGTCACCACTGCTCGGGAAGCGCACGAGCAACCGATCGACGCCACGCGGTTCGATCTCCTTGAACGGAACCCCGGCAGACTCGAGGACGCGCGCGATCTCGCCGGCGCTGGCCTCGGTGATTTCACCACCGCGCGCCGCCGAGATATCGATCGATGGATCCTGCGAGTAGAGGTTGGGGAGCGCGAAAAAGAAGCCGATCAGTATCACGAACAGGATCAGCAGATTCTTCCATAACGGATATCGATTCATCGGGAGTCCCTGAACGAGGGTACCTGCGAGCTGGCGGGAGCCATGACGATGCAACGCAACAGAGGTCAGCCTGAGGATCTCGCGCCGTCTCGCAGCGATGGCGAGACGACACCCATCCGAACAGACTGAGGCAGGGGCGGCTGGTCAGAGTTCCTTCATCGAACCCTTGGGCATGACGGCCTCGACGGCCTGGCGTCGAATCTTCACGTTCACGCCTTCGGCCACCTCGAGTTGCGCGAAGCTTTCGCCGAGGTCGACGATGCGCCCGGCGATGCCACCCAGGGTCACGACCTCATCGCCTTTCGCGAGATTCGCGACCATCTTCGAGTGCTCCTTCTGACGTTTGATCTGGGGCCGAATCATCAGGAAATAGAGCACGACGATCAGGCCGATCGGAAACAGCAGGCTGAGCATGATGTCGCCGGTTCCGGCGGCCGACTGAGCCCACGCATCGGAGATGAAGAAATTCATGTGAGTAAGATCCTCGGGGTATGACCCTGACGCAGCCATGGAAGCGGGAGCCGCCTACAAGGCCACACGGAGTCAAGTGGAATTCGGCGCCGCATTATGACACAGCCGGGGCAAAGTGGAAGGCACCCTTCCACCCCGGCGCTAGCCACCCGCCTGCAAACCGGCCCGCCAGGCTGCGGCGAAGGCCGCGAAGCGGCCGGCCTCGATCGCCGCGCGCAGCGCACCCATCAAACTCTGATAATAGTAAAGATTGTGCAGACTGTTCAGCCGGGCACCGAGGATCTCGTTGCAGCGATCCAGGTGATGCAGATAGGCCCGGCTGTAGTGGCGGCAGGTGTAACAATCGCAGTGCGGATCGAGCGGCCCTTCGTCCGTCTTGTAGCGGGCGTTGCGAATCCGCACCACACCCTCGTGCGTGAACAGATGGCCATTGCGCGCATTGCGCGTCGGCAGCACGCAGTCGAACATGTCGATGCCCCGCTCGACCGCCGCGACGATGTCCGCCGGCGTCCCGACGCCCATCAGGTAACGCGGTCGGTCGGCGGGCAGGCGGTCGGCGAGGTGATCGAGCACCTTCAGCCGTTCGGCCGGTGGCTCGCCGACCGACAGACCGCCGACCGCGTAGCCATCGAAACCGATCTGCTGAAGTCCGGCGAGCGATGCCGAACGCAGCGCTGGATCCATGCCGCCCTGCACGATCCCGAACAAGGCCGCCGGGTTGTCGCCGTGCGCGACGCGGCTGCGCGCGGCCCATCGCAACGACAGCTCCATCGATGCACGCACCTGGGCCGGGGTCGCCGGATAGGCGGTGCAATCATCGAAGATCATGACGATGTCCGCACCCAACGCCCGCTGCATCGCCATCGACTCCTCCGGCCCCAGAAACACCGGAGAGCCGTCGATCGGCGATTTGAAACGCACACCGGCCTCGCTGATACGCCGCATGGCGCCGAGACTGAAGACCTGGAAGCCGCCGGAGTCGGTCAGGATCGGCCCGGACCAGTTCATGAAGCGATGCAGACCACCGAATTGGCGGATCACGTCGGCACCCGGACGTAGCATCAGGTGAAAGGTGTTGCCCAGCACGATCTGCGCACCGAGCGCCGTGAGCTCCTCCGGCGTCATCGCCTTGACGGTGCCATAGGTGCCGACCGGCATGAAGGCCGGCGTCTCGACCATTCCCCGGGCGAAGCTCAGACGACCGCGGCGCGCGGCGCCATCGCAAGCGAGCAACTCAAAATGCATCATCGTCCCCAGTGAGCCAGGGCACCAGTTCGCCGAGGTCGCCAACGATCCGGGAGGGCGGGGCCAACGCCGCCGGCCAGGCCTGCCCTGAGCGGTTGACCCAGACCGTGGCGAAACCCAGGTCGCGCGCCGCCGCGACATCGAGATAGGGATCGTCACCGATGTGCAGGGCCTGGTCGGCCGACACGCCGGCCCAGTCCAGCGCCCGGTGGAACATCGCCGGATCCGGCTTGGCCGCGCCGACCGCGGCCGCAGTCAACGACAGGTCGAACAGATCGCGCAATGGGCTGCGGGTCACATCGGCATTGCCGTTGGTGATCGAGACCAGACGACAGGATTCCGCCAGGACCTCGAGGGCCGGCACCACATCCGCGAATGGCACGACCTGCCGGCGGTGTTCGAGGAATAGCGCCAGACCCTGGTCGGCCAGCGCCGGATCGTAGCCGAAGTCGACCAGCAGCTCGACGAGCGACTGATGTCGGACCCACGACAGATCGTGCGCGCGCGCCGGGTGCGCCGCCATCAGGGCGCGGCGATGGCGGCTCAGGCTCGCGGGGTCATGCACGGCGACCAGACGCGGTGCGGCGCGCGTCAGCCAGGCATGCAGGGCGGCCTCGGCGGCCTCGATCACGGGCGCACAAGGCCAGAGGGTATCGTCGAGATCGATCGTCAGGAGCCGGTAGGTCATCGGGTTCAGGGCATTGGCGACACCGCGAAAGGCCGCATTGTGCCGTCAAGGGGCGCAAAAGGTGAAATCCATTCGCTCTTCGCCCATGTCTGTGACCGCGCCTTCGGCACCAACCGGGAGATCTTGATCCATGTTTCGCAAATCCACCAGGCTGCCCAGACCCGACGAGGCCTTGCCAGGCCGTTCGCAACCAATGCCGGTCACGAACCGTCATGCCGTCAACGGCCATCCGATCCAACCGCCCTTCCCCGACCGGCTGGCCTCCGCGCTCTTCGGCATGGGCTGCTTCTGGGGCGCTGAGCGTCTCTTCTGGTCGATGCCCGGCGTCTACACGACCGCCGTCGGCTATGCCGGTGGCCTCACGCCGAACCCGACCTACGCCGAGGTCTGCAGCGGGCTCACCGGCCACAACGAGGTCGTGCTGGTCGTTTACGAGCCGACGGCGCTCCGTTACGAGGATCTGCTGAAAGGCTTCTGGGAGGGCCATGATCCGACGCAGGGCATGCGTCAGGGCCACGACATCGGCACCCAGTACCGGTCCGCGATCTACTGCTACGACAGGGCCCAGGAAACCGCCGCCGGCGCGAGCCGTGCACGGTACCAGACCGTATTGAACGCCGCCGGTCTTGGCCCGATCACGACCGAGATCGTCGCGGCGCCGCCCTTCTATTATGCCGAAGACGAGCATCAACAGTATCTGGCCAAGAACCCCGGAGGGTACTGCGGGCTCGGCGGTTGCGGTCAGCCGTACCCCGCCGATCCTTGACAGGAGTATCGGTATTTAAGAAAATAACCATGTGCCGATCTGCGTTTACGCGAGCGGCACACTCCTCCATCCTCCTTTGGTGGTATTGATTGGCGCGGCATCCCTTGCCGCGCTATTTTTTATCGGTCCCGCCGCGTCACGAACATCGCGTCCCCGTAGCTGAAGAAACGGTAGCGGTACGCGACCGCATGACGATATGCGGCCATCACCTGATCATGGCCGGCGAAGGCGCTGACGAGCATCAACAGCGTCGACTCCGGCAGGTGGAAGTTCGTGATCATCGCATCGACGACCTGGAAGCGATAACCGGGCCGGATGAACAGACGGCTGTCGCCGCGAAACGGCGCGATCGCACCGTCGGCGGAGGCCGTCTCGAGACTGCGCACGCTGGTCGTCCCGACCGCGACGACGCGACCACCCGCCGCGCGGGTCGCCCGCACCGCGGCGCAGACCGAGGCATCGACCTCGAGCCATTCGGCATGCATCTGGTGCGCCTCGATCCACTCGACTCGCACCGGCTGAAAGGTTCCGGCCCCGACGTGCAGGGTCACGGAGGCCATCCGCACGCCCTGCGCGCGCAGACGCGCCAGCATCGCATCATCGAAGTGCAGCCCCGCCGTCGGGGCGGCGACGGCCCCGTCACGACGCGCGTAGACGGTCTGATAACGGACCAGATCGGCCGCGTCGTCGGACCGTTCGATGTACGGAGGCAGGGGCACATGCCCGGTACGCCGCATCAGCGCGCGCAGATCCTCATCCGGACAGCGCAAACGAAAGAGCCCCTCATCACGCGCGATCATGACCAAGGTCCCGCCGCCCTCGACCGCCAGTTCGGCCCCAGGGCGCAGCCCTTTGCCGCCACGACAATGGGCCAAGGCCTCGTCGGACCCGAGCAACCGCTCGATCAGGATCTCGACGCGACCGCCGGTCGGCTTGCGGGCGAACAGCCGGGCCGGGATGACCCGCGTATCATTGAACACCAACAGATCGCCGCTACGGAGAAGCCGTGGCAGGTCGCCAAAGACCAAATCCTCGCGGGCACCGGTCGGCCCATCGAGGCGCAGCAGACGACTCGCGCCCCGCTCGGCCAATGGCCGTTGCGCGATCAGGTCCTGAGGGAGGTCGTAATGAAAGTCCGCGCGCCGCATGGTCGCGGATCTTACCTCAGTCGCGCGAATCAAGGCTTGTCCTTTGGCGGCGAATGGCTATACTTGCACGCCCATGCGGAACACCACGCCGGGGTGGCGAAACTGGTAGACGCATCAGACTCAAAATCTGACGGTGGCAACACCGTGCCGGTTCGAGTCCGGCCCCCGGTACCAAAATACATGCCAACGAGCGGCTCGATAGGGCCTGCTCGTTGCGTCCGTCCACCGAAAGGACGCCTATGTCGCGCCGACATGCCCAATCGCGCACCGGCTCCAGGCCCGCCCAGAATCGACCAGATTGAAGGCCGCGCTTACCCTGCCCGCGATCGGGTCGATCACGAACGAGGCGGCGCACCCGTCTTTCCGTATCCCCGCAACCACGGGTCTTGCCGCCAAGTTCAATCGGCCTCCTCGGGCTGAGCATGGGCGATGGCCTGGGTCGGCATGCCAAACTCAGGCCGCTCGGCCGCGATGGCATCGAGCGACCGTAACTCGGCCAGCGGCGGCAGCTCATTGAGCGAGCGCAGACCGAAATAGTCGAGGAATTGGCGCGTCGTGCCGAACAGCGCTGGGCGTCCTGGCGCGTCACGATGGCCCACGATACGCACCCATTCCCGCTCGAGCAGGGTCCGCATGATATTGGTGCTGACGACCACCCCCCGAATCTCTTCGATCTCGCCGCGGGTGATCGGCTGGCGGTACGCGATCAGCGCCAAGGTCTCGAGCAGGGCCCGCGAGTAACGGCCCGGTTTCTCGTCCCACAGACGCGCCACCCAAGGCGCCACCTCGCGCCGCACCTGGACTCGGTAACCCCCTGCCACCTCGACCAACTCGAGACCGCGGTGGCGATAGTCGCGATCCAGCGCGGCCAGCGCGTCCAGCACGGCCTCCCGGGCGGGGCGCTCGTCGTCGCCGAACAGACCCAGCAAGCGATCGAGAGTCAGTGGTTGACCGGCCGCCAGCAAGGCCGCCTCGATGATGTGTTCAAGCGGGGGCCGGGTCATAGGGCCTCGGAGCGACGCGGACGCACATGGAGCATCGCACTGGGCTCGGATTGCACCAACTCGAGCGTCGCGTCCTTGACCAATTCGAGCACGGCAAGAAAGGTGACGACCAGACCGGCGCGTCCCTCACGGGCGTCGAGCAGCTCGACGAAGGAGACGAAGCCGCCGGCGGAGAGCCGCTCCAGGATGCGCGTCATGCGCTCTCGAACCGACAAGGCCTCGCGTTCGACGCGATGGCTCGCGAACAGGCCCTCGCGCGCGATCACATCGCGGAGCGCGCCGAGCAATTCGTGCAACGCGACATCGGGAGGGATCCGGCGAATCCGATCCGTCGGAACCGCAACGCGGGTCTGGTAATGATCGCGATCGAGGCGCGGCAAGGCATCGATATCCAACGCCGCCTGCCGGAAACGCTCGTATTCCTGCAAACGCCGGATCAACTCGGCACGCGGATCCTGATCCTCGTCATGATCCTGAGCCGGACGGGGCAACAGCATCCGCGACTTGATCTCGGCCAGCATCGCGGCCATCACCAGATACTCGGCCGCGAGCTCCAAGCGGGCCTGCTTCATCAGCTCGACGTATTCCATGTACTGCTCGGTGATGCGCGCGATCGGGATATCCAGGATATCGAGGTTTTGCCGTTTGATCAGATAGAGCAACAGATCGAGGGGACCTTCGAAGGTTTCGAGGAAGACCTCCAATGCATCCGGCGGGATATAGAGATCCTCCGGCAACTTGAACAGCGGTGCACCGAGGACCACGGCAAAGGGGACCACCGTCGGTCCGCCGTCGGTCCGCTCCCCCTCTGCTGGCCCGACGCATTCCTCCCGCACCACGGGTTCAGACCGTGATCAGCGACATAGCATGGCGGACCTCATCGAGGGTTTCCCGCGCGACTGCCCGGGCACGCTCGCAACCTTCGTTGATGACGCTACGCACGAGCTCCGGCTGCTGGGCATACTCCTCGGCGCGTCGCTGGATCGGGGCCAACTCGGCGAGCACCGCATCGATGACCGGTTGCTTGCACTCGAGGCAACCGATGCCGGCGCTACGACAACCTTGCTGGACCCAGGCTCGCACCGGATCCCCCGAGTAGACCTGATGAAAGGCCCACACGGGGCATTTTTCCGGTTCACCCGGGTCGGTGCGGCGGACCCGTTGCGGATCGGTCGGCATCGTGCGCAGGGCCTTTTCGATCATCGCCGGGTCGTCGCGCAGCGCGATCGTGTTGTTATAGGATTTGGACATCTTTTGCCCGTCGAGGCCGGGCATCTTCGAGGCACGGGTCAAGAGCGGTTGCGGTTCCGGCAGAATGACCCGGCCGCTGCCTTCGAGATAGCCGAACAGGCGCTCCCGATCGCCGATCGTGATATTGCCTTGGCCGTCCAGCAACGCGCGGGCGACCTCCAGGGCCTCCTGATCGCCCTGCTCCTGGTAGGCCCGCCGCAGCCGGTCGAACAGCTGGGCGTTCTTCTTACCCATCTTGCGCTTGGCCTGCTCGGCCTTGTCGGCGAAATCGGGCTCGCGTCCATAGATGTGGTTGAAGCGCCGCGCCACCTCGCGGGTCAACTCCACATGGGCAACCTGATCCTCGCCCACCGGCACTTGGCCGGCCTTGTAGATCAGGATATCCGCGCTCTGAAGCAAGGGGTAGCCGAGAAAACCGTACGTCGCCAGGTCACGCTCCTTCAGCCGCTCCTGCTGGTCCTTGTAGCTCGGTACCCGCTCCAACCAGCCGAGCGGCGTGATCATCGACAGCAGCAGATGAAGCTCGGCGTGTTCCGGGATGCGCGACTGGATGAAGAGCGTCGCCGATCCGGGGTTGATGCCGGCGGCGAGCCAGTCGATGACCATCTCTTCGGTGCTGCCCGGGATCACCGAAGGATCCTCGTAATGGGTCGTCAACGCATGCCAATCGGCCACGAAGAAGAAGCACTCGAACTCGTGCTGCAATTCCAGCCAATTCTTCAAGACACCATGATAATGGCCGAGGTGGAGACGCCCTGTCGGTCGCATACCAGACAGGACACGGGCATGTTGTGCAGTCGCGGGGGCCAAGAATTCTCTTCCTCTTTGGTTCGACAGAACTAGCCGGATCGGCCGAACCGATCCAGCACGATCGCCATCGCGGCATCGCCGCCCGGCAGCAGGCTGATGACGGCCATCATCGCGGGCCACAGCACCGCACCCAACAAGCCGAACACCAGCAGAAGCACCAAGAGAACCAGGCCGAACGGCTCGATCCGGGCGAAACCGATCGCAAGGCGCGGCGGCAGCAGCGCGGTCAGTATCCGACCGCCGTCCAACGGCGGCAACGGAAACAGATTGAGCACCATCAGCAGCACATTGATCAGGACACCGGCGGCGCCCATCAGCAGTAAAGGCGCCGTCAGCCAGGGCCACTGATCGCCAAGACCGAGACTCAGCGTGACCACCAGACCCCAGAACAGGGCCATGACCAGATTCGCACCTGGCCCAGCCAGCGCCACCAGCGCCATGTCCCGCCGCGGCGCGCGCAGGTTGCGCCAATCGACCGGGACCGGTTTCGCCCAACCGAACAGGAAACCGGCCAGCATCAGGGTCAGGATCGGCACGACCAGGGTTCCCAGCGCGTCGATATGCTTGAGCGGGTTGAAGGTCACGCGCCCGAGGCGCAGGGCCGTCGGATCCCCGAGACGGTTCGCCGCCCAGCCATGGGCCGCCTCGTGCGCCGTGATCGCAAAGAGGACCGGGATGGCCAAAATGGCCGCGAGCTGGATGCTGTTGATGGGCTCCACGTCCGGATTATACGGCGCGCCGCGCTATTCCTCGAAGAGCCTCGGATCGCCTTTGCCGACGCGCAACACTACCGGGGCGTCCTGCGTCATGTCGACGACCGTGGTCGCCTCCAGACCGCAAAACCCGCCATCGATGATCACATCGACCTCGTGATCGAGCCGCTCGCGCATATCATCGGGATCGGTCAAGGGCCGGTCATCGCCGGGCAGGATCAAGGTCGAACTCAGGATCGGCTGGTCGAGCGCCGCGAGCAAGGCTCGGCAGATCTCGTTGTCGGGCACCCGCAGGCCGATCGTCTTGCGCTTGGGGTGCAACAGGCGCCGCGGTACCTGTTTGGTCGCCTGATAGATCAGCGTGTAGGGGCCGGGGGTCACCACCTTCAGCAAGCGAAACCCCTGGTTGTCGATCTTCGCGTAACTGGTGATCTCCGACAAGTCACGGCACACCAGCGTGAAGTTGTGTTTGTCGTCGAGCCGACGAAGGCGCCGGATCCGCTCCATCGCCCCTTTCTCGCCGATTTGGCAACCCAACGCATAAGAGGAATCCGTCGGATAGACAATGACACCCCCATCGAGCAGGATTTCGACCACGCGGCGGATCAGCCGCGGCTGCGGATTCTGCGGGTGGATCTGAAAAAACTGCGCCATGCCCGGCCCCCATCGCCTGGCGTCAGGAAAAACCCACGGCTCGCTGCCCGTGCAACCCATTCGTCCAATCCGCCCAGATCGGCGTGCAACCCGGTGGCAGGGCCGGCAGACGCCCAAGCTCGATCCAAGCCTCCTCGGGACCGTGATAATCGCTGCCGGCCGATGCAAGCAACCGCATGTCGCGCGCCCACCGGGCAAAGACGAAGGCATCGTCACGGCTATGGCTGCCGGAGATCACCTCGACGCCCACCCCGCCGAGCTCGCGGAAGCCGCCCAACAGTTCGCGCATCTTGGCGCGCTTGAAACCGTAGCGACCCGGGTGCGCGATCACGGCTTGACCGCCCGCCGCAAGGATCCAGGACACGGCGTCCTCCAGCGTCGCCCAATCGCCCGGGACATGGCCGGGTTTGCCGCGCACCAGAAAGTGCTTGAAGACGTCGGCGACGTTCTTGGCCCGCCCCTGTTGCACGATGAAACGGGCAAAGTGGGTGCGGCCGATCAAGGGACCCCGAGCGAAGGCCAGTGCCCCGTCATACGCCCCGGCGATCCCGCAGCGGGCGAGGCACCGCCCGATCTCCTGCGCCCGCCAGTCGCGATAGGCGCGCAATCCCGCCAGCCCCTGCGCGAGCTCAGGACAATGCGTGTCGATGTGCAGCCCGACGACGTGAACCGTGCGCCCACCCCAGGTCACCGAGACCTCGACGCCGGGAACCAGGACCAAACCGCAGGTGGCCGCAGCCGACGCCGCCGCGCCCAAGCCAGCGGTGGTATCATGGTCCGTCAGCGCCAAGACCTCGACCCCGGCGGCCCACGCCCGGATCACCAGCTGTTCAGGCGTCAGGGTGCCGTCGGAGGCCGTGGAATGGCTGTGCAGATCCGGAATCCTGTTCATTTTTCGATTCTACTTCAGATCGCCTTACCGGTGTTGGTTGCCCTCGTTCGGCCAGGCGAAGGACACGCCTGACGATCCGAGCGGCGCCTTCCTCGAGGCGACCTTGAAAAATCACCCAGGACCTTTTCCAAGAGGCCTCCGTGCTCCGCCCGGGCATCGTGAAATTTTCACGGTGCCCTTAAGAACCGGGGGCCACCGCTGAGGGTCGAACAGGGCCGGGAGACGAGCCAGCCACTGGCTCTCCGATTCAACAGAAGGAGACTCACCGAGGTGTATTACGCGATCATCGCTCAGGATCGGCCTGACAGTTCGAGCGCGCGCCAAGCGGCCCGCCCGGCTCATCTGGAACGACTGCGACAGCTGCAGGATGACGGGCGTCTGTTGGTCGCTGGGCCGCACCCGGCAGTCGACAGCCCGGACCCCGGACCGGCCGGAATGACCGGCTCCCTGATCATCGCCGAGTTCCCCGATCTGGCCACGGCCCAGGCCTGGGCCGCGGCCGACCCCTATGTTCAGGCCGGCGTCTACGAACACATCTCCGTCAAACCCTTTGTGAAGGTATTACCCGCCTGACCTGTCTCGACCCGACCAAAACCGATTCCCTAGGAACCCCAATCGATGAAGACGTTGCGTCCCACGATACTCGCTGCAAGCCTCACCCTGGCCGTCGCCTGGCCGATCGCGGCACCCTGGGCCGCCGACACCCCGACGGACGAGACCCTGATCGCGACGATCAACGGTCAAGAGTTGCCACTGGATCTCTTTCGCCTGTTCTATTTCGAACGGCTCCAACAGGAGCAGGCAACCAACACCTCGAACTTCCAGGAACAAGCCTTCAACGAGTTCGTCAACCTGGTGGTCGCGGCCCAGGAGGGCCAGCGGCGCGGCCTGGATCGGCACGCCGAGGTGCGCCAGGCCCTTGCCCTGCAGCAGCTCAAGATCCTGTCCAACGCGACCATTCAATCGATCGCGCAGGAACAACCGCCCAGTGATGCCGAGTTGCAGGAGGCGTACAGACTGTTCGTCGCCGACGCCGAACGCACCGAGTACAAGGCTCGCCATATCCTGGTCGACGATGAAGAGGAGGCGAAACGACTGATCGCCGAACTCGACAAGGGCGCGGCCTTCGCCGAACTCGCCAGTCGGCACTCGCTCGGCCCGACCGGCGAGCGGGGCGGTGAACTCGAATGGTTCAGCGCGGACCAGATGGTTCAACCCTTCGCGGCGGCGTTACAGGAACTCGCACCAGGGCGTTACACGAAGCAGCCGGTTCGGACCCAATTCGGGTGGCACGTGATATTGCTCGAAGAGACCCGCAAGGCTCAGCCCCCTACCTTCGACGAGGCCAGGCCGTATCTCGTCAATGCGCTGCAGCGGGATAAGGTAGCGGAAACCATCATGAATCTGCGCGCGGCGGCGACGGTCGATCTCAACGCCGAAGTCGTCAAACTCAAGACGCCGGATGCCGACTAGCGCCGGTGACCGGGCCGCCGGTCCGGCGGCCCGGACCTGATCGGGCGTGCCCGGAAAACCCACGCTCGGATCCGGCGAGCGCCCGAACAACGCGGTTCGACCCGCGACGGCAGGCGGCCGAGATTCGCTGCGGATCCGGTAAACTGACCGCGTCGCGCCGACCACGCGGCACACCGAATTCACCCCTTGTTTAGGAGTCATCATGCGCAGGTATCACGTCTATGCGATCGGCAACGCCCTGGTGGACATGGAATACGAGGTCACGGTCGAGGATCTGGAACGCCTCCAGATCGACAAGGGGGTCATGACGCTGGTCGACGAGGCGCGGCAATTGGAGATCATGGCCCACCTGGCGGAACGACCCCACAAGCGCGGCTCGGGCGGCTCCGCAGCGAACACCGTCATCGCGGTCAACCAGTTCGGGGGGCAAACCTTCTATTCCTGCAAAGTGGCCGACGACGCGCTCGGGCAGTTCTACATGCACGACCTGATCGCCGCCGGCGTCGATACCAATCACCAATGCGAGCGCGACGACGGACACACCGGACGCTGCGTCGTACTGGTCACCCCCGATAGTGATCGGACCATGTGCACCTTTCTCGGTATCAGTTGCGAGCTGTCCGAGCGGGAACTGGTTTCCGACGCGCTGCGCGAGGCCGACTACCTCTACACCGAGGGCTACCTCGTGACCTCGACGCCGGCCCGTCGCGCGGCCGTCCAAGCGAAGAGCTGGGCCGACGAGGCGCAAATCCGCACGGCCTTCTCGCTTTCGGATCCGAACATGGTCCGGTATTTCAAAGACGGCCTGCTCGAGATGATCGGCGGCGGCGTGGATCTGCTATTCGCCAACGAGGCCGAGGCGATGGGCATGGCCGACAGCCAGGATCTCGGCACCACGGTCGAGGCGCTCAAGCGGATCGCGCGCGAGTTCGCGATCACCCGTGGCCCGAAGGGGGCGCTGATCTACGACGGCCAGGACCTGATCGAGATCCCGCCCGTCAAAGTACAGGCCGTCGACACGGTCGGGGCTGGTGACATGTTCGCCGGCGCCTTTCTGCACGGCCTGACCCAGGGCTGGGGTCACCAGCGTGCCGGCGAACTGGCCTGCGCGGCCGCGGCCAAGCTCGTCACCAGCCTGGGCCCGCGCTTGCCGACTGACGAGACCAAGGCCGTGCTCCATCGGTTCTCATGACAGCTCAGGACCCCGCGACTGAGGCAGACCAGCCATCAGCACCATTCGGCGACACAGCATGAATTCGGACCTGGTCCACCTCCAACCCTATCCGTTCGAGCGCCTCGCCACACTCAAGCGCGGCCTTCTACCTCCAGCGGACAAGGCCCATATCGCGCTGTCGATCGGTGAACCGAAGCATCCAACGCCGGCGCTGATCAGGCAAGCACTCGCGGATCGGCTCGATAAGCTGTCGGTCTATCCGACCACGCGCGGGCTCGTCGAACTGCGCGAGGCGATTGCCACCTGGTTGACCCGGCGTTATGGGTTGGACCGCACGCCGATCGACGCCGAGACGCAGGTCCTGCCGGTCAACGGGACCCGCGAGGCCCTGTTCGCTTTTGCTCAGGCGATCGTCGACCGGGGTTCCTCACCCCTGGTCCTGATGCCGAACCCCTTCTACCAGATCTACGAGGGCGCGGCCTGGCTCGCCGGCGCCGAGCCGCACTATTTGCCGTGTCGCGCCGAAAACGGCTACATCCCGGATTTCGCCGCTGTCGCCGAGGCCACATGGAAACGCTGCCAGCTGCTGTACCTGTGTTCGCCCGGCAACCCGACCGGGGCGGTCGTCGATCGCGCAACACTCGAACAGCTGGTCCTGCTGGCCCAACGCCATGACTTCGTCATTGCCTCCGATGAGTGCTACGCGGAGATCTACCTCGACGAGTCGCGACCACCGACCGGCCTGCTCGAAGCGGCCGCGGCCGTCGGGATCGACGACTTCTCGCGCTGCGTGGTCTTCCACAGCCTATCGAAGCGTTCGAATGCGCCGGGTCTGCGCTCTGGTTTCGTCGCCGGCGATGCGCAGATATTGGCGCGCTTCTTGACATACCGAACCTATCATGGCTGTGCGATGCCGCTGCAGCACCAATACGCGAGCATCGCCGCCTGGAACGATGAACAACATGTCATCATCAACCGTCGGCTGTATCGGGAGAAGTTCGCCGCGGTCCTGGATGCCTTGGGTGGCTCGCTGGATGTCACCGCCCCCGCCGCCGGCTTCTATCTGTGGCCCAAGACACCGATCCCCGACACCGACTTCGCACGCGGCCTGTTCGCGCACCAGCATGTCACCGTATTACCCGGGTCCTTCCTGTCACGGGCCATCGGGGGCCATGACCCCGGGTCCGGCCGGATGCGGCTGGCGCTGGTGGCCACGCTCGACGAATGCGTCGAAGGCGCCCATCGGATCCGCGATCATGTCGAGTCCATCTGAGCGATCATTGCAACCCTATACCACTGGAGCCAGCCATGAGCGACAACCATTCCATCATCGATGACGCCTTCGAACGCCGTGCCGAGATCACGCCACGGACCGTCGAGACCCTGGTTCGCGATGCCATCATCGACACCATCGAGCGACTCGATCGCGGCGAGCTGCGGGTGGCCGAGAAACGCGACGGCGCCTGGGTGGTCCATGACTGGATCAAGAAGGCCGTGCTCCTGTCCTTCCGGATCGAGGACAACTCGTTCATCAAGGGCGGGTTCACGAACTATTACGACAAGGTCCCGTCCAAGTTCGCCGATTACAACTCGCGCGAGTTCCGCGATGCCGGCGTGCGCGTCGTACCACCGGCCGCCGCCCGTCGGGGCGCATTCATCGCCCCGAGTTGCGTCCTGATGCCGTCCTATATCAACATCGGCGCGTACGTCGACTCGGGCACCATGGTCGATACCTGGGCCACGGTCGGGTCCTGCGCCCAGATCGGCAAGAACGTCCACCTGTCGGGCGGCGTTGGGATCGGCGGCGTGCTGGAACCGGTTCAGGCGGCCCCGACCATCATCGAAGACAACTGCTTCATCGGCGCCCGCTCGGAGATCGTCGAGGGGGTCGTCGTCGAAGAGGGTGCCGTGATCTCGATGGGCGTCTACATCGGTCAGAGCACGAAGATCTATCACCGGGAAACCGGCGAGGTCACCTACGGTCGGGTCCCGGCCGGTGCGGTCGTGGTGCCGGGGAACCTTCCGGCCAAGGATGGGAGCCACAGTCTGTACTGCGCCGTGATCATCAAGCAGGTCGATGAACGAACGCGGAGCAAGGTCGGCATCAACGCGTTGCTGAGAGATATCTGAGCCGATCGCGACGCGACTCTTTGAATCCGGGCACTGCGCTCGGGATAGCGGCCCCGCACGGGGCCTTCGAGTCGTTCTCAGAATCCCCGAGTCCGGTCAATCTGACACCAAGGGGCCCTCGAGATCGCATAGTCATGAACGGAGGACACACCATGGCGGATAACGTCGTTTGGCATCATCACCCGGTCGACCGAGACGTGCGCGCCGCCCAAAAGGGACAGCAACCGGCCGTCGTCTGGTTCACCGGCTTGAGCGCCTCGGGCAAATCGACACTGGCCGGCGCGCTGGAACAGATCCTGATCGATCAGGGCTACCACACCTACCTGCTCGATGGCGATAACGTGCGCCACGGCCTGTGCGGCGACCTCGGCTTCAGCGACGCGGACCGCAAGGAGAACATCCGCCGGGTTGGCGAGGTCGCCAAGTTGATGGCCGACGCCGGGCTGATCGTAATGGCCGCTTTCATCTCGCCGTTTCGTGCCGATCGTCAAATCGTCCGCGACATCATGCCGCCCGGTCAATTCATCGAAGTGTTCGTCGACACGCCGCTCGACATCTGCCGGGAACGCGACCCGAAAGGTCTCTACGCGCGCGCTGAGCGCGGCGAGATCAAGCAGTTCACCGGTATCGACAGCCCTTACGAGCCTCCGCTCGCCGCGGAGGTCCACCTGCCCGCCGGCGAGATCAGCATCGCCGCGGGGGTCAACCGGTTGCTGCAGCACCTGCATCAACAGGGGCTATTGAAAGCCGGCTACCGGTTGGTTGATCTGGAGTCGGTGGCCTGAATCGAGGCGGCGCGGGCAAGCGGCCGACCGTTACGGGGAAAGCCGCATGGTGGCGGCAACCTCGATCAGCACCTCGCAGCGGCGCAGGAATCACGGGATCATCGGCCCATCGCAGTAGGCGTAGACGGTCGGCCCGGCGGGCCGCAGCCCGCGCTTAGTTAGCCAGTCGCGGAGCACGGCGTCCTTCTTGGCCATGACCTCGGCGCCAGGGTGGCCTGGGTCGGCCTCTCGTTCTGGTCCTCGTCAGTCACGCCAACCGGACAGGATTTCGAGGCACCGGCGATTCATCTCGCGTGCCGTGGCGACACTGTCGGCCTCGGTATAGGCGCGCAGCTCCGGGGCATTGCCGGACGGGCGCAGATGCGCAACCGTTCCGCTGGCGAAGGTGATCCGTAACCCATCGGTCGTATCGATCTCCACCGCAGGCCCGAAGTCGGCCGCGAACAGCGCATCGACCGCCTGGCGGTTTTCCTCATCGTCGCCACGCGTCAGCTCGGCGAGACGCTGGTCGCTGAGCGCGGAAGGAAAGTCCACGAGCCGATCGCTATAGGTATGGCGCTCCGGCATCTCGGCGAGCAGTTGCGAGATCGGCCGGCGCCGGGCGGGGCCGTCGAACAACAGGCTCAAGACCACGATCAGCGCGTCCCTGGTTGGCAAGGCCGGGAGCCGGCGACCGGTGCGCTCGATATCGCTCGCGGTCATGAATCCACCGTTGGCTTCGTAGCCGACGACCGGGCCGGGAGCGATCCGTCGCAGCTCCTCCATCGCGGCGATCACGTACGGGGAGCCGATGCGGGTCCGCACGACACCCTCGAACCGACCACATCGCTCGACGACACTGTTGCTGCTGACCGGCGTGACCACGTACCGGGCGCCCAGGTGACGGGCGCAGAGGACACCAGCGATGTCGCCGCGCAGCCAGGTCCCGGACTCATCAGCGACCAGGGGCCGGTCCCCATCACCGTCAGCCGAGACCAACGCATCGAACGCCCCGCCCGCGGCCCACTCACGGGCCAAGGTCAGATCTTCGGCGCGGATTGCTTCGGTATCGACCGGAACGAAGGTCTCGGAGCGTCCGAGCCGCACGACCTCGGCGCCGAGCGCGGTCAAGACCGCATCGAAGGCGCCCCGCGCGACCGTCGAGTGCTCGTAGAGCCCGACTCGCACCCCGGCAAGGCCCGCGGCCGGGTAGAAATCCAGATAGCGCCTGATATAGGCCTCGTACGCGCTGGGGTCCTCCGGCGGCAAGGCCATGGCCATGGGAGCGACGAAGGCACCATCGGCCGTGAAGCGGTCATCCGGGGAGGGTACATCCTGGGCACGAATCCCGGCTTCGTGTTCCTTCAGGATCTCGCCGTCGGGTCGATTGAACTTGATTCCATTCCGATCGTCCGGAATATGACTGCCGGTCACCATCATGGTCGGCATCCGATGCGCGATCCCGATGGCCGCGAGGGCCGGAGTCGGGATGCAGCCGAAATAGCGCGGCCGCAGACCGAAATCGGCCACCGCTTCGGCGCAGGCCGCCATGATGCGTGGGCTGCTCGGTCGCAGATCCCCGGCGATGCCAACCTCGCCAGAATCGCCGAGCTCACCTTGCTCCCTCAGATATTGCAGAAAGCCGAGCACGTAGAGGTAGCACACCTGATCCGTCATGGCTGCGACCAGACCTCGTGCCCCACTCGTACCGAAGGCGACACCCGTCTTGCTCATCAGGTCGTCGATCCGCATCGGGTCTCCTCCATCCTCGTTCCGTATGCCTGGACTCTGGTCAGGATCTTAACAGCTTGGTGGCAGCCACCGGCGACGGATCGAAGTGGCGCGCGTCCATGGACCCGGCTGACCGGACCACGAGCGCGATCCCCGGCGCCCCTGGCGAAACCCGACCGTTTCGCTCGGCACGCTCGTGAATCCTGGCCGCGACTCGTTCATAATCGACACACGCGAACGAGCCGGGCCTCGCCCGGGCGCGCGCCGGGAGACCATCGATCCACAACGGAGCTTGCCAACATGACGAAGAGACCAGACCGACTGATCCTGTTCGCCTCTGTCACGGCGCTCGGCCTCACGCTCGCCCAGTCGGCGATCGCTGAGACCGAGTCGACCGCAACGGAACCAGCCGACGACACGACCCAGGCCAGTACGGAGACGGCGGCGCCGGATCCAAGGTCCGCGGCCCAGGCCCGCGCCGAGCAGTGGCGCGCGCAGACGAACGCGGAACGGGAACGCCGCTATCAAGAGTTACGCGAACGTGCTGCCGAGGTTGGGCTCGACCTGCCGGAGGCGCCACCCTGGTCGCACGAATCACCACCAGCAATGCCTGGCTGGGCCGGGCGCGGGATGCCCGCGATGCAACGCGACGCTGTGCGCGACGAGCACTACGCGGCCTTGCGCGAACGCGCGGCAGGAGAAGGGATCGAGCTTCCCGAAACGCCACCATGGCGCCTGACGACCGACGCCGAGCGCCGCGCCTACCACGCCTTCGTGCGCGATCTGACCGCCGACCAACGCCGGACGCTGAACAGGTTACGCTGGGAAGAGACCCGCTCGCGAGCGGCGCAGCGCGGCTACGAACTGCCGGCGAGCCCGCCATGGGAGGCCGTCGAGCAGCGCCGTGAGGCGATGCGCAAACGCTGGGAGACCTATCGAGAGACCGTCGAGGCGATGACCGACGAACAGCGTGAGGCCGCGGCCGCGATCTTCGGCGCAGCACCCTACCCGTTCGACAGCGAACCGGGCGTCCCGGCCTTCGAGCGGGGTGGCCCCGCCTTTGCCCCGGGCTGGCCGGAGTTCGGGCCACGTGACGGCTGGGGTCCTGGCCCAAAGGGGTCTTACTGGGGCCCGGCCTATCCGCCAGCCTGGCCCGGCGATGCCGAACCGGTGCCCTACGGCGCGCCGCCTGCGTGGTCAGGGCCGGCCCCGATGATGCCGGTCCCGGAGGCGGACGACTGAGTCCAGTCCGAACGCCTCGGGCCGTGTCGACTCGCCGCCGCTTCCAACAACGGCGGCGGTCGGCATGGTCCAATCAGCCGACGGTCGGCGTGTCGATCGAGCTCGACAGAGGCTCCGGCGACACGCCGCACCGCCGACCGCCTGCCTCGACATCTCACCGCCAAGGAACCCAACCTGATGAAACTGATCCGTAACCTGTTCGCCCTGATCGGGGTCGCAACCCTGATATTGGTGATCGTCGTATCGCTGCGGCTGTTACCGAAACTCGACGAGTTCGATCCAGGGTTCGTCAGTGTCTACCGCGAGTTCGCGAGCGAACTGTGGCGCACCGGTGAGCCGGGTGCCGCGATGATGTGGGCGGTCCCGGTCGAAGAAGGTCTCAGCACCGATGACGTCATCGAGTCCTTGAAGAGCCTGGCCATTGCGAACGACTTCTTCTTCGCCGGAGAGGCCCCCTTCTATCGCCAGATCGAGGCGATCACCGGCGAAACCTACCGATATGTCAACTTCCTGTCCTTCTGCGATGCCCTTGTCGGTCGCGATATGCTCGACTACCGCGATCACTACAGCGGCTTCATGCCATGCCGGATCGCACTGCTCGAGGATCACGACGGGCGCCTGTGGCTCTACTCGATGAACCTGGATCTGATGATCTACGGCGGCCACCCGCTTCCAGACGACCTCAAGGCCTCGGCGATCCGCGTCCGCGACACCATTCTCCGGATCATGCAAGGGGCCGCGGCGGGCGAGTTCTGACTGCGCGACACCCGACGACGGGGTACCGGAAACCGGCTAGCCGGCGCGCGGGACCCCGAGCCGTTCGTCGAGCCACGCCTGGACCGGCCCGATGCCGACGCGGGCGTGCGCCGAGAAGAGTTCCACCTGAATCGGCCCGGCATGGTCCCGTACGCCCTTTTGGACCTCGCTGCGAACGGCCGCCGCTGGGCCGCGGCGCAGTTTGTCGGCCTTGGTCAGCAGGAGCAGCCGCGGCAGGCCGCGTCGGTCTCCCCAAGCGAGGAGTTCGCGATCGAATACGGTCAGCGGATGGCGGCAATCCATCAAGATGACGAGCCCGGTGAGCGCGCGGCGGCGCTCCAGATAGTGCGACATCAAGCCTTGCCATTCGGCCTTGATGTCGATCGCGACCCTGGCATAGCCGTAACCTGGCAGATCGACCAGGCGGCGTTCGGCGTCGAGCGCGAAAAAGATCAACTGCTGCGTACGACCTGGTGTCTTGCTGGTGCGAGCCAGACTGCCCTGATGGCAGATCGCGTTGATCGCACTGGATTTCCCCGCATTGGAACGGCCAATGAAGGCCACCTCCGAACCCTGATCCGGCGGTGCCTGGTCGAGTTGCGACGCCGCGGTCAGGAACCGGGCGCCTTGATAAAAGGAATTCGTGGTATCCGTTGGCGCGTAGCGATTCATGGGGACTTCGGGGGATGCGCGCATCGATTCGACGCGGAGGGACCCTGCGGCTCATCGGCCAGCCAATGGCCCGATCGACCACCCTGCTTCTCGAGCAACCTGACACCCTCGATGGTCATCGCGCGGTCGACCGCTTTGCACATGTCATAGATGGTCAACAGGGCGACCTGGACGGCACACAGGGCCTCCATCTCGACGCCGGTGGCCCCGCGCGTCGCGACCCGGGCCCGACAATGGACAGCCGACTGCTGCGGGTGCGGATCCAGATCGATCGTGACCTGGGTCAGGCTCAATGGGTGACACAAGGGCACCAAGTCCGCGGTTCGTTTGGCCCCCATGATCCCGGCGACGCGAGCGACGCCGAGCACGTCCCCTTTGTCATGCGCACCCGCGACGATTCGCGCGAGGGTGTCGGGTCGCATCCGGATCCAGCCTTCGGCTACCGCGACGCGGAGGGTCGCGGGCTTGTCACCGACGTCGACCATCTGGGCCTCGCCGGCCGCATTGAAGTGAGTCAAACCGGACATCTCAGCTCTCCAGCGGTCGCGGATTTCGCGGAGCTCGACGCACCGCCGGCTTCGCGCCGGGGCCTCACTGGCGGACCTCGGCGCGCCAGGTCAGCGTCGTCGACCCTTCGCCCGGGACCTCGACCACCCAGGACAGCCGATTCGCCGCTTCCTTGGTGTGACGCTCGCTTTCATCGAGCATCCGCCAATCGCCGGGCAATGACTCGTAGACCTTGACCGTCACGGGCTCGGTCTTCGCGTTCTTGAGCTCGAGTGCGAAGGCCGCCTCGAACAGGTAGTCGTAAGGTCCGGTCCCGCCCAATTTGCGAAACGCGGTTTGCTTGCGTTGGGCTGTGACATCGAAGCTCTCGCCAAGCTTCAGCGTCACGGTCTCGTTCTTCGGCGTATGGTCAATCCGGTCCTCACCGAGAAACTGAGGGCGACCCGATCGATCGCGCCCGTAGACACGCACGACACCCTTTGGCAACGGGATGCCGAGAGGGCCGTCGCGGTTGTCGAAGACCAGGCGCGCCTCGACCGGCTGGCGGGTCCAACCGGTGCCGACCTGCGTCCGATAAGCAAAGGCCGCACCTTCGAGCACCAGTTCCTGCATCACCGGAACCCCGGGCGCCGCGAGCAAGGCTACCTGTTTCGTCTGCTGATCGAGGATATCGGTTCGGCGCGGCAGCTGGTAGAGATGGTACTCGAACAAGGCCTCCTGCTCGGGCAGGGCCATCGGTTCCGCCCTGAGGGCCAGCGACGCCAATGGCGCCAGCCGTGCAGGCGCGGTCACCTGATGGACCTCGCCGGCCACCAGCTGGACCTCGGCCTGGCGATAGGCGATGCCGCTGCGATTGGTCAGGGTCACCCAGCCCGCGAGGTCCATCATCGAGGCATCGAGCGTCAGATCGGCGACGTAATCGGCTTGCCATTCGAGCCCGCCGGTCAGATACGTCAGCTCGAGCTCGCCGGCGCCGCCGGCCGCCGCCTCGAGGTGCAGCACCAGCGTCGGCTGGTCGCGCAGGTCCGGCGGCACATCCGGAAATGCCAGATGCCCGATGACCTGGGTCTCGATCCGATCGGCGTAGCGCAGGACCACCCCATCGTTCGCGGCCAACACACTGGCCTCCTCGACGATCCGCTCCCCGGCGTCATTGGTTCGGATCACTTGGACGGTGCGACCCACATACTTCCGAAGAAGGCTGTCGGCGGTCAGCAGGTCGAAGTCGAAGTTCTGTTCGAGCAGCCTCACCGCGAGCTGACCATCGCTGCGCGAGAGCAAGGCCGTCTCGGGGCGGATCCCGACCGACACGGACCGCCAGGCGATGCGATTCTCCCCTTGGTCCAACTCGACCTGGCGCCGGTCGCGGACCAAGGCCAGGTCATCCTGATAGATGGTGAGCGACAGCCCGCGTTGGGCATCCTCGCCGATCCGCTGTTCCGCCGGCATCGGTTCCTCCGCGACGACGCATTGCCAAACCAAGGCCAGACCGACGAGACTGAGAAACCGTCCCGACCTCGGCTTCGAACGGGCTCGCCGTGCTCGCCGGTCGGCGCAGTCCAACACAGACATCATGTCACCTCCAAGGCCATCATCGCGGCCCCGACAGTCTCGACGAAATCCCGAAATAGACCACCGACCGACACGGATGAACACGGATTTTTCCGCTCGAACCAAGCCGTTCTGGTCCATATCCGTGTTGATCCGCGTGTATCCGTGGCAATAATCCACGTCCCGCTCGACGCACCAGGGCTACCTCAGAGCGAGCTGCCGGGATTCGACCAAGGCGGCCGATCTCGCCCCCGCGAATGCCTTATGATAGGGTTCGTCCGGGCACGTTGTGCCCGAACCAAAGGTCGCCCGGCGACGCCCACAGGCTTGTCTATTCATGGCCATCGCTGTGCAAGACCCCGATGATCGCTGCGTATCCGGCCTGCTCGCGCCGCGTCTATCGCGCGATGCGAAGGTTTTCGATGGCTCGCCTCCGACCACCCGCGCTCTGTCGATCGAGTGACGCTGGGCGTTCGAGCTCGCTGGATTCGAGGATCGCCCACGCATTCAGGCCTCGCGGTGCTCGGATCCATTCAACTCGGCTTAAGCGCCCGGAGTCTAACACAACCCGGCACTACCTCGATTCGCCCGATCACCGTGGGATTTCCGACCCTGACGATCGCGTCGACCATCACGCCTGGCCGTCACGGCGCACAACGCGGCATGGGCGAGAAGATGCCGCGGCCGGAGCAAAGCGGGTGGCTGGCGGTCTAGCTTCGTGCTACGGCACCCTACTGAGATGAACGATACGACCAGCACCACCGAACGCCACTGGCAAGATTGGCTCGCTTGGACGCGTGAGCAAGGTGTGACATGGCCGGACGATCCGGTCTGGAGCGAGGCGCGTCAGCGGGTCTGGCACGGCAGCGAGTACGTCGCCAGCAGCTGCGCCAGGGCACCGGAGATACTCGCCGAACTCCTCGCCGAGGGCATGCTGGAACGCCGCCTCCGCGAGGGCGAACTAACCCAGCAACTGACCTCGGCGCTCGCCGACGTCAGCGACGACACCGGTTTGATGACCGCGCTGCGCGGCTTCCGGCGGCGGCAGATGGTGCGCATCATCTGGCGCGACCTGGCCGCCTGGGCCGACCTCGATGAGACCCTCGCCGAGCTGAGCGAATTGGCCGACTGCTGTATCGCCCAGACCCTGGATCGCCTCCACCAATGGGCCGTGGCGGAGCTCGGCTCGCCGCTCGATGCCGACGGCCGGCCATTGCGACTCGTGGTCCTCGGCATGGGCAAGCTTGGTGGCCGCGAACTGAATCTGTCGTCGGACATCGACCTGATCTTCGCCTTTCCGAGCCACGGCGAGCTGACGGCGCCCCGCCCGCTGACCCATGAACAGTTCTTCATCCGCCTCGCACAACGCCTGGTGCAGGCGCTCGACACCCAGACCATCGACGGCTTCGTCTTTCGCGTCGATACCCGGCTCAGGCCGTTCGGCGACTCCGGCCCGCTGGCGATGAGTTTCTCGGCGATCGAGGACTATTACCAGTTCCAGGCCCGCGAATGGGAAAGATACGCGATGATCAAGGCGCGGATCGTCGCCGGAGACCCGGCGGATGGCGCGCGACTGATGACCTTGTTGCGGCCTTTCGTCTACCGTCGTTACCTGGATTTTGGCGCCATCGACTCGTTGCGTGAGCTGAAGCGTCTGATCGCCAAGGATCTTCAACGCAAGGGCATGGTCGACAACATCAAGCTCGGGCCAGGCGGCATCCGCGAGATCGAATTCATCGCCCAGGCCTTCCAATTGATCCGCGGCGGACGCGATCCGGATCTGCAGATACGACCCTTGCGCCAGGTGTTGGCGCGGTTGGCCGCAAAAGGCCTGTTACCGGGTGAGGCCGTCCGAGAACTCGACGACGCTTACTGCTTTCTGAGGCGGGTCGAGAACCACCTGCAGGCCTGGCGTGATCGACAGACCCACTCGCTGCCGCGTGCACCGGAAGACCGCGGCCGATTGGCGCATGGCTTGGGGTTCTCCGACTGGACGGCGTTCATGGCCGAGCTCGATCGCTACCGCCACGCCGTGCAAGCGCATTTCGACCAGGTGTTCGCGAGCCCGGTCGAACAGGCGGCCGACACCTCGTCTTTCGAGGCCCTGTGGCGGGGTGACACGGACGCCTTGCGGGATCAGGAACTGTTGGCACAGGCTGGCTTCGCCGACCCCGCCGCGGCGCTGACCCGTCTCGATCAATTCCGTGCGGCGACCGAGCGCATGGACATCAGTCGCCGCGGTCGCGAGCGGCTCGCTGAACTGATGCCGCGCGTCATCGGCGTGATCGCCTCGTCGGATACGCCGGATGCCGCGCTGGAACGGATCCTCAAGGTGCTGACGGCCGTGGCCCGACGCACGGCCTATCTGGCCATGCTGATCGAGTATCCGACGATCCTCGCGCAATTGGCGAGGTTGACCGGGATGAGCGGGTGGGTCAGCGACCAGATCGCACGTTATCCCCTGCTGCTCGACGAGCTGATCGATCCACAGCGTCTCTATGCGCCGCTGCGTCGCAGCGATCTCGAGGAACAACTCGGCGTCCTGCTCGCGCGGGTCGGTGACCAGGATCTCGAGCAACAAATGGAGTACCTGAGACAATTCGCACACGGAAACATCCTGCGGGTCGCCGCTGCGGACCTGACCGATGCGATTCCGCTGATGATCGTCAGCGATTACCTGACCGAGATCGCCGAGGCCACGGTATCTCGCGTCCTGCCCTTGGCCTATGGACATCTGGCCACGCGCCACGGCCCACCACGGGAGGTCTCGGGCTCGGGCCTCGGTTTCGTCGTGATCGGCTACGGCAAGCTGGGCGGCATCGAGCTCGGTTACGGATCGGACCTCGATCTCGTCTTCATCCACGGCAACCATCCGGTCACGGCGATGACCGATGGCCCGCACCCGATCTCCAACCAGCAGTTCTTCCTGCGGCTGGGCCAACGCATGATCCACATGCTGACCACGCGGACCCCTTCGGGTCTGCTCTACGAGGTCGACATGCGCCTGCGCCCAGACGGCAATAAAGGGCTCCTGGTCCGTTCGCTGCACGCCTTCGCCGGTTATCAAGCGAACGACGCCTGGACCTGGGAACACCAAGCCCTGGTCCGGGCCCGCCCGATCGCCGGGGACCCAGTCCTCGCGCAAGGTTTCGAGGCGCTACGCCGCGAGATCCTCGCGCGTCGGCGCGACCCCGGAAGGCTACGCGAGGAGGTCCGCGCGATGCGCGAGAAGATGCGCGCGAACCTCGATCGAAGCGGCCGCGGTCTGTTCGATCTCAAACAGGGCACTGGCGGTATTGCCGACATCGAGTTTATGGTCCAATACGCGGTGCTGCGTTGGTCCGCGGACCACCCGGAACTAACCCGCTGGACCGACAACATCCGACTGCTCGAGACCCTCGCGGCGCTGGATCTGCTACCCGGTTCGGCGGCCACGGACCTGACCGACGCCTACAAGGTGCTGCGTGCCGCCTACCACCGCAGCACGCTGTGCGGTCGCCCGGCATCGGTCCCCGACGACCAGCTGCTCGCTCAGCGGCACCGCGTCGCCGAACTGTGGGCCGTACTGATGGGCGAGCGGACCGGTTCGTGATCCATCGAACGTCGGCTCGATGAGAACCGTAACCACGACAGCCCGGGATCCAACCTCGACCCGGTGGACGACGACGACTGGCTTTTGGGTATCGGGCGGCACCGACCGCCGATCTGGAGTGATGCGATGACGACGATGGCAGACCGAGACGGATTGATCTGGCTGGACGGCGAGATGCGGCCTTGGCGCGAGGCCAAGATCCATGTGCTGACCCATACCTTGCATTACGGCATGGGGGTCTTCGAAGGTGTCCGGGCTTACGAAACGGCCCAGGGAGCAGCGATCTTCCGGCTCCGGGAGCACACGGATCGTCTATTCAACTCGGCGCACATCCTCGGCATGACGATCCCTTACGACCGAGCCACGCTGAACCAGGCGCAGTGCGACGCGGTTCGCGAGAACGGCTTGAGCTCCGGCTACATCCGCCCGATGTGCTTCTATGGTTCCGAGGGGATGGGCCTGCGCGCCGACAACCTGAAGGTCCATGTCATGGTCGCTGCCTGGTCCTGGGGCGCCTACCTGGGGGAAGACAACATGCGCCGCGGGATCCGCGTGCGGGTGTCGTCTTTCACGCGCCACCATGTCAACGTGACCATGTGCCGGGCCAAGGCCAACGGCAACTACATGAATTCGATGATGGCACTGCAAGAGGCGCTGCGCGACGGTTACGACGAGGCGCTGCTGCTCGATACGGCCGGCTATGTGATGGAGGGCAGCGGCGAGAACATCTTCATCGTGCGCGATGGCGTCCTGTACACGCCGGACCTGACGTCGGCGCTCGACGGCATCACGCGCCGCACGGTGATGACGTTGGCCGCCGAGATCGGCCTGCCGGTCATCGAAAAGCGCATCACCCGCGACGAGGTCTACATCGCCGACGAGGCCTTCTTCACCGGCACCGCCGCCGAGGTCACGCCGATTCGTGAGGTCGACGGGCGCGCGATCGGCTGTGGTACCCGGGGTCCGATCACGGAGCGGCTGCAAAGCCTCTACTTCGATCAGGTCCATGGCCGTCGCGGAGAGCACCCGGAGTGGCTCACCCTGGTCTGACGGGACGGCCTCTCGACAGGCCGCCGCGGAAACGAAACGAGAGACATGCCGATGGCGATGCCCAACACAAACCCTGCCGCCCCCAGCGCGCCCCATCCGGAATCCGGAATCATCCGGGTCACGCACGCGGACCTGCCGCTATGCTGTCCGCGACCGGCCGACACGCTATGGAACATGCACCCGCGCGTATTCCTGCCGATCGAGGACGAGCCGAATCGGGAGGCGGTCTGCCCCTATTGCGGCGCCCACTACCGGCTCGAAGACTGATCCACGCCACGCCGACGGGTGCGGCTCTCAGTGCCGCACCCTGGACGTGGCCAGGTGCCTCGAGCCAGCCTAACCCGGACCGCCGGAGCCGGTTGGCTGCGCCGGACAAAGTCGGCAATGGTGGATTTCTATGATTGGGTGGTGAAGACCGTGCACCGACCCGAGCGCCAGCCGGTAGTCCTGCGGCGACACCGAGGCATGGGTCACGACCGAGGCGACCAGCGTCCAGCCGCCCTGCCCCACCGACCACAGGTGCAGATCCGTGACCCGGCTCGGGCCGACTCCTTCCAGCCGTTCCGTGACCTGGTCGCGCAGCGCGGCCGGTCCTTCCGAATCGAGCAGGATGGCGCCGGTTCGTCGCAACAGCCCGATGGCCCATTTCATGATCACGACCGCCGCGATCAGCGCGATGACTGGATCGAGCCAATTCCAGCCCCATAACCAGGCCGCGATCAGACCCGCGATCGCCGCAATCGAGGTCAGGGCATCGGCCAGTACATGGACCAATGCAGCCCTCAGGTTGTGGTCTTGATCGTGGCCGTGTCCGTGCGCCGCCGCGCCGGCCACCGCTGAATCGCCGTCGTCATGAGCATCCGCCCGGTGGTGTTCGTGGGCGCCGGCTAGCAACCAGGCCGAAACCAGGTTCACGACCAGTCCGATCACGGCCACCGCCAGCGCCTCCGCGGCACGCAACGCTTGCGGGTCGAGCAGTCGGTGCACGGATTCGACCACCAGCCACAGGGTCGTGACGACCAGCAGCAACGCACTGGTGTAGGCGGTGAGGTCCATGATCTTGCCGCTGCCGAGACTGAAGCGCCGATCCTGCGCATGACGACGAGCCAGATAGTAGGCCCCCGCCGCAAGGCCGAGCGCGATGCTGTGCCCGCCCATGTGGATGCCGTCGGCGAGCAAGGCCATCGAGCCCGTGATCAGCCCGCCGGCGACCTCGGCGAACATCGTGACCAGTGTCAGGACCATGACGACCAGGGTGCGCCGCTCGGCACGCCGCGGCCGTCCTTGGCCGAAGTCATGATCATGGATCGGCGCCGCATCGAGGCACCGGTCGGTCACCGGCAAGGCGTCAGACGGCAGGGCCATGGCTGCCCTCGCATGCCGGGCACCGCGGTTCGGCAAGCGGCGGGGGTCGTTCGCCGCGCAACGGGCGACGCTTGGAAACCCCGATGCGACGCAGGCTCATTTTGGCTCCGGGCCGAGCCAATCCCGAGCCGTCAGGAAGTGCTCGGTCAGGGCCGCCTCCGGGCTGCCGGGCTCGGGCCGCCAGTCGTAACGCCAACTGACCTCGGGCGGCAGCGACATCAGGATCGATTCGGTGCGCCCGCCCGATTGCAGCCCGAACAGGGTGCCACGGTCGTAGACGAGATTGAACTCGACGTAGCGCCCGCGGCGATACTTCTGGAAGGCCCGTTCGCGCTCGCCATAGGCCAGATGACGACGGCGCTCGACGATCGGCCGGTAGGCATCGAGATAACCGTCGCCGATCGCCCGAACGAAGGCGAAGCAGCGCGCGAACCCCCATTCGTCGAGGTCGTCGAAGAAGATCCCGCCGATGCCTCGTGGCTCGTTGCGGTGCTCGAGGAAGAAGTACTGGTCGCAGGCGCGCTTCAGGCGTGGATAGAGGTCGGCGCCGAACGGCGCGCACAGGGCGCGCGCCTGCCGATGCCAGGCGACGGCATCCTCGTCGAAACCATAGTAAGGGGTCAGGTCGAAGCCGCCGCCGAACCACCAGACCGGCTTGGCACCGTCGCGCTCGGCAAGAAAAAAGCGCAGGTTCGCATGCGACGTCGGCACATAGGGATTGACCGGATGCACGACCAGGGACACACCCAACGCCTGAAACCGGCAGCCCGACAATTCAGGGCGCGCGGCCGTCGCCGATGGCGGCAAGCGCTCGCCATGGACATGGGAGAAACCGACTCCGGCCTGCTCGAACAAAGCGCCGGACTCGAGGACCCGGGTGCGGCCCCCGCCACCAGTTGGCCTGACCCACAGGTCTTCGCGAAAACGCGCTCGACCGTCGGCAGCCTCGAAGGCCAAGGTCAAACGGTCCTGCAGCGCGCGCAGGTAGTCGCGAACGGCGCTCAGATCCGGCTGGTCGGACATGTCGGTCGTCGCGCAGGCACAGATTCGGCAGAAATAAGCATAGCGGCGATCATCGGGAAGCGATCACGGACATGCGGACGAGCATCGAGGATTCAAGGCCGCTAATCGGGGAATGTCCCCGACGGATTCGGGCGCAACTCGAACATGGGCCGGCTTTCCGGACCAACGCGGTGAAGACCAGGATCCAGCCGGTCCAGCGACAGGGTCGGCTGAATCTTCAGCGACAACAGCGACGGATCCAGGTAGCCCTTCATCAGGCGGCGCGCCTCGCCGCGGTTCGTCGTGCGCCGCAACAGCGCGACATGGCGCAGGGCGTCGTCGGTCGGCTGGGTGCCGCCGTTGCGCCGGTAGAAGCGGATCACGGCCTCTGTGTAGTTCAAGGTCTCCGCATAGGTGACCCGGTTGTTGGTGCGATCGACGACCCCCTCTCCGGCATTGTAGGCCATGATCACCCGACCATAATCGTTATCGTATTTGCTCAGGAGGCGTCGCAAGTGGCGCACACCGGTTTCGACGTTGATCTTCGGATCGAACAGATCCTGCGGGTCGGTCACCCCGTAATCGGCCGCGGTCTCCGGCATGACCTGCATCAACCCCAGGGCACCAGCACGCGACACGGCCTGTACTTGATAGGCTGACTCGGCTGCGACGATCGCGTGCACCAACGCCAGTTCGACCCCGTACCGGCTGGCGATCCGATCGATCAGGGGCTTGAGCTGGGCTTTCGACAGAGCCGTGCCCGCATGACCTGGCATGGCCTTGTCGACCGACGCGGTCAGGGCTTGAGTGGCCTCGTCCCGGTCGCCCGGCGAGCGGCGCTCGTACTCGGCATCGACCGTCGAAGAAAACGCCACCAGCAAACCGAGCAACAGCGAGGTGAATGGTTTCATCATTGCGGCATCCCGGGTCTGGGTGGATTCGCCGAAGCGGTGCGGGGCTCGTTCGGCTGCGACAGATTCGATGCGAGACCGCCACACCGAGTTCCAACGCAGGGTACGGACATCAATCCAGCCCCCCTCGGCGCAGGCGGTCCTCGAGCCGATAACCCATGAACTCCAACAGGACACCCGTGACGGCCCCGCCGAGCATACCGCCGAGGGCGCCCGGCGGGATCTCGGTGACGAGACGCTGGATCGCATCGCGAGTGCCCGGATCCAAAGCCCCGAGCGTCGTCCCGGACATCAGCCAGATGCCGGCCCCGACGACACTGGCGATCAATCCCGCGATCAGCGGCGCCCCGACGGCGACCGGGAGAAGACCCGCGATGCGATCGATGCGGCGCTCGGTCACCTCGAACAAGGTCCCGACCAGCGCGACCACGCCGGCCGCGAGCACGAACATCCCGACCGGCCCCTCGAAGAACCTCAAACCCAGGATCAGCACAACACCGGCTCCGAGACCGGCCAACATACCGGTCAAGGGCCCGGCCAGCGGCCGCGGGTTCCCGCGCACCGTCCAGGCGTAGAAGACGCCGGCGACGAAACCCGACAGCGTCGTCACGAACAGGATCGTCGCCAGGTCGATTCGATGACCCGCGGCAACCAGATAGCCGATCGAACCCAGAACACCACCCATGGCCCCAGCCAGCGCGACCGGCATGGCGCTATAGAAGGTCGCCGTGGTCATCGCGGCAGCCGTGGCCGCGAGCAGAGGCAGCCACCAGCCGCTGACGCCGAGGACAGCGAGCATCTGGTAGAGGCCGGCGAACAACCCGCCAAAGAGAGCCCCGGCCAGCCCCCACACGAAGAGCGTCAGGACAACGGCGGCGAATCGACCATCATTGGGCATTCGGGCTCCCCTTAAGAACGCGGCTCCTGACCATTCTAGTCGCAACCGCGTCGAAACGCCGAGGTCCGCGCACATCGGCGCCCCTGTTGCCAGGTCCCGCGCCGCGTTGGCCCGACAATCAGTGCTGGAATGGGCCGGCTCGCTCTGCTAGCCTCTGCGCGCCGCGATGACCAACCATGGCGATATCACGCATGATGCCTCTGATCAAACTCGGAATCCCCAAAGGCAGCCTCGAAGAGGCGACGATCGCATTATTCGGGCAGGCCGGCTGGCGGATCACGCCTCGTTCCCGCCATTACTATCCGGAGGTCAACGACCCGGAACTCTCATGCGCCCTGGTCCGCGCCCAAGAGATGGCCCCCTATGTCGCCAACGGCACCTTCGACCTCGGGCTGACCGGGCTCGACTGGATCCTCGAGACCCAGGCCGAGGTGACCGAGATCTGTCCGCTGACCTATTCCAAGAGCTCTGATCAGCCGAGCCGCTGGGTGCTCGTGGTGCCCCAGGACTCGCCGATTCGCTCGATCGAGGATCTGGCCGGCAAGAAGATCGCCACCGAACTAGTCGGCTTCACGCGCCGCTTTCTCGCCGAGCGCCGCATTGCGGCCGAGGTCGAGTTCTCCTGGGGCGCGACCGAGGCCAAGGTGGTCGAGGGGCTCGTGGATGCGGCCGTCGAGATCACCGAGACCGGCAGCACGATCCGCGCCCATGGCTTGCGCATCGTCGCCGACCTGCTCTACACCGAGACCCGGCTGATCGCGAACCCGGCGGCGATGGATGACCCGCGCAAGCGCGCCAAGATCGAACAGATCGCGATGATGTTGCAAGCCGCGCTCGCGGCCCGCCACAAGGTCGTCCTCAAGCTCAATTGCGCGGCCGAGAACCTCGATGCCATCGTCGCGCTGCTACCGAGCCTGCACGCGCCCACCGTCAACCACCTCTACGACCACCGCTGGCTGGCCATCGAGACGGTCGTCGATGCGCAGCAGGTACGCGATCTGATCCCGCGTTTGCGGGCCGCCGGTGCCGAAGGCATCCTCGAGTTCGAACTGCGCAAGATGGTCTAGCCTCGGCGGCGGGATCGAGCCAACCATCTGACGGGGGCTGGGAATGGCGAGTGGTGGTGCGCTCCGCACGCACCCCACTCGATGCGTTCGGGGAGCCCGGCGGGGCGTCCCTTCCCAGCCGGTCTATGACAGTCGATTGCTACTTGGCGCTGCAGTTTCCGGAGCGACCGACCGGATCCCAACCCTCCGGGCACCAACCACGTACACGGTTACCGGCCGTCGGTTTACAGATGTGGCTATTGCCGGCCTGCTCATAATTGTAGCCAACTGGACACGCCCTCTCGGTCGTGTTCCCGGTCGTGTTCCCGGTCGTGGTCTCGGTCGTGGTCTCGGTCGTGTTCCCGGTCGTGTTCCCGGTCGTGGTCCCGGTCGTGGTCCCGGGCTCGGTATGGTCCGCCAACAACACGCAAGCCGCCCCATCACCGCGACAATCGGCCGGCAGGTAGCGAGACGGAAGGTCCGGGCTGTAGCAACACCAAGTGACCGAGCCGCGATCCTCACTCGATCCGAGGATCAGATGACGACCGGCCAACTGGGACACGGAGTCGTTGAATCGGATCCGCAGGTGCCCGTCTTGAACCTCGATGGCTTCGACATACTGCCCGCTGATCTTCGCCGGATCCGGCAGGTCGGCCGCCGCGTTATCGGCCGGCGCGTGCCCGAGATCCTGATACGCCATCATCACGGCGACCTGCGGTCCGCTCGCCAGCGACAACCCCTCGCTGGTCTTGGATCGCACCACATGGCTCTCATAGGCCGGCAGCGCCAAGGCGGCCAGGATACCGACGACGGCCACCGAGACCATCAGTTCGATCAGCGTGATCCCGGCCAGCCGGCCGGGTGGGCTGATGATTCGCGTTCTCTCGACAAGGATAGGTTTCATGGCGATGTACCGTTACATGTCTCGGTCAAGTAAGAATTCGGTGTCGGACCAGTTCGGGGTGGTCGCGGCCGGACTGGCCAGGCGCTTCATCAAGGATTCGACGGCCGCCTCGAGTTCCAGCAGCGGATGCTCGAAGCTCAGATCGACATCGAACATCCGGAAGGCCTGGGCCGCTTCGGTCGTCAAGGCCGTAACGCGTTTGACCCGCGCCCGAAGCCGGAGCGCCGGCAGGTCAGCGATCCCCGCCAAGGTCAAACGAATGCTTTGATTGACCTCATAGGCCTGAAAGACGGTGACCGATAGGCGCCCCTTGGCGATCTCGGCCAACTGCTGCTGCATGTCATCGAGATCGTTGAACAGGATCTCCAGGCTCGGCGCCAGCAGGCTCTGGTCCTCGCGATGCCCGGCGGCTTGATTGTTCGTTGCGTGCAGCATCGCGAGCAGCTTCTCGAGTCGCTTCTGATCGGCTCGCGATAGGTTCGAGAACCGGGCCGCGACCAATGCGTGACCGTCATCGATGTTGCGTGTTCGAACCACCTCGGCCTCTACGCTGAATTGCTCGCCCTTGGCCCAGGGAAAGGCCATGGTGACCGAGGAGCGTTCCTTCAGTGCGTCCCTCGGCACGAGGAACTGAACCCCGCCCCAAGAGATATCTTGGTTCTGGACCACGAGTGGCTGATCGCCGCCGTCGGCGACGAGCCGCACCGAGACCTTCATCGGCAACCGCGAATGGAAGCGACGTTCCGCGTTGTCCCTCGATGGTGTTGTCATGATTCTGCTCTCCTCACTCGGGTCGATGCGTCGCCCCCTCGTCACCTCTCGCAGGAAGGCCTGCGTGTTCGGCGCCTCGAGGGGTGCCCGTTTCCTCGGCGGCCGCACGATGCATCCCGTCGCCGCGCGTGCCGTCCATTGATCTGGACCCATTGGTCCGCCTGACCATCAGAGAAGCAAAGCGAATGCCACAATCGACCGTACGACGAACGCGCGTCGACCGGCGCAGCCCAGACATCGCCATGCAGCCGAAAATAAATATTCAATACCGTGACATAGAGACTTACCCAGGACCGCGAACGAACGCCGGGATCGAGGCACGGACACCTTGGGAGCGACCCGCGAGGCCAGTAGGCGGGACCCTGCCGGGCACATTCGGACGGAATTTGTCACCTGGCCGGAGTTGCGATCGCGAATGGCCGGCCGGAGCCCGACTCGCGCACAGGAGCAGCCGGTTCGACGGCCGGCCCGCGGAACGACGCAGACGCCCCCGTCTGGCGTCGCCGGGTCTTCAAGACAGGGAGAGGAAGTCCTGGAGTCAGCCCGAACCGACCCCGAGTGGCATTATTTGAAGAAGGAATCGACGGAGAAACCGTCCCGTTCCAGGATATCGCGTAGCCGCCGCAAGGCATCCAGCTGGATCTGGCGGACGCGCTCGCGCGTCACGCCAAGTTCCTGGGCCACCCGCTCGAGCGTCGAATGCTCGTAACCGTGCAACCCGAATCGGCGCAACACGACCTCGCGCTGCTTGTCGTTGAGTTTGTTCAGCCATTGATCGAGGCTGTCCCGCAGATCCCGATCATAAACGCATTCGGCCGGGTCCTCGGCCGCTTCATCCTGCAGCATATCCACCAGCGGCTTATCCGTCTCACGGCTGTACGGGGTGTCGACCGACGCAATCCGTTCATTGAGGCCCAGCATCCGCTTGACCTCGGCGATCGGCTTGTCGAGCAAGTCGGCGACTTCCTCCGAGGTCGGCTCGTGATCGAGCCGCTGCGTGAGGCGGCGCGTGGCCTTCAGGTAGAAGTTGATCTCCTTGAGCACGTGGATCGGCAACCGCACGGTACGAGTCTGATTCATGATCGCCCGCTCGATCGTCTGGCGGATCCACCAGGTCGCATAGGTCGAGAAGCGGAAGCCGCGCTCCGGATCGAACTTCTCGACGGCCCGAATCAGACCGAGGTTGCCTTCCTCGATCAGGTCGAGCAGAGGTAAACCGCGATTCAGGTACCGGCGCGCAATCTTCACGACGAGCCGCAAGTTGCTGACGATCATCCGCTGCCGGGCGGCATCGTCACCCTGCTGCGCGCGGCGCGCGAAATGGACCTCCTCTTCGGCGGTGAGCAGCTTGGCCTCGCCGATCTCGTTCAAATAGAGACGGGTCGCATCGAAATCCGCATCGCCGGCGTGAAAGCGCTCATTGTCCGCCTCGCCGCCGTCGATAGGATCGACGAGCACCGATGCCGCATCCTCATTGACGAAGGGATCCGCATCCTCGAGCTCGTCGTCACCGGAGACGGATTCCTCGTCATCAACCTGGAGGTAGATTCCCGGCTCGCGCGAAGTCGATCGGCGTGGTGGCTGATCTCGCTCGTCGGGGGCTGCCATCCAGTCTTCCTCCGTCCCGGTCAGGGGCCTCAGCGCACCGACGGCAAAAGCTTCAGCGGATCCACAGCCGCTCCCTCCTTACGAATTTCGAAGTGGAGTTGGGCCTTGCCCCCGGGCGGCTGTCCAACCTCGGCAATGCGTTGCCCGCCCTCGACCCGGTCCCCTTCGGCTGCCAGGAGCCGGCGATTGAAGCCATAGGCCGTCAGAAAATCGTCGCGGTGTCGGACGATGATAAGGTTCCCGTAACCCTTGAGTCCACCGCCGCTGTAGACCACCGACCCGGCCGCGGCCGCGACGACTTCCTGCCCCAGCGCGCCGCCGATACGGATCCCCTGTCGTGTTCGGTCGGCCGCGTTGAAGGTCTGTTGCACCGGACCACGCAACGGCCACTGCCAATCGATCGAGGGGGCCTGACCCTCGGCAACAGGTCGCGCGGTCATGGCCGATCGCTGGGCCGAACCGGCTGGAGAGCTGGCAGGCGTCCTCATCGGCGTGGCGGGGCTCGGCCTCTTTTCGACCTCGGTGCGCGGAAGCGTCGGAGCACGAACCGAGCGCTTCGGGCCGGACGCGACCGGCGGCGGCCCGACCCGCAACAGGTGGCCGGCCTGGATCCGATAAGGCGGCGAAAGACGGTTCCAATCAGCCAGGGACGCGATATCGATACCCTGATCCACAGCGATCCGACTCAGGGAGTCGCCGGGACGAATGCGATAGAAACCAGGCGGCGCTGGATCGTAAGGCGCGACGACCGGCGCTGGATCACCTCGGGTACCACAAGCGACCGTGACGACCACGCAGAGGGCGCTGATCAACAGCCCACGGAACGCCGAGCCGATCCCGTGCGCAACCGGGATCGCGGACAAGGAACGGGCAGGTGACGCGCCGCTCGTGCGGTTCTTCAACCCGACAAGATTCCCGACTGATAGAGCAGGAAAGCGCCGCCCAGCAACGCCACCACCAGCCAACCGATGCGGTCGACGTAGGTACGGAGCATGCCTTCCATTCGCTCGCCGCCCCAGGCCATCAAACCCGCGACGAGGAAGAAGCGGGCGCCGCGGCCAATCAGGGATGCCACGATGAAGGGCAACAGCGGCATGGCAATGACGCCAGCGGTGATGGTGAACACCTTGTAGGGAATCGGCGAGAACCCAGCGAGGAAGATCGCCCAGAACCCCCATTTCGCGAACCAGGCCTGAGCGGCCAGATAGTGATCCCAATAATCGAAGCGATGGAGCAAGGGCTCGACGAGTTCGAACGCGAACACGCCGATCAGGTAACCCAGTACGCCGCCGGCAACCGAGGCCACCGTCGTCAGGGCGGCAAAGGCCCAACTCCGACGAGGATTGGCCATGCTCATCGGAGCCAACATGACATCCGGCGGGATCGGAAAGAAGGACGACTCGGCAAAGCTCAAGCCCCCCAGATACCAAGGGGCCCGCGGGTGGCGCGACCACTGCATGACACGGTTGTAGAGCGGCGAAAAGATGCGCATCGACGACTGCCTTCTAACTAACAGGGTGATGAAACGGATCGATGAAAGCGGCGCCCGGCCCCGATCGCACACCGCCCTGCCCCCCGACAACAGGACCCCACGACCGAACGGACGGTTTGGCCTAACTGGTCAAGACCGGTACCAATGTCGGGAACAGGGGCCTGCGACCGACCCGCGGCATCAAGCATGCGCTAGCCCTCGGCGGTCGGCTTGTCGCGGCATGACGCGACCGCATGGATCATCGCGCCAACCACTCCTCCAGGACCCCGATCGAACTGTGCCTGGTCAGATCGACCTGAAGCGGGGTGATGGACACGAAGCCATGGCGCACGGCGTGGAAATCGGTGCCGGGGCCGGCGTCCTGTTCGGGGCCTGCCGGGCCGACCCAATAGATCGGGCGACCGCGGGGGTCGTGCGCCATCGTGACTGGTTCCGCGCGGTGCCGGTGTCCAAGCCGGGTCGCCGCGAATCCGCGGATCTGGTCGTAAGGCCGATCCGGCACGTTGACGTTCAAGATGACATCCGTCTGCAACCTGGTGTGACGCAGGCGCGCCACCAACTCGGCAGCCACCCTTGCCCCGGTCGCCAGATGGCGCGGATCGAAGGCATCCATCGAGACCGCCATCGCCGGCAATCCGAGAAACCGCCCCTCGGTCGCGGCCGCCACGGTCCCGGAGTAGATGACGTCATCGCCGAGGTTCGGGCCATGGTTGATCCCGGCGACCACGAGGTCGGGCTCCTGATCGAGGAGCCCGGTGATGGCCAGGTGAACACAATCGGTCGGTGTGCCATCGACCCGGATGAACCCGTTCGCGGCCCGCACGGCGCGCAGCGGCACATCCAGCGTAAGCGAATGGCTGGCCCCGCTGCGATCGCGTTCGGGTGCCACGACGACGATGTCACCCAGTGGCGCCAAGGCGTCGGCCAACGCGGCCAACCCCGGCGATTGATAGCCATCGTCATTGCTGACCAGTATCCTCATCGTCACGATGCACCCTCTCTCGCCTGTTCACCGGACCCTTGCAACCCCGGCCGAAGGATGCCAGATCCCAATCGACCTCGATACGCTCGCCGCACCCCAGACCACGGCCGGCCGGATAGTGCGAAGGCGCCGCGTCCTGCGCGACACGCCCCGAGGCCTCGCACGAGGTAGCAACCATGAGCAAATCCATACCGCCAGCCGATCGTGACCTCTTTCGCGCCGAGACCGAAGGGATCGAGCCCTTGCGCCACGACCAGGTCGAACCCTATCGCCAGCGGCCGAGACCGAGGCCCCGCCCGAGACTGGCCGACGACGACGAGCTGCTCGATACCTTGTCGGAGGCCGAAGTCGACACCCATGAATATCTCGAATTCGCCCGCCCGGGGATTCAGAAACGGCTCTTCTCGGACCTGCAACGCGGCGATCTCGAGATCGGACTGGAACTCGACCTGCACGGCCTGACCGCCGAGCTCGCCCGGGAGACGCTCTGGGCCTTCCTGCGCGAATGCCACGAACGGCGCATCCGCTGCGCGCGGATCATCCACGGCAAGGGATTCGGCTCGGGGCAGCCGGTACTCAAACGCAAGGTCAATTACTGGCTGCGACTGCGCCGTGACGTCTTGGCCTTCTGCTCGGCGACGCGCCGCGACGGCGGAACCGGCGCCCTGTACGTCCTGCTGCGCAACCCGAACAAGGCACGCGCCGAACGCGCGGGCCAACGGTGAGGCGCGCCACGGCGCCCGCCATCCGCTTCGCCGCGAACCGATCAGGAAGACAAGAGGACCACGGCCGACGCGGCGATGCCCTCGCCGCGACCCGTGAATCCCATCCGCTCCGTCGTCGTCGCCTTGACATTGACCCGCGCCGGGGGGCATCCCATGTCCGCCGCGAGGACCTCGACCATCGCCGGGATATGGGCCGCCATCCGCGGCCGCTGGGCGACGATCGTGATATCGGCGTTGTGCACGGCCAGACCCTGTTCGCGCAGACTCGCGATGACCCGACGCAACAGGATGCGGCTGTCGATCCCGGCAAAGGCCGCATCGGTATCCGGGAAATGCCGGCCGATGTCCCCGAGCCCGGCGGCCCCGAGCAGCGCATCGCACAACGCATGGATCACGACATCGCCATCCGAGTGCGCCTCCAGTCCCTGATCGTGGTCGATCGCGACCCCGCCAAGCACCAAGGGGCGACCGGTCACGAATCTGTGTGCATCGATACCTTGTCCGATTCGCATGTTCGCCCCTGCTGTCGCAAATAGAACTCGGCCAGCGGGAGGTCCTCCGGCCGCGTGATCTTGATATTGTCGGCATGGCCTTCGACGAGTCGCGGCGTCTGGCCGATGTATTCCAGCCCGCTCGCTTCATCGGTGACCAGATATCCGTCCGCGAGTGCGCGCGCCAAGGCTTCCCGCAGTGGGCCGAGACGAAACATCTGCGGCGTGAACGCATGCCAAAGGCCGTCGCGGACGACGGTGCGCGCGATGCATCCCTGGCGATCGGCCTGCTTCATCGTGTCGCAAACCGGGACAGCCAGGATCCCGCCCACCGGGTCGGCCCGCAGGGTGTCGATCATCGCGGCCAGATCCGTTTGGCGCAGACAGGGCCGCGCCGCGTCATGGACGAGCACCCAGTCCTCGGCGGCCGCCGTTTGGGTCAACAGGGCCAACGCATTGAGAACCGAATGACAGCGCTCGGCACCGCCGGCGACCTTCCGCACCTTCGGGTGGGCGGCATAGCGGGTCGTCGACCATCGCTGGTCGTGCGGATCGACGGCAACCACGACGCCCTCGATGCGCGACTCGCCGAGCAGGACCTCGAGACTATGGTCGAGGACGGCCTGCCCGAACAACGGCAGATACTGTTTCGGGATCGGCGCACCGACGCGGCGACCGACGCCAGCCGCCGGCACGACTGCCCAGAATCTCACAGGCTCCATCATCGCGTCGCTCCGTGCGCAGGCTCGTCCAGGATCTGCAGGAAGATCTCGCCGCGCTTGATCATCCCCAGATCGCTGCGTGCGCGCTCCTCCAACGCATCGAAGCCCTCGCGCAGACTCTGGACCTCCGCCTGGAGCGCGGCGTTACGGACGCGCATCGCCGCCAGCTCCTCGTGCTGGCGCGCAATCTCGCCGCGCAATGCGTGGACCTCGGCCAGGCTGCCCTCGCCGACCCACAGCCGATACTGGAGCAGACCCAACAGCAACAGCAGAATGACGATGAGCCAGCGCATACGCGAAACCGGTCGAGGATCAGCGATCAGCGCAACCCGCGGCACCAGGGCCGCCCACGTCAGAGCCACCGGAAGGCGGTGCGACCGGCATAGGTGGCCTCGTCGCCGAGTTGCTCCTCGATGCGCATCAGTTGATTGTATTTGGCGACCCGATCCGATCGCGACAACGACCCGGTCTTGATCTGGCCGGCATGGGTCGCGACCGCGAGATCGGCAATCGTGGTGTCCTCGGTCTCGCCCGAACGATGCGATATCACGGTCGTGTAACCGGCGGCCTGAGCCATGTCGATCGCCGCACGGGTCTCGGTCAGTGTCCCGATCTGATTGACCTTGATCAGGATCGAGTTGGCAATCCCCTTGTCGATACCTTCTTCAAGGATCCGCGTGTTGGTCACGAACAAGTCATCGCCGACCAACTGCACGCGCTGTCCCAAACGATCCGACAGGAGTTTCCATCCGGCCCAATCGCCCTCGGCCATGCCGTCCTCGATCGACAGGATCGGATAGCGGTCGACCCAGTCGGCCAGCAGATCGACGAGCCCAGCCGCATCCAGGCGCCGACCCTCGCCAGCCAAATCATAGAGACCGTCCCGGTAGAACTCGGAGCTCGCGACATCGAGACCGAGGAAGATGTCCCGGCCGGCCTCGAAACCAGCCTTGTCGATGGCCTCGAGGATCACCTCGACCGCCGCCTCGTTCGATGGCAGATCGGGCGCGAACCCACCCTCGTCGCCGACCGCGGTCGCCAGTCCTCGGCGACCGAGCACCGCCTTCAGCGCATGGAAGATCTCGGCACCATAACGCACCGCTTCGCGCAGGTTCGGCGCCCCGACCGGCAGCACCATGAATTCCTGAAAATCGACGCTGTTGGCCGCATGCGCGCCGCCGTTGATGATGTTCATCATCGGGACCGGCAACTGGTAGGGTCCGCTCGACAGGTACCGGTACAGGGGCAACGCGCGTTCCTGCGCGGCCGCGTGCGCGGCGGCCATCGACACACCGAGGATCGCATTTGCGCCGAGCCGTCCCTTGTTGTCGGTACCATCCAGGTCGATCATACGCCGATCCAACGACGCTTGATCCGCGACCTCTTGGCCGATCAGGGCGTTGCGGAGTTCTCCAGTGACATGGGAAACAGCCTGCGTCACCCCTTTGCCGCCGTAGCGGCTCGCGCCCGAGTCACGCAGTTCCAAGGCCTCGCGCGACCCGGTCGATGCCCCCGAGGGCACGGCCGCGCGGCCGATCGCACCGTCGGCGGTAAAGACATCGACCTCGACGGTCGGATTGCCGCGCGAATCGAGAATTTCACGGGCTCGGATATCAACGATCTCGGACATGGATTCGGTTCTCCAAAAAATGCGATCCGGCGGCTTCGCCGGCACGGCACCTCGAGGCGCCTCAGTTTACGCCTTCCGTCTCGATGAGGCCGTGTGCCTTGACCAGACGGTCGATCTCGACGAGCGTTTCCAACAACGGCGACAAACGGTGCAGGGGCCAGGAATTGGGTCCATCGCTCAACGCCGCATCCGGGTCCGGATGCGTCTCGACGAACAGGCCGGCGATCCCAGCCGCCACCGCGGCCCGCGCCAGCACCGGCACGAACTCGCGTTGGCCGCCGGACCTGTCACCCTGCCCCCCCGGAAGCTGCACCGCGTGGGTCGCATCGAACACGACCGGGCAGCGGGTCTCGCGCATCACCGCGAGGGCGCGCATATCGGCAACCAGATTGTTGTAGCCGAAGGACACCCCCCGTTCGCAGACCAGGATGGCTTCATTGCCGGTGCTGCGCGCCTTGGCGACGACCTGGGCCATATCCCACGGGGCCAGGAACTGCCCCTTCTTGATATTGACCGGCCGGCCTTGGGCCGCCACGGCCCGGATGAAGTTCGTCTGGCGACAGAGAAAAGCCGGCGTCTGCAGCACATCGACGACCGCGGCCACCTCGGACAGCGGCGTGTCCTCATGGACGTCGGTCAGCACCGGCACGCCGATCTTGTCGCGCACCCCTTCGAGGATCGCCAAGCCGCGTTCCAGCCCGGGCCCGCGGAAACTCGCGCCGGACGACCGATTCGCCTTATCGAACGATGACTTGAAGATGAAGGGGATCCCGAGCCGCGCGGTGATCTCCTCGAGCTGACCGGCCGTCTCTTGGGCCAGCGTCTCGCTTTCGATCACACAAGGGCCGGCGATCAGGAACAGCGGGCGATCCAGGCCGACCTCGAATCCCAGCAAGCGCATCATTGCACACGGCCCAAACGCTGCCGGCGGTGCGCCAGCGCCGCCTTGACGAAGCCGCGGAACAGCGGATGGCCGTCCCTCGGGGTCGACGTGAACTCGGGATGGAATTGGCACGCGATGAACCACGGATGGTCCGGGATCTCGACGATCTCGACCAGGGTGCTGTCCAACGACCAACCGGAGAAGCGCATCCCGGCGTCCTTCATCCGGTCGAGATACTGATTGTTGAATTCGTAGCGATGACGATGGCGCTCGCGGATCTGAGCGAAGCCATAGACGCTCCGCGCCAAGCTGCCGGGCTCGAGCCGACACAACTGGCCGCCCAGACGCATCGAACCGCCGAGGTCCGACGCTTCGTCCCGGCTTTCGACGCGCCCCTGATCATCGCGCCACTCGGTGATCAGCGCGATCACAGGGTGTGGCGTCGCGGGATCGAACTCGGTGCTATGGGCACCGTCGAGCCCCACCGCGTGGCGGGCATACTCGATCACGGCGACCTGCATACCCAGGCAGATCCCGAGATAGGGGATGCGGTTCTCGCGGGCAAAGCGCACGGCGAGGATCTTCCCCTCGATGCCACGGCCACCGAAGCCACCCGGGACCAACACGGCATCGACGTCGTGCAGACAATCGGTGCCCTGCTGCTCGATTTCCTCGGCATCCAGATAGCGGACACGGACCTTGGTCGCAGCATGCACACCGGCATGGGCCAAGGCCTCGGACAAGGACTTGTAGGCCTCGGTCAGGTGCATGTACTTCCCGACCATCGCGACCGTGACTTCGTGCGTCGGGTGATCGAAACCCTCGAGCACCCGCTGCCACTCGTCGAGCTTGGCCGGCGGCACCTCGAGGCCGAACTGGCGAACCACCAGGTCATCGAGATGCTGCGCGTGCAACAGCATGGGTATCCGGTAGATGTTGTCGGCATCGATCGCCGAGATCACCGCGGCCTCGGGGACATTGGTGAACAGCGCGATCTTCTTGCGTTCGGCTTCGGGGATCGGTTGTTCGGCCCGGCACAGCAGGATATCGGGCTGGATACCGATCGAGCGCAGCTCCTTGACCGAGTGCTGGGTCGGCTTCGTCTTGATCTCCCCGGAGGTTCGGATATAGGGCACCAGCGTCAGGTGCATGAACAGGGCGTTGTCGCGCCCCTCCTCGACCCGCATCTGGCGGATCGCCTCGAGAAAGGGCAGCGACTCGATATCGCCGACCGTGCCCCCGATCTCGACCATCGCGATATCGGCCTCGTCGGCACCGAGCCGGATGCTCGCCTTGATCTCGTCGGTGATGTGCGGGATCACCTGCACGGTGCGACCGAGGTAGTCGCCGCGACGTTCCTTGCGAATCACGCTCTCGTAGATCTGACCGGTCGTGAAATTGTTGTTGCGGCCCATGCGGGTGCGCACGAACCGCTCATAGTGCCCCAGGTCCAGATCCGTCTCGGCCCCGTCGTCGGTCACGAAGACCTCGCCGTGCTGGAACGGGCTCATGGTCCCCGGGTCGACGTTGATGTAGGGGTCGAGCTTGATCAGGGTCACGCGCAGCCCGCGCGCCTCCAGCAAGGCGGCCAGCGAGGCCGACGCAATACCCTTGCCCAGCGACGAGACGACGCCGCCGGTGATGAAGATGAACTTGGTCGCCATAAGTGGGGGAGGACGAAGGATGGGACAGCCCCGTAACCCGTAAAGCTACCAAATCTGACGAGACGCCTCAATCCACTGTCGCCTCTCGGCCGCCCGAGCCGCCACCTCGCACAGGCCCGGGCGGTCGCTCCCGAACGCCCTTTCGCAGCATTGATACAGACTATTGGCCCCCTTCACAATCATCAGGGGCCTTCCTATAATCGTGGGAGTTTCGCCAACTTGCGGAGCTAACTCGCCGCGCCGCTCGGGTCGCGGTCTCACGACAAGACCCTCAACGACGATATCAATTGGAGAGAGTCAGAATCATGAAAAGGTTAGCAAAAGTGATGGGTATCGCGGCAATCGCCGGGGTCGCCACCTTCTCGATGACCTCGGCCCAGGCCTGGTGGGGCGGTCCGGGCTGGGGGCCAGGTTGGGGAGGACCCGGCTATGGCCGTGGCTACAACGACTGGTGGAACGACATGTTCGGCGACGGCTATGGCGACTTCAACATGAACTTCAGCGGCGGAGGCCGCGGCCTGGGTCGCGGCTATAACCGGTACCGCGATTGGTATGGCTATGGCCCCTACGGCTGGGGCGGACCCTACGGCTACGGCGCGCCCTATGGGTATGGCGCACCCTATGGCTGGGGCGGTGCCCCGCACTATGGTTGGGGCGCGCCGTTCGCGGCGCCTGCGGCCCCGGCAACGGATGAAGCCAAGTAGTCACTGAGCCCCGCGAGCTGTGACCGGGGTGCTGAGCCCTCGGTCACAGCCCACCGGGTCGCGATTCCCACCCGCTCTCTTTCCCACCCTGGCGAACCGGAGCCACCGGTCCCGGCTCCCCGCTCGCGGCGCGAGCTTCATATCGAAGCCCCCCGGGCAGCCACGGGACAGGTCCCGATGCATCGAGCCCCCAGACCCTCGGGTTCGTTGCGCTTTGATCTAATTGCCCGTCGCCCAGTTGGCTAGCCGGGTGGGACCAAACCATGCTGAGCTCATGGACTTGATTTGCTTGATCCAGGTCAAATAAGGATCCAAAATACCCCCAACAACGCGCGAGGGGGCCGCTTTGACTCAGCACAAGGTGATTTCATTCGAGACGATCCGGGTCGCCTGCCGGAACTGCAACCTCGCTACCCTGTGTCTACCGATGGGGCTCTGTCCCGAGGACGTCGAACGACTCGACGGCATCGTCAAACGCAGCCGCCCCCTCCACCGCGGCGATTATCTGTTTCGCAGCGGCGAGCGGTTCCGCTCTCTGTACGTCGTCAAGACCGGCTCCGTAAAGACCTATTCCCCGAGCGAGGAAGGCGGCGAACAGGTCTTGGGGTTCCACCTGCCCGGCGAGATCATCGGGCTCGACGCGATCGAAAAGGACTGCCACATCTGCTCGGCACGGGTGCTAGAGACCTCGGCGATCTGCGAGATCCCCTTTGCTCGGCTCGAGGAATTGACCTGCTGCATCCCGTCGCTGCAGCACCAGATGTTTCGCCTGCTGAGCAAGGAGATCGGCCATGACACCGACATGCTGCTGCTGCTCGGCAAACGCAATGCCGAGGAACGCCTAGCGGCCTTCTTGCTCAGTCTCTCCCGGCGGCTCCAGAAACGCGGGTTGTCGCCGTACGACTTCTACCTGAGCATGTCCCGCCACGAGATCGGGAATTACCTCGGCCTCGCCGTCGAGACGGTCAGCCGTCTCTTCACCCGCTTTCAGGACGAAGGCCTGCTGCACGTCGACCGCAAGCACGTCATGATTCGAGATATCAGCGGCTTGGAATCGATCGTCGGCCATCAGCCGCTGGAAGGGAATCAGCAACGGTCCTCTTGAGCCATCGAACACGGAAAGCCAGTTCATCCGTGCGGCTTTGGCCTCAACCCGTGCGACAGGGTCGACGCACGAGCGCAGAGGGTCGACGAGTCTCGCCGGCCAGTGCGCCCCGCCCTAACAGGTCTTTGCGCGGTTCGAAAATCAGGATCAGACCCTCGGCGATCTGCGCCACAGGCAGTGACCGCCGCTGGCCTTGTCGATCGCAGCGAGTTGTCGATCATGCGCGGCGAGTTCCGCATCGTTGGCCCGAACCACCGGCAAGCTCGGCCGGCCGACCGGTAACCGCGCCGGGGCACCGCGACGCTCCGCCCGTTGAACCGGCGACTCCTGCCCCGCCCCGCCAAAGAACAAACTGACCTGCCCGCCGGTCATCGCGAGATAGACGTCAGCGAGGATCTCCGCGTCGAGCAGGGCGCCGTGCCGATCCCGGTGCGAATTGTCGATGCCATAGCGCTTGCACAGCGCATCCAGGCTGTTGCGCTGACTCGGATGGAGGGTTCGCGCGAGGACCAGCGTGTCGGTCACCGAGCACAGTTCGGCGAGCGGGCGCGCATCGCCCCGCCACCGTTTAAGCTCGTGGTCGAGAAAACCCAGGTCGAACGAGGCGTTGTGGATGATCAGCTCGGCCCCTTCCAGATAGCCCAGCAGCTCATCGGCGATATCGCCGAAACGCGGCTTATCGCGCAGAAAGGCATCGGTGATGCCGTGAACGGACACCGCTCCGGCCTCGATCTCGCGATCCGGTTGCAGATACTGATGGAAGGTGCGACCCGTCGGACGGCGATCGACCAGTTCGACACACCCGATCTCGATGATCCGGTGACCCGCCGCCGGATCGAGGCCGGTGGTTTCGGTGTCCAAGACGATCTGCCGCACGATGGTGCCCTCAGCAGCCGGGATGAGACCAACTCAGATCAGAACCAGGTTGTCGCGATGGATCAATTCGGGCTCGACCAAGACCCCGAGGATGGCTTCGAACCGGGAACTCGGCTGGCCCTTGATGCGGGTCGTTTCCAGCGCGTCGTAGTTGATCAAACCACGCGCGATCTCGCGACCCTGCTCATCGACACAGGCCACGACCTCGCCGCGCTTGAAGCTACCATGGACGGCACGCACACCGACCGCGAGCAGGCTGGTGCCTTGCTCGCGCAACGCGCGCACGGCGCCATCGTCGAGCGTCAAGCGGCCTCTGACCTCCAGATGGCCAGCGAGCCATTGTTTGCGCGCCGCCTGCGGTTCCTGCGCCGGCACCAGCAAGGTGCCGACCGCCTCCCCATGGCCAATGCGGACCAGAATGTGGTCACCATGACCGGAGGCGATCACGGTTGCGGTTCCGGAACGCGCGGCCAGCCGCGCAGCGCGCACCTTGGTGATCATGCCGCCGCGCCCGAGGCCACCGAGGCTCTCACCGGCGACCTGATCGAGCCGCGGATCGTCGACCCGCACCTCCTCGATCAGCCTGGCCTGTGGATCGATGCGCGGGTCACTGTCGAACAAGCCCTGCTGGTCGGTCAATAGAACCAGCACCTCGGCCTCGATCAGATTCGCGACCAAGGCCGCGAGGGTGTCGTTGTCGCCGAACCGGAGCTCATCGGTCGCCACCGTGTCGTTCTCGTTCACGACAGGGATGACCCCCAGCCGCAACAGCGTCCGTAGCGTCGAGCGCGCATTCAGGTAACGTCGCCGATCGGCGAGATCATCGCGCGTCAACAGGACCTGCGCCGTATGCAGGCCGCGCTTCGCGAAGCAGTCCTCGTAGGCGCGGACCAGTCCCATCTGCCCGATCGCGGCGGCGGCTTGCAGCTCATGGAGCGCCTTCGGTCGCCGCGTCCAACCCATCCGCACCATGCCTTCGGCAACGGCCCCGGACGAGACCAACACCAAATCATCGCCGCCGATCCGGCGCGCGGCCATCTGGTCGACCCAGGGTTCCAGGACCTGCCGATCCAGGCCCTGGCCATTGCGGGTCAACAAAGCGCTGCCGATCTTGACGACCCAGCGGCGGGAGCGGGCAAGCCTGTCACGCGTAAACATCGGGGGTTAATCCAGCGGATGCCAATCGCTTTGTTCTGCCTCGCCATCGCCGACCGGCGATGAACGGGCCCGTTGATCCTCGAGCCAAACCATGACGGCCTGCGCCAACTCCGCGGTCCCGGCACCGGTGACCGCCGAGACACCGAAGTGCGGTCCTGACCAGCCAAGCGCCGTCAACACCTGCTCGCAGCGGCGCTGATAGTCGTCCGGATCCAAACGATCGACCTTGTTCAGCACCAGCCAGCGGGTCTTGTCGGCGAGGTCGCCGCCGAAGGCCGCCAACTCCCGTTCGATCTTCCGCACCTGATCAGCCAGGTCGACCCCTTCATCGAGCGGGGCGATGTCGACCAGATGCAGCAGCAAGCGAGTGCGGGCCAAATGCTTGAGAAACTGCACGCCCAACCCGGCGCCCTCGGCCGCACCCTCGATCAGGCCCGGGATGTCGGCCACGACGAAGCTGCGATCGCGCCCGAGCCGCACGACACCGAGATTCGGGTACAGCGTCGTGAAAGGATAATCGGCGACCTTCGGACGGGCGCTCGAGATCCGGCGCACCAAACTCGATTTGCCAGCGTTCGGGGCGCCCAGCAGCCCGACATCGGCCAGCAGGATCAGCTCCAGATGGAGGTTGCGATGCTCGCCGCGACTGCCGGGCGTCGATTGACGGGGGGTGCGATTGACGCTGGACTTGAAGCGCGCGTTACCGATGCCATGAAAACCGCCTTGCGCGACCAACAGCCGCTCTCCATGCCCGGTCAGGTCACCGAGTGGCTCGCCGGTGTCGTCGTCGACGACCCGCGTCCCGACCGGGACCCGAACCAGACGATCCCGGCCGCTGCGCCCGCGACGATCACGACCCATGCCATTCGCGCCCCGTTCGGCGCGAATGCGACGCTGATAGCGAAAGTCCACCAAAGTGTTCAGGTTGACGTCGGCAACCAGATAAACGCTGCCGCCATCACCCCCATCGCCACCATCTGGCCCGCCTTTCGGGATGTACTTCTCGCGCCGGAAACTGACGCAGCCATCGCCGCCATCCCCAGCTTCAACACGGATCTTGGCCTCGTCGACAAACTTCATTTGGAAGTCTCTGACCGTCTAGGCAGGTTGGGAGGCCGCTTGGGCAAGGTGCACGAAACGAAAAAGGCCCCGCGAGACGGGGCCTTTGAACGAGCTCAGCGCCCGGATTCACGCCGGATCGGTAACCGGCGCCGGCTCCACGCGAACGTATTTGCGATTCCGCGGCCCCTTGACCTCGAACCGCACGATGCCGTCCGTCAACGCGAACAAGGTGTAATCCTTGCCACAACCGACGTTCACACCATTGTGGAAGCGGGTACCACGCTGCCGGACAATGATGGATCCGGCCTTGACCTTCTGGTCGCCGAAGATCTTTACACCGAGTCGTTTGGATTCCGAATCGCGGCCGTTGCGCGAGCTGCCGCCTGCCTTCTTGTGTGCCATCTGATCGTCACCTCAACCCGCATTGATGCCAGTGATCCGAAGCTCCGTGAACCATTGGCGGTGACCCTGGCGCCTCATATAGTGCTTGCGCCGCCGGAACTTGATGATCTTGACCTTCTTGCCCCGACCGTGAGTCGCGACCGTCGCCATGACCCGAGCGCCATCGACATAGGGCCGCCCGACCTTGACATCCTCGCCATCGGCCACCATCAGAATTTGGTCGAACTCGACGCTGTCGCCCGCCTCGGCGCCGAGCTTCTCGACCCGAAGCCGGTCGCCCTCGGCCACCCGATACTGCTTCCCGCCGGTTTGGATCACCGCGTACATGCCTCGCGCCCCCGCAAAACGTTGATCATGAGTCTTGCCCGAGGGGCAAGCTAAAGACCGCTCAGCTTAACGAAAGGACCAAAGCCGCGTCAACCAGAAGATGGCGCCTGAGCGGTGACGATGGCGCCACCGGGAACAGGGCGCGCACCGCGGATCTCGACCGATATCGTGATTCATCCAAGTCGCCACGCGAGACCAACTCGCCGGGGCGTGCGACCGCCACCGCATGCCTTGGATCCGCGATCCGCGGGTTCGCACCGCCACCCTCTATCGCCCGCCCTGTTCCTTCCGCAGCAAATAGACGTCCATCAGCCAGCCTCTGTCGGCCTTGGCCCGGCGCGCCCGCTCGGCCAGCTCGCCCGCGATCTGTTTCAATGGTCCGGCGGCCAGCATTTCGCCATCGGTGCCGAGATAGGCGCCCCAGTAGAGGGTCAGCTCCGAGTCGGCAAGACCCTCGAAGGTCATGTTGGAGTCGAGCATGACGAAGGTGTTTTGGATCGACTCCGGTGCGGTCTGGGCCAAACGACGGGCCGTCGTCACCTCGATCGGCTCGCCGATCCGGTTCATCGGGATCCGGTGTTTGGCCGCCAGGAGCTGAAGGCTCGTGATCCCGGGGATCACCTGGTAGTCGAAGTCGGCCAAACCCTCATCGAGGATCTGGCGCACGATCGTCAAGGTACCGTCATAGAGCGTCGGGTCACCCCAGATCAGGAAGGCCCCCGACTCGCCATCGGCCAGTTCGTCGTTGATCAAGCCGGCGATGATCTCGGCCTTGCGGCGATACCAGTCCAGCACGCCGTCGCGATAGCGGCCCGGTTCGGCCTCGCGCGGGGGGCTCGGCGCCGTGACGACGCGATAGGACCGCTCGGGCAAGAAGCGTTCGAGGATCTCCCGCCGGATTCGGATCAGCTCGTCCTTGCCCTCGCCGTCCTTCTCGAGAAAAAAGAAGACATCGACGGATTTCATCGCGTCGATCGCCTGGATCGTCAGGTAATCCGGATGACCCGGGCCCATCCCAATCAGCAACAGTCGTTTCATCGTCATTGGATCGGTTCGCCCTTGAGGAGGTGCGGTAAACCGGCGATCGTGAAGACCACGCGGTCGCAACGCGCCGCGACGGTCTGGTGCAACCGCCCCATGTCGTCGCAGAAGCGCCGTGTCAGCTCACCGAGCGGGACGATGCCGAGACCCGTCTCATTGCTGACCAGGATCAGCCGTCCGGGCAGATCGGGCAGCACCTCGACGAAGGCTCGCTGTGCCTCGATGCTGGTCTTCTCGTCATGATCCCAGAGCAGATGGGTCAGCCACAGCGTCAGGCAATCGACGAGCAGACAGCGCTCCGCGGCGGCCTCGCGCCGCAGCGTCGCGCCGAGATCGGGGCCGACCTCGATCAGGCCCCAATGTGCCGGCCGGCGCGCCCGATGCTCGTCGATGCGTCGCGCCATCTCCTCGTCATCGCCGACGCGGGCCGTCGCCACATAGGTCACGGCCAGCCCCGATTCCGCAGCCAGCCGTTCGGCCAGGCGGCTCTTTCCGGAGCGCACGCCACCGAGGATCAATTCCTTCACTATCTCAACCTTCTCCACACGAAGAGCAGGCCATCAGGGGATGCCCGTCAAGACCACAAGGGCGGCGATCGCGCCGACCCAGACCCACAGCGCCCGGCCGATCAGCGCCAGTGCCCGGTCGATGTCGCCGCCGAGCGGCGCCCGACCCTGCCCCAACTCAGGGCGCGCCTCGCGCTGGCCATGATAGACGGCTTCACCGCCGAGCCGAAGCCCGAGCGCCCCGGCGCCAGCAGCCATCACCGGACCGGCGTTCGGGCTCTTCCAATGGCGGGCCTGGCGGCGCCAGCAGCCCCCGGCGGCACGGGTATCGCCGGCCAGCGCATAGGCCAGGGCCGTGAGGCGGGCCGGGACCCAGTTCAGCAGGTCATCGAGCCGGGCCGCGGCCCAACCGAAACGCTGGTAGCGAGCGGTGCGATAGCCCCACATGGCATCCAGCGTGTTCACCAACCGATAGGCGATGACACCCGGCGCGCCGGCCACGAGGAACCAGAACAGGGCGCCGAACAGCGCGTCGTTGCCATTCTCGAGAACCGATTCGAGCGTCGCCTTGGCAACGCCTTCCTCGTCCAGGGTCTCGGTATCCCGGCTGACCAGGAAGGCGACCCCCGCGCGCGCGGCTGGCAAGTCTTGGGCCCGCAGCGCGCCGGCGATGCCGCGACCATGATCGGCGAGGCTGCGCCAACCGATCGCGAGGTACAGTATCAGACACTCGGCGATCCAGCCCACCGGCAACGCGGCCATCGCCACCCCCGCGAGCGTCCAGGGCAGGACCAGCCAAGCCAGGAGCCAGACCCCGCGCCAACGCGAGTCGGCATGAAAGCGGGCCTCGGTGCGCTCGGCCAGGCGGCCGAACGCCTCGAGCGGATGCCAGCGGCGCGGCTCGCCGAGCCAGCGATCGAGCAGCAGCGCGCCGACGACGAGCGCAAGGGTCAGCGGTGACAACACGGCTCAGTCCGGCCGAAAGAGCCGCGCCACAGCCCGCGGATTCGACGGAAAATACAGATGCACGTAGGAGGCGGTCAGCCGCCCGACGCGATAGACCGCCTCGGCCGTCGGGCGCCCGTTCGGACAGCGGGCACGAACCAGGGGCGCGAGCGGCGTCGCCACCTCCGAATGATGATAGGTATGGCCGCGCAAAACCCCCTCCGGCAAGGCGACCTCCTGCGGGCCAAGTGCGGCCAGTCGCGAGCGCATCCGGGCCTCGCCCGGCAACAGGCCGGCCATGGCCGCGCCCTGCCCCTGTACATCGGTCAAGCGTTCGAGCAGAAACAGCATCCCACCGCATTCGGCGAGCAGGGGCCGACCGGCGGCCTGGTGAGCGGCGAGATCGGCGATCAGCGCGCGCTGCGCCGCGAGGGTCGCCAGATGCAACTCCGGGTACCCGCCCGGCAGGTAGACGGCATCGGCCGCTGGCAGGCGGTCGTCGGCCAGCGGCGAGAAGAAACGAAGCTCCGCCCCCATCGCCGCGAGCAGATCCAGGTTCGCCTGGTAAATGAACGCGAAGGCCGCATCGCGGGCCACGGCGATTCGCCAACCTTGCAAGCATCGAGGCAGCTCGGGCTCGCCGACCGGGGTGAAATCGACCGGTGTCGGCAAGTCCGATGCGGTCCACACCAGGCGCTGGGCCGCGGCCTCGAGCCGCTCGTCGAGGTCGGCGATCTCCGCGGCCTGGACCAGACCCAGATGGCGGCTCGGCAGGGTCAGTTCCGCGGCGGCCGGCAGATAGCCAAACGGCGTCACGCCAGCCGGTAGGGATTCGGTCAAGAGTTCGTAGTGGCGCGGTCCGCTGACCCGGTTCGCCAGCACACCGGCGATCGGCACCGTCGGTCTGAAGCTCACAAGTCCGTGAGCCACGGCACCGAAGGTCTGGGCCATCGCCTGACCGCTGATGACCGCGAGTACCGGGAGTCCGAGCCGTTCGGCGAGATCGGCGCTCGACGGTCGGCCGTCGAACAGCCCCATCACGCCCTCGACCAGGATCAGATCGGCGTCACCGGCCGCCCGATACAACCGGCGACGCGCATCCTCCTCGCCGGTGACCCACAGGTCCAAAGTCTCGACCGGATGCCCCGAGGCCTGCCGCAGGATCATCGGGTCGAGGAAGTCCGGCCCCGTCTTGAAGACCCGCACCCGCCGCCCTCGGTTGCGGTGATAGCGGGCCAGCGCGGCGGTGGCCGTCGTCTTGCCTTGACCCGAGCCAATGGCCGAAATCAGCAGGGTGGCACAGCGGCGAACGGTCATGTCACGTCCACCAACGCACGTCGCGACATCACGGGGAGCACGAGAAACGACGACACCTCTCCACAAAACGATGACAGATCGCCTTCATGATGGAGTCAGCCCATGCCTCGCCGCAATACGACGACTAGCGCCCGGTGCGGCGATAGATCTCGTCGAGCGTGACCTCGAGGTCGACCGAGTGCAGCGGCACGGTGCCTTCGGTGTATTTGGTCGCCTGCCACTGGTCGACGCGGCGGTAAACCTCCAGCTGGCGAAAATCCTGCGCGACCAGGACGTACTCGGCGAGCGCATCGAGCTGGCGATAGAAGAGGAACTTCTCGAAACGGTCCAGCCGCTCGGTGTGCGGCGACAGGACCTCGACGACCAGGCAGGGCCGCTCGCGGTAATAGCGCTCGCGGTCGGCCGGATCGCAGGAGACGAGGACATCCGGGTAGTAGAAGATGTCGCGCTCGGCGGTCTGGATGCGGACCTTCATGTCCGCCATGAACACCTGGCAGCGATCGGGGAGACGCTGCGACAGCGCCCCGGCCAGGTTGAGCGTAATCAGCCCATGCCGGTCGCTCGCGCCGACCATCGCATAGACCTCGCCGTCGACATATTCGTGGCGCACCCGGCTCGAAAGCTCGCCTTCGAGGTACTCGTCCACCGACAGGAAGGGCTCGACTCGCTTCGGCTGCATCGTCTGTCATCACACGAGATCGCGGTATGGATCCGCTAAGCATAGCGAGCAGGCAGCGGGGCGACAATGCGCCGCCCCGAGGTTCCAACATCGCTCAGTCCGGGTCATAGCCGAGATTCGGGGCCAGCCAGCGTTCGGCCTCGGCGAGCGTCAGCCCCTTGCGGCGGGCGTAGTCGGCGACCTGGTCGCGGTTGATCTTGCCGACCGCGAAATAACGCGAGGCTGGATGGGCGAAATAGAAGCCCGACACCGACGAGGCCGGGTACATCGCGAAGCTGTCGGTCAGCGTGATCCCGGCGTTGCCCTCGGGCTCGAGCAAAGACCACAAGAGCCCCTTCTCGGTGTGTTCGGGACAGGCCGGATAGCCGGGCGCGGGTCGGACACCGCGGTAACGTTCCTTGATCAAGTCCTCGTTGGTCAGGGCCTCGTCCGCGGCGTAACCCCAGAACTCGCGGCGCACCCGTTCGTGCAGGTGCTCGGCGAAGGCCTCCGCGAGCCGATCGGCCAGCGCCTTGATCATGATCGCGTTGTAGTCGTCATGGGCCTGTTCGAAGCGCCGCACATGCTCGTCGAGGCCTGCGCCAGCGGTCACGGCGAAGGCCCCGAGATAGTCCTTAAGCCCCGTTTCGGGCGGGGCAACGAAATCCGCAAGGCACAGATTCGGGGCGTCGTTGGCGCGTCGCGTCTGCTGGCGCAGGTGGTGGAGTCGCATCAGAGGCCGCTCGCGGGCGTCGTCGGCGAAGAGTCGGATGTCGTCGTCTTCGCAGCGGTTGGCCGGGAAGAACCCGAAGACGGCGCGCGCCCCGAGCCATTCCTCGGCGACGAGGCGCTCGAGCATCGCTTGTGCGTCGGCGAAGAGCTTGCGCGCTTCATCGCCGACCACCTCGTCATCGAAGATCCGCGGATAGGCGGCGTGCAGGTCCCAGGCATGGAAGAACGGGGTCCAGTCGATGTAGCGGACCAGTTCCGCGAGCGGATAATCGGCGAAACGCAGCACGACACCGCACGAATCCAGGTGGCGCAAGACCTCCGGTGACCGGCGATCAGCACCGCTTGGCCCCGACCTCAGGTCGAACGCACGCGGGCGCGGTGGATCATAGTCGGCCCAATCGATCTGGATCCGGTTGGCGCGCGCCTCGGCCAGCGTCAGCCAATCCTGTTGTCGGGTGCGCTCGCCATGCCTTTGACGCACCTCGACATAGTCCGCGCGGACCTGTTCCGCGTAAGGTCCGCGCAGCTCGGGGCTGACCAGGCTTTGGGCCACGCCGACCGCGCGCGAGGCGTCCTTGACCCAGACGGTCGGGCCTGAATAGCTCGGGGCGATCTTGACCGCGGTATGGGCCTTCGAGGTCGTTGCGCCGCCGATCAGCAACGGGACATCGTAGCCGAGCCGTTGCATCTCGCTGGCGACATGGGTCATCTCCTCGAGCGACGGCGTGATCAACCCCGACAGGCCAATGATGTCGACCTGCCGCTCGCGCGCGGTCTCGAGGATCCGCTGGGCTGGGACCATGACCCCGAGGTCGATGACCTCGAAGTTGTTGCATTGAAGCACGACGCCGACGATGTTCTTGCCGATGTCGTGGACATCGCCCTTGACCGTCGCCATCAGGATTCGGCCCTGCGTGCGGGCCTCGCCGGTCTTCTCGGCCTCGATGAAAGGGATCAGGTGGGCGACCGCCTTCTTCATCACGCGCGCGGACTTCACGACCTGCGGCAGGAACATCTTGCCGGCCCCGAACAGATCGCCGACGCGGTTCATGCCGTCCATCAGGGGCCCCTCGATCACCTGGATCGGGCGTTCGAACTGCTGGCGCGCCTCCTCGGTGTCCTCGATGACATAGGCATCGATCCCCTTGACGAGCGCATGCTCGAGGCGCTGCGCGACCGGCCAACCGCGCCACTCGAGATCCTCCTTCCTAGCCTCGATGCCGGCGCCGCCGCGGTATTGCTCGGCGATCTCGAGCAGCCGCTCGGTCCCATCCGGACGGCGATTGAGCACGACATCCTCGACCCGTTCCTTGAGTTCGGGCTCGATCTCGTCGTAGACCGCGAGCTGCCCGGCATTGACGATGCCCATGTCCATGCCGGCCTGGATCGCGTGGTAGAGGAAAACCGCGTGGATCGCCTCGCGCACCGGCTCGTTGCCGCGAAACGAAAAGGACACGTTCGACACCCCGCCCGAGACCAGCGCGTGCGGCAGTCGTTCTTTGATCGCCCGGGTCGCCTCGATGAAGTCGACGCCGTAGTTGTCGTGCTCCTCGATGCCGGTCGCGATCGCGAAGATGTTCGGGTCGAAGATGATGTCCTCGGCCGGGAAGCCGACCCGTTCGGTCAGGATCCGGTAGGCCCGTGCGCAGATCTCGACCTTGCGCGCCTGGGTATCGGCCTGTCCCTGCTCGTCGAAGGCCATGACGATGACCGCCGCGCCATAGCGGCGCACCAGGCGGGCCTGGCGGATGAAGGTCTCCTCGCCCTCCTTCAGCGAGATCGAGTTGACGATCCCCTTGCCCTGAATGCACTTGAGCCCAGCCTCGATCACCTCCCACTTCGACGAGTCGATCATCACAGGCACCCGGGCGATGTCCGGCTCGGCGGCGGCGAGGAACAAGAACCGGCGCATCGCGACGACCGCATCGAGCATGCCCTCGTCCATGTTGATGTCGATGACCTGGGCACCGTTCTCGACTTGGCCAGCGGCGACCTCGAGCGCCGTCTCGTAGTCGCCGTCCTTGATCAGGCGCTTGAAGCGCGCGCTGCCGGTCACGTTGGTGCGCTCGCCGACGTTGACGAACAGGCTGTCCGCGCCGATGTTGAAGGGCTCGAGGCCCGACAGGCGGCAGGCCGGCAAGATCTCGGGAAGCGGGCGCGGTGCGTGATGCCGGACGGCGGCGGCGATCGCGCGGATATGGTCCGGCGTCGTCCCGCAGCAGCCGCCGATGATGTTCAGATAGCCGGCCGCGGCCCAAGCGCCGATCTCCTCGGCCATTTGCTCGGGGGTTTCGTCGTAGCCCCCGAAGGCGTTCGGCAGCCCGGCGTTCGGATGAGCCGACACATGCGTGTCGGCGATGCGCGAGAGTTCCTCGATATAGGGGCGTAACTCCTTCGCGCCGAGGGCACAGTTGAGCCCGATGGAAAAGGGCCGTGCATGGCGCAGGCTGTTCCAGAAGGCCTCGCCCGTCTGCCCGGTCAGCGTGCGGCCGGAGGCGTCGGTGATGGTCCCGGAGATCATCACGGGCCAGCGCTGCCCAAGCTCATCGAACAGCTCCTCGACCGCGAAGACCGCGGCCTTCGCGTTCAGTGTGTCGAAGACGGTCTCGATCATCAGCAGATCGACGCCGCCCTCGATCAGGGCCGAAGCCGCCTCGCGATAGGCCACGACCAGATCGTCGAAATAGATATTACGATGGCCGGGATCATTGACGTCCGGCGAAAGGCTCGCGGTGCGGTTCGTCGGCCCGAGGATCCCGGCGACGAAACGCGGTCGATCAGGGGTACGCGCGCTCCAGTCGTCGGCCGCCGCGCGGGCCAGACGCGCCGCCTCGCGATTGAGCTCCGGCACCAGTGCCTCCATCGCGTAATCGGCCATCGCGATGCGCGTCGCGTTGAAGGTGTTGGTCTCGAGGATATCGGCGCCGGCGGCGAGATAGTGATCGTGGATCTCGGCGATGATCCGCGGCCGGGTCAAGACCAGCAGATCGTTGTTGCCTTTCAGGTCCGAAGGCCAGTCCGCGAAGCGCTCGCCACGGTAGTCGGCCTCACCGAGACCGTAACCCTGGATCATGGTCCCCATGCCGCCGTCGAGGATCAGGATCCGCTGTGCGATCGCCTCTCGTAGCTGATTCAGTCGTTTCGGATCCATACACACCTCGCTTGGTTCGTTAGCGGCACGCCAGCACGCGCCCAGGCCCGCCGGCCGGCTCGAGGGGATCCTTGCCGGGCACAGGGCCGATGTCCGTCGGCACCAGTCCCACCGCAGCCCAACCGAAATCGGTACGGTTCGTTCCTCACCGCACCCGATGGGAGCGGACGTTCAGGGAAACCGAAACGGGGGAGCCGGACCGCGCGATGGGCCGACGGGGCTTGTCATTGGGGGTAGCCGTTCATACTAACATGCTATGTCCATCGATGATCGACCGCCCCTGGCTCGCGACGACTACCCCGCAGCGATAGGTTCTGATGGAACCCGCTGATGGAACCTAGGTCATCGACGCAGAACGAAGGCTATAAGGGCTTCACGAATACCGCCTGCCCCTTCCTGCCCTGCCATTCGGGCGTGCAACGCGAGTTCAACTGCCTCTTCTGCTACTGTCCACTGATCGCGTACCAGTGCCCAGGGCCTTACAGGGTCTACCTGGACAAGCATGGCGTGCGGCGCAAGGACTGCTCCGCTTGCACCCTGCCGCACGATGGCTATCGGGCCTCCTGGAACTTCATTCAGAGGTGGCTCGAGCGACCGGAACTCTGGGACGGCCGGCCACCTGTCCCGCGTCAAGTAAACTTGACAAAGGCACTCAAGCGAAATTGACAGCGATCGAAGGCGATCGGTAAGCTTGACCGGAGCAGTGGGAGAGCCGGCAACGGCCCGCCCCTTTCTTCCGTTCCCCAAGGCGTGGCGGGTCGGCCGTTGCGCGGGAGTCCCTGATGCGAATCCTCTTCGTCCATCCCAATTACAAGTCCGGCGGTGCCGAGATCGCTGGCAACTGGTCACCTGCGTGGGTCGCCTATGTCGCCGGCTACCTGAAATCGGGAGGCTACGACAACTATCGTTTCGTCGACGCGATGGTCGACAGTCTCGACGAGGAGCAGTTGCGCGCGATCTTCCGCGAAGAGCAGCCGGACATGATCGGCACCACGGCGATGACGCCGGCGATCTACACATCGCAGCGCCTGCTGCAGATCGCGAAAGAAGAGTGTCCCAACGCGCTGACCTTCCTCGGCGGCATCCACGCGACCTTCATGTTCCAGCAGGTCTTGAGCGAGGCGCCCTGGATCGACGCGATCGTGCGCGGCGAGGGCGAGGCCATCACGCTGAACCTGGCGCGCGCCGTCGACGAGGGGCGCTGGCCGAGCGATCGCGAGAACATCAAAGGCATCGCCTTCATTGGTGACGATGGCAAGGTGGTGGCTACCCCGGCGGAGCCCTCGATCAAGGATGTCGACTCGATCTGGCCGGACTGGAGCGTGCTGGAGTGGAAGAAGTACATCTACATCCCGATGGGTGTGCCGGTCGCGACGCCGAACATGGCGCGCGGCTGTCCGTTCACCTGTAGTTTCTGCTCCCAGTGGAAATTCTGGCGCGATTACCGCGTGCGCGATCCCAAGCGGGTCGTCGACGAGATCGAGATGCTGGTCAAGGACCATGGCGTCGGCTTCTTCATCCTCGCCGACGAGGAACCAACGATCAACCGCGCCAAGTTCATCGAGTTCTGTCAGGAGCTGATCGACCGCGACCTCGGCGTCCTCTGGGGCATCAACACCCGCGTCACCGACGTGATGCGCGACGAGGAACTGCTGCCTTTCTACCGCAAGGCCGGTCTCGTGCACATCTCGCTCGGCACCGAGGCGGCGGCTCAGTTGAACCTCGACCGCTTCGTCAAGGAAACGACCGTCGCCCAGAACAAGCGCGCGATCCAGCTCCTCCAGCAGAATGGCATCGTCACCGAGGCCCAGTTCATCGTCGGCCTCGAGAACGAGACCCTCGAGACGCTCGAAGAGACCTACCAGATGGTCATGGACTGGGGCGCCGATATGGCCAACTGGTCGATGTTCACGCCCTGGCCCTTCTCGGACATGTTCACCGAGCTCGGCGACAAGGTCGAGGTCTACGACTACTCGAAATACAACTTCGTCACGCCGATCATGAAGCCGGACAACATCGACCGCGCCGAACTGCTCGATGGCGTCATGAAGAACTATCGCCGCTTCTATATGAAACGGATGTTCTTCCAGTATCCGTGGGCGAAGGATCCGGTGCGTCGCCGCTACCTGCTCGGCTGCATCAAGGCCTTCCTGCTGAGCGCGGTGCACCGCCGCTTCTACGACCTCGGCAAGCACAACTACTGGGGGCCACAGGCGAAGAAGCTGGTTCGCTTCGACTTCGACAAGAGCAAGGCGAAGATCGTCGAACCGGATCACAACGCCTGGAAGAAGGCCCCTCCGGCCAAGCGTCCACAAGCGTCAATGAAGGCCTGCGGCGGCGGCGACGACCAGATGACCGTCGAACAGATGGCCGGCCTGGAGGTTGCGGTTCCGGCTCCGCCAACCAAGGCATCCCAGCCCAAGGCCGAGGCCGTCCACCCGGATTGAGCACCTCGATACCGGCGGGGTCTGGTGCGCGCGCGGTCGGCGCCGCGTGCCACGCCCCGCCCGAGTCGCCGTCGTCCGCCCCTCGACGAGTCTGCCCGCGGCCAGCGGTACGCGGGTGACCTGTCACTCCGATAGCAGCCGCTGCGCGTCCATCACGAGCAGATCTCGTTGCCCGTCCATGTGGTGCATCGCGCGCCAGCCACCGGCGGCCTGTCCGTCGGACCGCCAAATACATCGCTCGCGATAGCGGTCCGGCGTCAAGGTCTCGATCCGATAGAGGCCGATGCCAAAACCGTAACGGGGGACGGAATCCTGACCCGGCCGGATCAAACCACCGGCTGGATCCTCGAAGATCCGCCCCGCGGGCCGCCCGCATCGAAAACTCCGCACCAAGGGGTTGCCGCTGTGCGGGATCCAGTGCCGGCTCAACGGCGAATCGGCGTGAAACGCGAACAGCGACTCGTTGAGACGGGCCGAACCGAGCCGAGCCGCGCAGAAGAGCCACCAGCGCCCCTCGTGTTCGAAGAGGGTAGCATCCGCCGCTTCGATCCCAGCCAGCAGGCTATGCAACCGAACCCAGCGATACGGGAAATCCTCGCACCTGTATAGGTCGACCCGGCGCGTCCGGGCGCTTTCGGGGACCATGTACAGCTGGCCCTGGTACTCGAACAAGAAGGGATAGGAGAGATGACGCGCCTCATCGAGCACGGGGACGGCTGGGCCGCATGGCTGGAGATCCCCATCGAGCTCCAGCACGCTGATCCGTCCGCGGCCGATTTCCCGCACATATTCCTCGACGAACACATAGGGACGGGGACCGGCAAACCACAGGAATGGATCGGCCCAGAAACGATCCGCTGGCGGCTGGACAGGTGTCAGGCGCAAAGGGTTCGGGGCACAGCGTTGCGCGTGCGTGACCCGACCGACCAGCAGGAACCATTGCGGCCAAGCCTGTCGTTCAACCCGCCGATCGCGCCGCTTCTGCCACCAGCGCAAGAGATGCTGGACCGGCCGATCGAGGGCCATGAGACTCGGGCTCCTCGACGGGCAGCCGCCCGGCCGCTCGTCAGCCGCCATCGCCATCGCCTTGCGTGATATAGATTCCCTTCGCCGCCTCGGGCAGATGACGCGTCAACAAGGGCCTGACCCTCCCGGAATTCGTCGTCTTCGGCGCAAAGCCGAACTCGGCGAGCAGATGCCACAGGTCGGCACCACTGTAGAAGCACTCGACGCGCTCGGTGCGCAAGCGGCGAAGCGCGTCGATCGCGCCGCCGAGGAGCGCACGTTGGGCGATGCGATCCCCGGGTGCGGTCAGGAGATCCAGAATCTTGCCAAGACGCCGCGGTGGTCGACCGGGACGATCGAAGGCGCGGATCACGCAATAGCCACGCAATGCCCCACCCTGCTCCAGGATAAGGACGCGGGCATCGAGGTCCGGGCAATCGCGGTAGCGCCAGTCCAACAGGGCCGCGTCGCGCCGGCAGATCGCCGGAAAGGCGCCACGCACCGACGCCCACAGTGCATCGAACCGCCCGTCGAAAGGGCCGTCGTGAATCCGCACCGAAAGGCCAGACCGGGGGTTCGGACCCAGCAGGGGATCGATCACGGCACCGGCCAGATCCCCAAGCCGCGCCCCCAGCACCCGGCCAACAGGGTGACGGACCGAGATGCGCCGCTGGGCGCCGCCGGTATCGGCGCAGGGCACGAAACCGATCCGCCGTCCGATCGTGCTCATCTGGTCGGACACATGCTTCCCGAGTTGGATCGGCCCAGCGATGGGGTGATCGAACAGGGCCGCCGCCAAGCCTCGGGAGAGGTCCGGCCGCGACGGAGCGCCGGCGCGTCGCTGTTCGCGCATCGCCTCGCGGACCAGGCCCCAATGGACCAGCACGTCGACGAACCACCAGGCGCGAACCGGTTCACCCCCGATGTGCAACCCGGCCGGAATCGTCGCGAGGTGGCCGATGACCCGACCGCGCCATTCGGCGACCACGCCACGATATCCAGGAGAGGGCAGACGGGGATCGTGGTGCCACTGCCAGTCCCAAAGCGTCTCCATGCGTTGCGCCGGCCCCGCACCGAAGACCTCTGCCGTGCGAGCGAGGATCTGCGGCTTGTCGGCGTCGTCTCCGGGTCTCAACTCGATCATCGGATGGGTCAGGTCAAAGGTAACGAGCGTCTCCAGCGATGCCCCGGTGGCATCGTGACATGGACGCGACACCGCCAGAGGAGACAGTCGCTGCCACGGCCTTGTTCGGCTCGAACGGTTACGGCGACAATACCCGGACCCAACCGAACAGTCGAGCCCAGGCCGCATGTCCGTTTCCCGTCACACTCCGCGACCATGTGCGGATTAGCCGGCCTGATCCTCGCGGACGGTGCTCGACCAGACACCGGCGATCTGCACCGCATGGCCGCGGCGCTGGCCCATCGTGGACCGGACGATCGCGGCATCCATTGCTCGGGGCCGGTCGGGTTGGCCCAGACCCGGCTCGCGATCATCGGTCTGGCCGACGGCCACCAGCCGATGGTCTCCGACGATGGCCGGCTCGCGCTTGTCGCGAACGGCGAGATCTACAACTACCTGGAGCTGAACCGGGAGCTCGCCGTCGAGGGTGTCGTTCCCAGGACGGGCTCGGACTCGGAGACCATCCTGCTCGCCTACACCGCTTACGGCTTGCCGGGTCTGGAACGGCTGCGCGGCATGTATGCCTTCGCGCTGCACGATGCCTCGGCGCAGCGATTGATCCTCTGGCGTGACCGACTCGGCATCAAGCCGCTGTTTTGGGTTCGCCTCCCCGACCGGATCGCCTTCGCCTCCGAGATCAAGGCGCTGTTGGCGATCCTGCCGCGGACACCGCCGATCGCACCCGGTGCGCTGCGGCAGTTCCTCGAGAATCAGTTCACGACCGGCCGGGACACGGTGTTCGAGGGTATTCAGCGGGTGCTGCCCGGCGAGGCGCTGCTGATCGATCATCGACTCCAGGTCACGCACCATCGGCATTGGTCGCCGCTGGCCGCGACCCCGCGCGATATCTCGGCAGACGAGGCGCGCCGCGAGCTCGATCGACGGATCCGCGCCTCCCTGACCGAACACATGCGCGCCGACGTGCCGTTCGGCCTGTTCCTATCCGGTGGGGTGGATTCGGCCGTCCTTGCGGCCCTGCTCAAAGCCCATGGCGCCGGACGCATCAAGAGCTTCTCGGTCGGCTTCGAGGGGACGACGATGGCCGACGAACTCGAACAGGCGACGGGGCTCGCGACGCACCTGGGCTTCGACCACCGGCCGCTGCGCCTGAGCGTTCCCCGTTTCATGCAACGGCTGCCACACTCGATCTGGGCCGCCGACGAACTGATGCGCGACTACGCCTGTCTGCCGACATCGCTGCTGGCCGAGGCGGCTGGCAGCGAGCTCAAGGTGGTCTTCTCGGGCGAGGGCGGCGATGAGGTCTTCGCCGGGTACGGGCGCTATCGGCCTGCCCTTCCCGAACGCCTGTACAAACGGCTGAGGTATCCGGGCAGCGGCGGCTTCCGCGTGCGCGGCCAATGGCACCGACACTGGCGGCGTCAGCTTTTCGGAGCGGCGCTGACCGCATCGCCGACGCCGGACCGGGCACCCTTCGTCGCCGCTTGGCAGGCGACGCCGAGTTGCTGGTCGGATCTGCAACGGCGCCAATACACCGATCTGGTCACGGCACTCCCGGACAACCTGCTGGTCAAGACGGACCGTCTGCTGATGGCGTTCGGCGTCGAGGGCCGCGTGCCCTTCCTCGATCACCGCGTCGTCGAGTTCGGCTTGTCGCTGCCCGACGGCTTGAAGGTCCGTCACGGACAGGGCAAATGGCTGCTTCGCGAATGGGCGCGTCCGCTATTGCCGCCCGGCTACCTGGATCGCCCGAAGCGCGGCTTCCACGTGCCGGTCGGCGCCTGGCTGACGGCGGAGGTCGCGACCCGTGCCGGGCAGTTGCTCCGACGCAATCCCGGTGTCCGCGAGTGGTTTCGCAGCGAGCGGATCGCCTCCTTGGTTGCCGCCCGACGGGCCGGCCGAGGTGGGGACCGGGAGCTGTTCGGCCTGATTCAATTCGCGATCTGGCACCGTCTCTTCGTCGACGAGCCAGGTCTGACCCCGGCGCCCGACGAGGACCCGCTCGCGTGGATCGCCGCCGGCCCATGACCAATCGCCGAACCGACCGGCGGGCCACCGCGCCCGCGGTCGATCATGCACGCATCGCCTGTTTCTTCTCGACCTCCGGTCACAGCGGCGTCGATCGCGCCGCGCAGCATCTGATCCCGGCCCTGGCCCGTCGCAGCTACCGCGTGGATCTGCTGAAGGTGCGCCGGCACGGCCCGGAGCTGACCGAGATTCCTCCCGGGGTCCAGGTCATCGACCTCGGCTCGCGCCACACCTACGCCTGCCTGCCGGCGCTTCGACGCTATCTGCGCCAGGCCCGCCCCGCAGCGCTGTTGGCGGACAAGGATCGCGTCAATCGCACGGCCCTGCTCGCCCGCGCGCTGGCACGCGTGCCGACACGGCTGGTGCTGAGTGTCGGAACGACGGTGTCCGTCGACCTCGCCGGTCGCGGTGTCATCGAACGGGGAGTGCAACGCCTGTCGATGGGCTGGCTGTACCGCCTCGCCGACCAGGTGATCGCCAACAGCCAAGGCGTCGCCGAGGATCTCGCGCGCTACACGGGGCTGCCGCGGGATGCGATCCGCGTGGTGCCGCGGCCCGTGGTACCGGCCTCGCTGTGGACAACCGCACGACCGCCGTGCCCGCACCCCTGGCTCGCGGATCCCACCCGACCCCTGATCTTGAGCGTTGGCGAGCTGTGCGAGCGCAAGGACTTCGCGACCTTGCTGCGCGCCTTCGCCCGGGTCCGACGACAGCAGCCTTGCCGGCTGATGATCCTGGGCGACGGGAGCACTCGCCAGGCGCTGATCGATCAGGCCACCGCGCTCGGGATCCTCGAGGATCTCGCGCTACCCGGCTTCGTACCGAACCCCTATGCCTATATGGCGCACGCCGACCTGTTCGTGCTGACATCGCGTTGGGAAGGGCTCGGTTTCGTCCTGATCGAGGCGCTTGCCGTCGGTACGCCGGTCGTCGCGACCGACTGCCCGAACGGCCCGGCCGAGATCCTCCAACAAGGCCGTTACGGCCCGTTGGTCGGCGTCGGCGATGACCATGCGCTGGCCGAGGCGATGCTCGCGACGCTCGATCGGCCCCTGGCACCGGAGCGCTTGCGCGAGGCCGCCCGCCCCTACGAGATCGAACGCAGCACCGATGCCTATCTCGCAGCGATGGGCCTTCCGCCGGCGCCTGGCGTCAACCAACCGCATTGTCGGTGAGTGCGACGCGATAAAAAGATGAACGCCAGAATCGATCCGGCCAGATCGGCGATGTACCGGTCACGGCTCGTCGGGGCGTCGCAGGCGAAGAGGTGCAGTGACAAGCTGCGGCTACGGGCGATGCCGCGCCGCAGGGTCTTGCCAGCCTGCTCGACCGCGGATGCAGCGACGGAACCGTTCAAGGGTTCGGAGCACCGGGTTGACCTCGTCGGACCAAATCTTGCCGTCCATGTACTCGAACAGGGACTCCCGAACGGCTCGTCTGTTCGTGCCTGGTCCAAATCAGGCCGCCGACCTATCATCGGGCGATTTTGGGTGCCGACGCCGAGAATTCCACCGCCTCATTCCCGCCGGGACCCGCTTTGCCGAAGCTGTCGCTCTAGCTCCTCGAGCGCCAGGGCATGCACATCGGCCAAGCGCGGCCGCTCCGGGGCCAGTCGAGCGGCCTGTGTCAGGGCCTCGACGGCCGCGGCGAGGCGATTCGTACGCGCGTAGAGCAGCCCGAGGGCATAGTGCAGGTCGGGATCATCCGGCACGGCCGCGATGCCTTGGCGCAAAACCTGCTCGCCCTGGTCATCCTGTCCACCGAGCCGATAGAGATCCGCGAGATTGACGTAAGCGGGCGCAAAGTCGGGCGCGAGGCGCAGTGCGTCGCGGTAGGCGGCTTCGGCCGCCCTGATGTCACCGATGGCGGTCTCGATGAGTCCGAGATTGTGATGGGATTCGGGTCGATCGCCCACGACCCGTTGCGCCGCCCGATAGGCCGACACCCCGGCGGCGAGCCGAACGCGCACCGCCTCCGGCGGATCGAGACGCAACAGCGACGCCAGTGTCAGTGCGGCGTCGAGTCGAACCAGCCGCACGGGATCCTCCAGCAGGGGTAGCCCGAATCGCAACCGGGAGGCCGGATCGACCACTTCCAGTCGCCGGACTGCCGCCGCGCGCACCAGCGGATCGGGATCGGCGAGCAAGGCGGCCAAGTCATCGAGCCGATCATTGAGCCGTGTGCCATCGGGCAGGTCCGATAGCAGCGTCAAGGCAGTGGCGCGCGCGATGCCTGGCTGAGTATTGTCCAGCGCCAGCTCCCACAATTCCTGCCCGGCATCCACCTGGCCATGACGGCCGGCGTGCAAAATCTCGCCGAAATGGGCTGGCAGCCACCGCACCGGACCCCTCCATTCGGCGAGGGCATCGGCAGCCCACTGTGCGGAACGCTCGGCATGGCACTGGTTGCAGGCATTAGGCGTGCCGAGCCGGACGGTCAGGTCCGGTCTGGGGATGCGCAGACTGTGGTCGGCCCGATCATCCACCTGCATATAGCGGCGCTGGGGCATGTGGCAGGCGACACAGGCAGCGCCGGTGCTCGCGGGCGGGTGATGGTGGTGTGTCGGGGTGTCGTAGCGCTGTATCTGATGACAGCGCGTACAGAGTGCGTTGCCAGGAGCCACGAGCTCCAGGCTATGCGGGTCGTGACAGTCGGCGCAGGTGACACCGGCGCGATACATGCGGCTCTGGATGAAAGAGCCATACTCGAAGACCTCGTCCTGGATCTGGCCATCGGCGTGGTAGAGACCCGCTTCGAGAAGCGCCGGGCGATAGTGATCGGTCATCGGTGCCCCAGGGCGCTCGCTCGCGTGGATAGGCCCACGGCGCGCATGGCAACGCGCGCAGATTTCGATCTCGGTCCGGTCGGTGAGAGGCACCGAGCGCACTGGGACTCCTGCTTGCGGATCGAGGGACCAGTGACCCTCATCGTGAGCGGTGAGCCTGACCGCCAGCCCCTTGCCAGGGCGCCAGGCTTGTGGTCCGTGGATCTCAGCGGCCCGGGCCTGCTCGACATGGTCGGAGCCGGGGCCGTGACAGGCCTCGCAGGCGACATTGATGTCCGACCAGGTGGTGTCATAACGATCGGTCGCCAGATCGTAACCCTTGCGCAGGCCCGTCGAATGACAGTCGGCGCATTGGTGATTCCAGGTCTGCTCGCGTCCGGTCCAGTGCAACGGATGGCGATGGTCCATCCCCTCTTCCTCGGCATAGAGATGGAACCAGCGCTGGCCGCCCAGTTCGGCGGATCGGCTGTCCCAGGCGATTCCCAGTGCTTGCAGGCGCCCCCCGGGAAAGGCGATCAGGTACTGCTGGAGCGGCCACCAGCCGAAGGTGTAGCGGATCCGATAGTCGGTCAGTGCCCCATCGGGTCCATCCGTTCGGACGAAGTAGCGGCCGTCGCGGCGGAAGAAGGTCGAGGTGATGCCGTGCGCGATGAAGCTCGCCTCGTCGAAGTCGCCACGGACCATCGCCTCGCTAGCCTCGCCCATGGCCAGATCGTGATGCGAGCCGCGCCAGCGGCTGGCCTGCTCGGCGTGACAGGGGAGACAGGCTTCGGTTCCCAGGGCGGTCGGTTCCGCGGCGGCTGACAACCCGATGGCGGTGAGGCCGGCGATCGTCGCGCCCAGGAAACGGTGGAGGAACGGAGGCATGAAGCGATCCTCGGGGTCGGTCGGGCGCCGGAAAAGCGATGGCGCGCGCTTTCGAAGGGCCCTAGCCTCTGGCGCCAAGGGCGACGCGGTGAGGGCCGGCTCGCCTGCCGTCAAGGGGTTGGCGAGTTCGCGAACTGGCGCCGATAGGCGCTCGGCGTCATGCCCGTCCAACCCTTGAAGACCCGCGAGAAGGCGGTCGCTTCGGAATAATGCAGGATAGCAGCGATGTCGCTCAAGGGCATCCGCGACTCCATCAGCAATTGTTTCGCCACCGACTCGTTCATCTCGTCCAGCAGGTCTCCGGGACGGGCACCTTCCGCTTCCAGCCGACGATAGAGGGTGCGGCGGCTCACCCCGAGGAGCTTACACGTGGCTTCGATCGAGGGTTTGCCGATCACCATCAGCTCGATCAGCACCTGTCGGACCTTGTCCGTGAAGAGCGCAGGCTTGGCGCGCTCGATCTCGGCGATCCGCCGCAGGAGATCTTCGCGCCTCCGGGCATCGGCCCCCGCAATGGGCCGCTGGAGCCACTTCGCCGCGAACACCAGCGCCGAGCGGCCGCGGTCGAAGTGCACCGGTGAGCCAAAGAACTCACGGTAAGGCGCGGCATCCGACGGTGCTCGATGGCTGAAGGTCACCCTGATAGGCGCCCAGCCGGGACCGCAGAGGCCCCGCAGCAGATGGTAGCCGATCGCTATCGCGCCGTCGGCGACCTGTGCGGCGCCCCGCATCCCGCGCGCGTGGATGACATAGGCCAGCTGGACGTCCTGCCCAGGGCCAGTATGGAGCACGGGTGCCGCGCCGCGATCGTGCAGATGAAAGTGCAGGATCATGCTGCGCAGCCCCGCCCCGACGGTTGCCGACTGCCCCGCCAACTCGCCGATCAGGCCGAAAACGGCCGCGCCCGCGCGCTCGCCGAGCCGCAGTCCAAACCACGGGCAACCGGTCAGGGCGGCACATTCGTCAAGCAGACGCCCGACCTGCTCGAAGGGTAAGCGTTGTTCGGGATCGACGAAGGCGCGCGGATCGATCCCGGCGCGTTCGAGCACGATCCCGGGGTCGATTCCGAATTCACACAGCAGCGGTGGAATGACGAGCAGCGGCTGTACCCGCAAATCCTCGGCGCGGGCCAACCGGCTCTCCATGCGGATGGGGGGTCTGTTCGGCGGGGGACGCACGCTCATCGGGTCGCAACTCGAGAGTTCCCGGATGGTTCACGCATTATGGCACGAATCGTCAAGTCGACGCCGAAGGGTTTCGGATAGACTGGTGGCATACGTCCAGTTGCGCTGTTCCGCACCCGGCGAGGGTCGGGGCACCCTCTAAGCCAGAACCTGCAAAACCAGAGGCACCGCGATGGACCCCGTCACTAGGTTTGCCCAATGCCTTCGCACCTGGCTCCTCGCCGCGGTTTTCCTGGCAGCGGGGTCGACAGCGGCCCGTGCGGACGAATGGCTGTTCGCCGTCAATCTCTACGGTTGGTTTCCCAGCGTTGCGGGGGATGTCACCTTCCAAAACGGCGCCGGCGGCGGCCGGGATCTCGACGTCAGCGCCGATGACCTCCTCGGCGCTCTCGATTTCGTTTTCCTGGGCGGTTTCGCGATGCGCAAGGGCAACTGGGGTGCCTTCACGGATCTGATCTATCTGGATCTCAGCGGCAGCGACCGCCAGTTGCTGAATGCCTTGGTGCCGGGTGGACCGGGTCTCCAAGTCGATGCCGCGTTCGAGCTCGAGAGCACCGTCTGGACGCTGGCCGGTCAGTATCGCGTTCTGGATGCGCCCCAGGTCTCAGCGGACGCTGTGCTGGGCTTTCGCTACCTGGGCCTGGACATGGCGCTGGACCTGACGCTCGAGGGGCCCCTGCCGCCCGAGCTGCCGACCGCCCATCTGTCGCGCAACCCCCAGCATTGGGATGGCATCATCGGCATGCGTGGCGAGTTTCGGCCAGGCGGCGATTGGATCCTGCCCTACTACGTCGATGTCGGCGCCGGCGATTCGAGCCTCACCTGGCAGGCATTAGTCGGCGTTGGCTATCGGTTCGACTGGGGGGATGTCACCCTCGCCTACCGCCATCTCGCTTATGTCTTCGATGACAGCGCCAAGGCCGATCTGGACCTCGGCTTCAGCGGAGCGGGGCTCGGAATGACCTTCCGCTTCTGAACCCTCAACGGCTGTTGGCCGGAGCTCCAAGAAACGCATTGACGTTGAAGTCCTGCGGGGGGCGATGCGATCGGAATGCTCGATCCGCCAGCCCCGATTCGGCCACCATCCGGCACTCGTCAAAAAAGCGCAACACCAACAGAGTAACGACTATGCGAACGATCCCGTACCCGCCGATCCTTGGTCACGGTCTTGGGGCCGCTGTGCTGTTGTCGGCGCTGACCGTCGCACAGACCGTAGCAGTCGCCGATGCTTTTGACCGCACCATCCTCCCGATCCCCGATCCCGTCTATCCACCCAGCACGGTGCTCGACGTGCGCGACGCGACACCGCCGCCGCGCATCCAAGTCACGGCGCCGGAGGGGGCGCCGAACGTCTTGCTGGTCCTGCTCGACGATCTCGGCTTCGCCGGCACCAGTACCTTCGGCGGACCGGTCGGCACCCCGACCTTCGACCAGATTGCCAACCAAGGGCTGCACTACAACAACTTCCACACGACCGCGGTCTGCTCGCCGACCCGTGCCGCACTCAAAAGCGGTCGGAATCACCATGTCAACAACATGGGCGCGATCATCGAGACCGGCACCGCCTTTCCCGGCAACACCGGCCAGATCCCGAATCAGGTCGCGCCGCTGGCCGAGATGCTGCGCCTCAACGGCTACAGCACCGGCGCCTTCGGTAAATGGCACGAACTGGCGGCTTGGGAGGCGAGCATTTCGGGCCCCTTCGACCGCTGGCCGACCCGCCAAGGCTTCGACAAGTTCTATGGCTTCCTCGGCGGCGAGACCAACCAGTGGGCACCCTTCATCTACGATGGCACCCATGTGGTCGAGCCGCCGGAGGATCCCGACTATCACTTCATGACGGACATGACCGATCAGGCCGTGGCCTGGATGAAGTATCAAAAGGCGCTGACACCCGACAAACCCTTCTTTGTTTATTTCGCGCCGGGCGCTGTCCACGCCCCACACCATGTCCCGCAGCATTGGATCGCGCGCTGGGAGGGGAAATTCGACCAGGGCTGGGACAGGCTGCGCGAGGAGATCTTGGCGCGCCAAATCGAACGCGGCATCGTGCCCGAAGGCACGGTGCTGGCGCCCAAGCCCGAGGCGATCCAAGACTGGGATAGCCTGAGCGCGGATGAGAAGCGGCTGTTCACCCGTCAGGCCGAGGTCTTCGCTGCATTCGTCGAGTACACCGACCACGAGATCGGCCGGTTGCTGGAGGCCATCGCCGCGACCGGCCAGGCCGACAACACCCTGGTAGTGCTGATCTACGGCGACAACGGCACCAGTGCCGAAGGTGGGCGCTATGGCATGTTCAGCGAGATGACCTACTTCAACGGGGTCCAGGAGACGGTACCGGACATGCTGCGCTTCCTCGATCGCTGGGGCGGACCCGAGACCTATCCGCACATGGCCGCCGGCTGGGCCGTGGCCTTCGATACGCCCTACAAGTGGACCAAGCAGGTCGGTTCCGACTTCGGTGGCACCAAGGTCGGCATGGCCGTGCGCTGGCCCAAGGGCATCCAGGCCAAGGGCGAGCTGCGCGACCAGTTCAGCCATGTGATCGATATCGCCCCGACGATCCTGGAGGCCGCCGGACTGCCCGAACCCAAGGTCGTCAACGGCGTGGCCCAGCGGCCGATGGACGGGGTAAGCCTGGTCTACAGCTTCGACGAGGCGAGCGCGCCAGAGCGCCACACCACCCAGTACTTCGAGATGTTCGGCAACCGCGCGATCTACCACGAAGGTTGGCTCGCGCGCACCATCCACCGCGCCCCTTGGGAGTCCGAGCCGCGCCGTGCGCTCGCCGAGGACATTTGGGAACTCTATGACACGCGCGATGACTTCAGCCTGGTCAACGACCTTTCGCCGCAACACCCCGAGAGGCTGGTCGCGCTCCAAGCCCTGTTCATGCGGGAGGCCGAAAAGAACAATGTTCTGCCCATCGATGATCGGGTATTCGAGCGCCTCGTCCCGGCCAATGTCGGGCGCCCCGACCTCATGGCGGGTCGCACCTCGCTGACGCTGGCCGAGGGCATGACCGGCATGACCGAGAATGTCTTCATCAACATAAAGAACCAATCCAAGACCCTCACCGCCGAGGTCGAGATCCCGGATGATGTGACCGCCAACGGCATCATCCTAGCCCAGGGCGGTCGCTTCGGCGGCTGGGCACTCTATGTCAAGGACGGCGTACCCGCCTACGACTACAACTTCCTCGGCCTGGAACGTTTCACGGTCGCGGCGAGCGAACCGCTCGCACCGGGCCAGTCGACCATCCGTTTCGAGTTCGACTACGATGGCGGCGGCCCGGGCAAAGGCGGCACGGGGACGCTTTTCATCAATGACCGAAAGGTCGGCGAGGGCCGCATCGATCGAACCCAGCCGGCGATCTTCTCGGCCGACGAAACAGCCGACGTCGGGATTGACCTCGCGACCCCCGTGGTCGAGGCTATCGGCGCCGGGCGTGCCTCGACATTCACCGGACGTATTCCCAAGGTGACCGTCGAGGTGAAATAGGCCGCGGGCCGTCGGAGAATCGCCCGCGACACACGCCCGCAGCGCTGCGATCATCGCCGTCGGGAAGCCGAAGTCGTCAGCCGCGAGAGGGCGCCTTGGGCTTCGAGCGCGATTAAGATGCCATGTAACGGGGCCTCGCTGATCCGAGGCCCCTACTCGAACCGCCCCGGAGGCGAACCAAGATGACCTTGAAGCACGTCGTCTGCCTGATCGCCATTACAAGCGTCCTGCTCGGCCAGGGCTGTGCGGGGCCAGTGCGCAAGGAAGCTGTTCCAGCCGCGTTCACCGACCAGGCCATCGTTCCCGGTATGGCCGAGGTGCGCTACCGTGTCGGCATCGACACCGAGGCGCTCCAAAGCGAGGGCATCGCCTCGGTGCGGCGCGAGCAGGCGTATCTTGCCTCCACCGGCCACCGCGGCGGCTTGCCCCCCGCGGTCTTCCTGGCCGTCTCGGGTGGCGGCGACAACGGCGCCTTCGGTGCCGGGCTGCTCAACGGCTGGACCGCGGCGGGTGATCGGCCGGAGTTCAAGCTGGTCACCGGCGTCAGCACCGGCGCCCTCATTGCACCTTTTGCCTTTCTGGGTCCGGCCTACGACGAACAGCTCAAGCGTTTCTATACGACCACCGGTCCCAAGGACATCGCGAAACCTCGCTCGCTGTTGGCCGCGGTGACGAACGACGCCCTGTCGGACAACGCGCCGCTGTGGCAATTGGTAAGCAGGGAGGTCGACCAGTCGTTGCTCGACGCCATTGCCCGCGAGTACGACAAAGGGCGCTTGCTGCTGGTCGCCACAGTGGACCTCGATGCGCGCCAGTCCGTCCTATGGAACCTGACCAGGATCGCCGCGAGTGATCATCCCGATGCGCTCCCCTTGTTCCGATCGCTGCTGATCGCCTCCGCCTCTATTCCCGGCGCCTTCCCGCCTATCATGATCGATGTCGAGGCCAATGGGCGCGCCTACCAGGAGATGCATGTCGACGGCGGCACCATGTCGCAGGTCTTTGTTTATCCGCCTTCCCTTCACGTCGATGAACTCGCCCAGGAACTCGGGGCTCAGCGCGAGCGCCGCGTCTACGTCATCCGCAATGCACGCCTGGATCCCGAATGGGCGCAAGTCGAACGCCGGACCATGAGCATCGCCGCACGGGCCATCTCATCGCTCATCCACACCCAGGGCATCGGCGATCTGTACCGGATCTATCTGACGAGCCGGCGTGACGGCGTGGATTTCAACCTCGCCTATGTGCCCGAAAGCTTCGATACCCCACATCGGGAGGAGTTCGATACCGAGTTCATGCGGGCCCTGTTCAAGACCGGTTATGACCTCGCGGCGCAAGGCTACCGATGGGAAAAGGTCCCGCCGGGCTTCTGACAGGCGCCGGATACGCGTCCCGGCCAGACTCCCGTTGGAGAATCGGAGTCACCGCGTCGCCGAATGTCTCAAGCCGGATCGAGCGACAACAGCAAGCGGCGATAGCGTTCGGCATTGCGCGCGGCGTCATACCGGGCCGCGCCCTCGCGCAACCGGCGCGGATCGGGCGGCGCGGCCAGCGTGGCCGCGATCGCGGCGGCCAGGGCATGGGCATCGCCAGGGGCGACCAGGGGACCGAGACGCCCATGGTCGAGGATCTCACGCGGACCGGCCCCGCAATCGGTGCTGACCACCGGCGTCCCGAGGGCCATCGCCTCGATCAGCACGGTCGGCAACGCATCCCAGACCGACGACAGGACGACCAGGTCGGCCGCACGCAGGTAGGGGTAAGGGTTCGTCATGAATCCCGGCATCGCAACCTGATCGGCCAGCCCCAAGCGCGCGCGCTCGGCCTCGAGGTCCGCGCGTAGCGGCCCCTCGCCAATCATCAGGAGACGGCAATCCTGCTTGGCGCGGACGAGCGCCACCGCGCGCAGCAGTGTCGTCAGGTCCTTCTCGCGCACGAAGCGGCCCGCAAAGACCAACACAGGTCCACTTGGATCGGCGAACCAAGGATGCCCGACCGGCCCGGCGGCCCGCTCCTCGAGGTCCGAGGTGACGATCGGATTCGGGATGGTCTCGATCGGGACGCTGGTGCCAAGCAGGGTGCGCAGGTCGGCCGCGGTCTCCTCCGAGATCGCGATCAGCGCGCGGTTGCGCCGATACCAGCGCTCGACCTGCGCGGTTCGTTTGCGACGCCGGGCCGCTTCGAGATGGGCGAGCTTGAACGACAAGGGTCCATGCACCGTAGCGAACACCGGGATCGGCAGACCACTCAGGCGCACGGCCCGCTGCGTTAGCCCGTTCTCGCGGATTCGGTGCGTCAGGATCGCCGTCGGCCGATGGCGGCGAAGATAGAGGACCAGCCGCACCAGCGGCAACCCGACGCGCTGCCGGCCGAGTTCGACCCGGGTCACGGCTGGGTCCAGGCTCTCGGCGGCCAGGTGCGCGATCCCGGTCGTCAACAGATCGGTCGGCGTACCGGCCGCGACGAAACCATTCGCCAACCGCACAGCGATACGCGCCGTACTGTTGCCATCCATCGGTCCGCAATAGATGGCCAGGCGTTCGGGGGTCGTCATGCCGGATCCGAGTCGGGACGCAACGAAAAGCTGTACCAGATCCCGAGGAAGAGCAACAGGAAGAAACGCATGTCGACATGAACCAGGCGGTATTCGTAGATCAGGAAGAGACCGGTCATCAGGGCCACCAGCACGAGCCACTCGCGCAGTCGCGGATCCTCGGTCGCGAGCCGGCGCCACATCACCCACCCGGAACGAACCAACAGGATCGCGAGCGGCACGGCAATCAGCAACGCGGTCGAACCGAAACGGACCAGGGCCTCGACGATCACGCTGTGCAGATGGGCCGCGCCCGGCGCGTGCTCGAGTGTCGCGGCGGGTAGCGCCACGGCCTCGTTGGGGATCAGATACTTCGTGGTGTCGGTACCAGGCCCCCAACCAAGCCCGGGGCGGGCGGCGAACACCTCGAGACCGGTGCGCCAGAGATTGATGCGGATGGCGGTCGACGAGGTCCAGGCGAGCGCCTCGGGATCCCCGCCGGGTCCGAGCGCGGCCAGGTCCTGTACAAGCCGGTCCCGGCCCGACCAGATCGCGGCCGTCGCCACCGCCACCAGCAACACCAGGATCATGGCCGCCGGAACTAGACCGCTGCGCCGCTCCCGCTTCGCGCCGCGTGCCTGCCAGAGGCGGTAGGCGACGAGGGTTCCGCCGGCCGCGAGCAGCCCGACAGCCGCGCCGCGGGCCTGCAAGATCAACAGCATCGCGACGACGAAGGCAACGGCCAAACCCCAGGCCGCGGCGATGACCAGGGTACGGACGGCCTGGCCGGAACCCGCCGAGACCAGCGGCGGCCGATACAATGCCAGCCCCAACAGGGCCACCGACGCGATGAAGGCGATGCCCAGCGCCGGTTGCCCGAAGTGATAACGCATGCCGCCCAGTGCTTCGCCGAGCAGCGCCCAGTCCGATTTGCGCAGGACACCGACGACAAGCCCAATCAAGGCCGCCAGCAGCACCAGCCGGATCAGTCGCACGTCACCCCGGAGCCACCAGGCGAAGACGACGAACAGAAAGGGTGATGCCCATTCCCAAATCGCCGGCCATTGGCGCTCGGCCGTCTCCGGAAACAGCAGCGCGGCCCGCACCGCGAGCAGCGTCACGAGTATCACCGCCGCGAGTCCGAGCCAGAACGCGGGATCGCGCCGCAACCGCGGACCCGCCACGGGCCAATCGACCAGGAACAGAATCACCAACGCGAACAGCGCGATATGCGCCGGACCCGTCAGGTTCCAGGCCGAGAAGGCGAACACCAGAAGCAGGATTTCCGCGATCCGACGACGCGGCACCGTGGCAGCCGATATTGGAATCATCCCGTTTCGCGACCTCTATCCGGAGGGACAGCCCGACGATCAGGTGCGCCGGACCGCGCCAGGAGGGCCGGACCTGGTCACCGGTCGCCGTCGCGAGCAGGACCCATACCGGACCCCAAGCGATCCCTGTCTCGGCCATCGACCCATGAAGCATGAAGCATGAAGCATGGAGCATGGAGCATGGAGCATGGAGCATGGAGCATGAAGGCCGCGGATGGTGAACCGCTTCGGCAGAGTGAAACGGCACCCGATCGCCCGTCGCCTTCATGCGGGATCTAGCCTGTATCGATGATACCACGACCTCCTTTTCTGCCAGGGGGACCCTGTGGTCATGCGAAACCAGGCCCCGGGCTCGAGGTGAGTGAGACACGGCCTCTGGGCACGGCCGATCAAGGCCCATGGGCTCGGCGCTGAGCAGTGGCCCGGGTAGCCTCTGCCCGACGGGGCGTGGTTTGGAGACATAGCGCCGGCCGGCGCCCCACCCCGAACGCAGCGGACAATACGCGAACGGCTGTGGTCGGGACCGTCAGCGGCTTCCGCGGTCTGGCCGCGACAGCCGGTAGCGCTTCATTTTCTGCCACAGGGTCTTGCGGCTGATGCCCAGTTGCGCCGCGGTGGCGGTCACCTTGTAGTCCTGTGCCGTCAGCGCGGCCAGGATCGCCGCCCGTTCGCCGGCCTGGGCCTGGGCCTTGAGTCCGGCCTCGGCCGAGGCGTCCGTTGGCGGACCCAAGGCCAGATGCTGGCCGTGGCCGAGGATGCAGGCCCGTTCCAGCGCATGTTGCAGCTCGCGGGTATTCCCCGGCCAAGGGTGGCGCAACAGATATTCGCGATCCGCCGCGCCGAGCACCCGGCGTTCGTCGGGAAAGCGGCGGCCGTGTTCGGCGATGAAGCGCTCGGCCAACCAAAGGATGTCTTCGGGACGTTCGCGCAACGGCGGGATCTGGATCTCGAGTACACGAATCCGGTAATAGAGGTCCTCGCGGAATGTCCCCTCCCGCACCAGCGCCGCGAGGTCCCGGTGGGTTGCACAGACCAGTCGTGCCGCGACCTCGAGCGGTTCGGTCCCGCCGACCCGTGTCACTTGCCGGGATTGCACGACACGCAGTAGGCGCGATTGCAACGGCAGCGGCATATCGCCGATCTCATCGAGAAACAGGATCCCGTCGGCGGCCTGTTCGAAGACCCCGGCACGGCGCCGCTCGGCACCGGTAAAGGCGCCCCGTTCATGACCGAACAATTCGGCCTCGATCAGGGTCTCAGGGAGCGCCGCGCAGTTGACCGCGACGAACGGCGCTTGCGGGCATTGCAATCGATGCAGCCGGCGTGCGACCACCTCCTTGCCGACGCCGGACTCGCCGGCGATCAACAGCGGGGTGTCGACGTGCCGGGCGATGCGCGCCAGCTCGGCCGCGGTCCGCCGCATCGCCGACGACAGGCCCAATGCATCGGGCGGTTCGGTCTCGCCGGTAGCGGGCACGGCGTCGGCCAGCTGGCGCAACTTATCGATCAGGGCCGTCGGACTGAAGGGCTTGGTCAGGTAGTCCGCCGCGCCCAGCTTCAGGACCCTTACAGCGTCCTCGATGGTGCCGTAGCCGGTGATGAACAGCGTCGGAGGCGGACCACCCGGCTCGCGCAACAAGCACTCGAACAGCTCGATCCCGGAGAGGTCCGGCAGATTCACATCGATCACGGCCAGGTCGGAGCCGACTTTGACGAGATACTGGAGACCCTCGCCGCCAGTGCGCTGCCAGACCACGTCGAAGCCCTCGAGCTGCAGGCGCTGTGTCAGCGCCTCGCCCATGATCGGATCGTCCTCGATCAGGCAAACCCGCGTCATAGGACCCTCGGCGCATCGAGCGGCAAGCTGACCGTGAAGCCGGTCACGCCCTCGTGCGACTCGACACCGATCGACCCGCCGAGTTGCGAAGCGAGCTGATAACAGACCCACAGGCCGATGCCCGGGTGATCCGACCGCGCCGCCGAATAGGGCTCGAACAGATGCGTCAGACGCTCCGGCGGGATCGGACGACCGGTGTTCTCGACCCGCATCGAGAGGCGGTCCGCGTGCGCGGCCACGTGCACGACGACCCGTCCTGCTTGGCCGGCCGCTTGAAGGGCATTCAACACCAGGTTCAGCAGCAGTTGGCGGACCGGCGCGGCGGGCAGTGTCGTCGCGGCCTGCCAATCGTTGTGCCACGCGAGCCGCGCGCCAACGCTCGCAAGCTTCGGCTGGGCCAGGGTCCGCACGTCGTCCAAATCCTGCGGCGTCAACCGGCGCGTATCGGCCCGTGCCTCGATCAGCAGCGCCGAGATCGATTCCTGAATCTGATTCAGCGCCCGCTCCAGCAGATCCAGCAGGCGCCTGGTGGGGACATCGACCGGTTGCGATCGTCGGTACGTGTCGATCGCGAGCAGCATGCCACCGAGCGGGTTGTTGACCTCGTGGGCCACTCCGGCGGCGACTCGCCCGACCGCGGCCAGGCGCTCGGCCTGAATCATCTGCCGCTCGAGGGCCTCTTTCTCCGCCAACGCGGCGATCATCGCCAAGAATTGCCGCCCGAGCCGCCCGATCTCGCCATCGCCGAACTCCAGCCGACAGTTCATCTGGCGCGGGTCCTCCTTGCCGACCCGGGCCATGCAGTCGGTCAAACGCGCCAACGGGGCGACCATGCGTCGCCCCCACAGCCAGCCGATCGGGACCAGCACGACCAGAACGCCGAGCGTGACGATGACTCCGCCGATCAGGATCTCGCGAAAGCGCGGCAGATAGGGCGCATCGGACAAGAGCGCGATCAACTCTCCGGTCTGGGTTCCGTCACTGTAAAGGGGCAGCCGCAGGATCCGGCGCGCCTCGCCCTGGTTCACCGGGAAGACCCCCCCGATCGGGTCGTCGAGCGGGACCGCGGGACGGTCGGCGAGCCAGGGGGCGGCCTCAGCGAGCGGCTGATCCAGCCGGAAACGACGCGGGTCGTTGCTGGCGAAGATACGACCGGCGTCATCGACGAGGATCCACACGGCATCGCCGGCCCCGCCTTCCGGACCGCGCAACAGCGAGTAGGCCAACCAGACATCGTCATTGCGCAGCGCTTGAACCTGCACGTCGGCCATTGCATGGGCCAGCGTCAGGGCATTGCGGCCCTGGTCCTCGCGCAGATTGGCCAGCGTCTGAAGGCCGAGGGCCGCGGCCATGCCGATCGCGGTCAGGATCGCCGAGACGCTGAGGCTCAGCGGTAGTCTCAGACGCAGACTGGCCAGCGCCCTGGTCATCATGGCACGACTTGGCTCAGCCGATCGGCCATCTCGGCGATCCCACGGTACAGATCCGGCGTCTCGATGCTGAAGGTGTCCAGATTGAGCTCCGTCAGGAGTACCCGGCCGACCGGGTCCTGAACCTGTCCGATCAGGACCCGCCGGATGCGTTCGCGTTCCGACGCCGGTAAGTGAGGGCCTGCGACCAGCGGCGGAAAGCCGAACTCCGGCGACTCGAGGATCACCCGGGTTCGCGCCGTCACCGACGGATCCCGACGCGCCAAGGTCTCCCAGACATAGCTGTCGACGGCGGCGCCATCGACCAGGCCCTCGGCAACCGCCTCGACACTACGCGGGTGGCCCCAGGTGAAGATGGTTCGCCGAAAGAAGCGATCGGGATGCCACCCATCGGTGGCCAGACGATAGCGCGGAAAGAGATAACCCGAGTTCGAATCCGGGTCGGCCCACGCGAACAGGCGCCCTTCCAGATCCGCGAGCCTCTGCCACTCGGTATCGGCCGCCACGATCAGATAGGAACGGTACTTGGGCCGCCCTTGAAAATAGGGTACCGCCAGCAAGGGCAAGCGATCCCGATGCTGGATATAGGGATACCCGCAGATCCAGGCCAGATCCAGACGCCCGGTCAGCAGCAGATCCATGATCTCGCGATAGCGCGAGCGTTGCACGAAGGCGACCGGCCGCCCCAGTTGCCGACCGAGCCAGGCGGCCCAGTCGGTTAGAAAACCGATCTGATCGTCGAGTACCACCGGCGTCAGCCCGAAACGCAAAGGCCCGACCTCGGCGCGGACCGAGGCTGCCCCGGCACCCGCGAGCAGCATGGTCAGAAAATGGCGGCGTGACGGCATCATCGTCGATAGAGCCCTCGGTTGAACCCGGTACGCGCCAAGTCGAAATGGATCGGATCGCGATCACGGGCGACCCTCGTCTCTTTCGCCAGTCGATTCTAGCAAGACAAGCCGCGCCTATCGAAAGTGCGAGGCGCCTGACCGTCTATCGATTCGCCAGACCCAGGATGCCGATCTCGGCCGGCGTTACCCTTGGGAAACCATAAGGCGACAACCGTTACAAAGCGCTCAAACGACTGTTCTAAAATGGTTTTTAGACATCTCAACGCGACAGAACGTTACCTTTTCGTAACTCTTTGATCCGGTCAGGGCAGCCCTCGCCCACCTTCAAGCCCCCCTGTGCGGCCCGGCAAGAGGCCCAGGAAGGCACCCCCTATTCCTGGAACGCAAAATGCTTGAAAAGCCTTTGTCCCGACCCAGGCACCAACTGATCAGTTTCCACCAAAAGTGCAAAACGGCACCTGCCTACCTCACGCCCAGCGAGCCGCACCATCTTGCCGCCAGCCGTTGCATACGTCGTCCAGGCTGGCTCTCGACGGCGACCGCTGCCTGCCGAGCCGCTACCCAGGGACCGACTGCCAGCACTGCGTGCAGGCCTGCCCGACCGGGGTACTGACCGTCACCCACCACGGACCACGGTTGGCCACCGGGTGCGTCGAGTGCGGTCAGTGCGCTGCCGCCTGCCCTAATGAGGCCTTGGCGCTGCCGGGCTTTGCGCTCCGTGCCAAGCGACAGTCGGGCGCGGTCGCCGTCGATTGCTGGCGCGTCCCGCGATCCGAATCGCCGGTGGGCGCGATCCGCGTACCCTGTCTCGGCGGCCTGACCGCGACCGACCTGCTGGAACTGTCGGCCGAGGCCGACGGCCGTCCGGTTGCGCTCCTCGATCGCGGCTTTTGCGCCCGATGTCCGGCCGGTGCTGCACGGCATCCGGTCGAGAAGTCGCTGGCGACCGTCCAAGGTTGGCTTCAGACCCTGCGGATCCCGCCGCTCCACTGGCCACGGTTGACCCAGTGGCCGCTACCGCCCGAGCGGATGGTCCAGGAGAGCAGCGAGCCCCTGCTCGAAGCCCGGGTCAGTCGTCGCGGCCTGTTCGTCGGCCTCGCCGAGATCGTGGAGCCGGCGCCCCCGCAGGACCGCGGGGCCCAGGACCGCCCGTCGCGGCGACTGGCGGCCCTCGCGCGCCTCGAGGTCGCGCGTCCGTTCCCGGCCGCGTTGTTCCCGGCGCTGAGCGCGAACGACCAGTGCGCGGATCATCAGGTCTGTGTGGCGGCCTGTCCCACCGGGGCACTTCGCCGCTACCGCGAGGACTCAGCTCGCGGGCTGGCCTTCGATGCCGAGCGCTGCACCGGATGTGGGCTGTGCATGCAACTGTGTCCCAGTCGGGCGCTGACGATGGCGCGCGAAGGTCCCGCCGCGACCCATCCAGGCCCTTCCATCCTGACCCGATTCCGCGTTCGGTCCTGCCCGGATTGCGACGCCGACTACACCGGCGACGGCCCGGTCTGTCCGGCCTGCGCGAGCGATCAAGCATTTGCGCAAGAGGCCTTTCGAACCCTGTTCGGCGCCGTCGCGCCGCATTCAACCAACAACGAAGCAGAGGAGGACACCCGATGGAGTTATTGAAGACCGCGCTGTCGCGGCGGCGTTTTCTGAAGGCCAGCAGCGCCGCCGGTGCCTTGGGCGCCGTTGGCTTCGGCAGCGGGGCCCTGACCCGGCTCCGCGAGGCCGAGGCGCAGGTGCACACCACGACCTTCGAGACCAGGATCACGAAGAACATCTGCCACCAATGCCCGGCCCGGTGCGGTATCGACGTCTACACCACGAACGGCCGTGTTCACGCGATCTATGGCACGACCGAGCACCCGATCTCGAATGGCAAACTCTGCCCGAAGGGGCCGCTCGGGACCTACATCCTGTACGACCCGGACCGGTTCAAGGGTCCGATGAAGCGCACCAATCCGAACAAAGGCCGCAACGAGGACCCGGGCTTCGTCCCGATCTCATGGGACGAGGCCCTGGACACGGTCGCCGAACGCCTCAATCACCTGCGCGACCAAGGCGAATCGCACCGCTTCACGCTGGCCTACGGGCGTGGCTGGGGCGCCTCCTGTGCCGGCCTCCAAGGGACCTTCGGCGCCCTCTACGGATCGCCGAACGTCGCGATCGGCCATTCCTCGATGTGCTCGGACGGCAGCATCATCTCGAAGAAGGCCCTCGACGGAGTCGGCGGCTACAACGCCTACGACTATGCGAATGCCAACATGCTCTTGATGTTCGGCGTCGGCTTTCTCGAGGCCTTCCGCCCTTACAACAACAACATGCAGGTCTGGGGCTACATCCGCGGCGTCAAGGTGCCCAAGACGCGGATCACCGCCGTCGATATCCATCTGAATACGACGCTGGCCGGTTCCGATCGCGCGCTCTTGATCAAACCCGGCACGGACGGGGCGCTGGCGCTGGCCATCGCACACGTGATCCTGACCGAAGGCCTGTGGGAGCGCCCCTTCGTCGGTGACTTCCACGACGGGGTCAACCGCTTCAAGAGCGGTGAGCGCGTCGACCCGGAATTGTTCGAGGAGAAATGGGTCAAGGGCCTCATCGACTGGTGGAACCTGGAACTGAAGGACCGTACCCCGGCCTGGGCGGCCGAGGTCACGAGCCTGTACGTCCGCGATATCCTCGCCACGGCGCGCGAATTCGGCTCGACACGGCCGAGCATCGCACTCTTCGAACGCGGCGCCCATGCCCACTCGAACGGCGTGTTGAATGGCATGGCGATCCATGCGCTGAACGCGCTGGTCGGCTCCCTCTATGCCAAGGGTGGGCTCATGTCGCAGATGGGCCCGTCGTATGGGCCGATGCCGGTCGATGCCAAGGATTTCATGGACGACTATGCGCAGAACGGCCCTTGGAAGACGCAGCCCCGCATCGACCTGAAGGGGCACAAGGACGGCTATCTGCTCGCCAACAACATGCTCCAGGAACTCGGGCCGAACTCGCTCGCGGGCCATCCCTACAAGCTCGACACCATCATGTTCTATCAGACCAATCCGATCTGGACCGCGCCCAACGGCCAGGTCTGGGAGGAGGCGCTGAAGGAGCTCTTCGTCATCGACACCTCGCCCTTTCCCGGCGAGACGGCGATGTTCGCCGACCTGATCCTGCCGGATCACACCTATCTGGAGCGCCTACAGGATGCGCCGACCTATCCGTTCCAGGGCTGGCCTCTGACGCAGTTGCGGGTGCCGGCCATCCCGCCGCTCTACGACACCAAGTATTTCGGCGACACCCTGATCGAGATCGGCAAGCGCATCAAGGGACCGATGAGCGACTACTACAAGGCACTGGGCGATACCGAGAACGTGATCCGGCATCTGGCCAAGGGCTTCGAGGCCGATCCTGGAGACAACGGCGTCAAGGATTTCGAAAGCTGGAAGGAAAAGGGGGTCTGGTACAAGAAGCCCTACGTCTATCGCTACGAGGACGGCGAGTTCCGCAAATGGGACGGCGAGGACTACGGGATCCTCATGACCGACGACGAGGTGAAGGCCGAGATCTTCAAGACCAGCTCCGGCAAGTTCGAGCTGCGTTCGGGTTGGCTCGAGGAAAACGCCGACTGGATCGCCGAGAAGACCGGGCGGACCCGGGACACGCTGATGATTCCGCACTGGGAGGAGCCGAAACACCCAGGCGGTGGCGATCTGTACATGGTGACGCCGAAGGTGGCGATGCACGCGGAGGGCCGCGGCGCCAACATCCCGGTCGCGATCGCAACCCTTCAGCCGGTGCTCGGTGGGCGGAGCACCGCCTACATCGAGATCAATCCGCGGACCGCCCGCGAGCGCGGCATCGCCAATGGTGCACGGGTCCGGCTGAGGTCGGAGCTCGGCAGCATCGAGGGCTACTGCAAGTATTTCGAGGGCTGCCGGCCCGACACCATCGTCTTCCCGATGGAGCACGGTCACTGGGCCATGGGGCGCTGGGCGAAGGGTCGCCTACCGGAGCACTGCGGCGAGATCACGGTCAACCAGTCCGACCGGATCACGGGCCAATGCAGCTACTACACCACCAAGGTCAGCATCGAAGCGGTCTGACGCGCGTCATCTGGAGATCTTGAACCATGGCGAAATGGGGAATGGTCATCGACCTCGACAAGTGCACGGGCTGCCAGGCCTGCACGACCGCCTGCACGATGGAGAACAACCGTCTGCCCGGCGAGAACTGGCAGGATGTCCTCTTCTACCACGAAGGGACCTATCCGAACGTCAAACTGATGTGGTTCCCGCGGCCCTGCATGCACTGCGAGAACGCCTCCTGCGTCTCGGTCTGTCCGACCAAGGCGACCTATAAGGACCCGGACGGCGGCTTCGTGCTGATGGATTACAACAAGTGCATCGGCTGCAAATACTGCCAGGTGGCCTGCCCCTACGGCGTGCGCTTCTACGTCGACGAACGGGCCATCGTGCAACCGGACATCCGCGGCGTCTTCCCGAGCGACACCGATCGAGTATGGGATCCGCCGTACAAGGGACCGCACGACGATCCCGCGCGCGGGATCGGCATCCAGCCGCATGGCGTCGTCTCCAAGTGCACCTTCTGCTATCACAAGGTCAGCAAGGCCCCCAAGGGCGTGCCCGACCTCGACGAGGACATCCCGGCGCTGAAGGAATATGTCCCGGCCTGCGTGCGCGTCTGCCCACCGAAGGCCCGTTTCTTCGGCGATCTCGATCAGCCGAACAGCCGTGTCAATCGGCTGATCGCCGACAACCGCGGCGTGCGTCTGAAGGATCACACCGGCAACAAGCCGCAGGTCTACTACCTGTCCGGCGGCGCGACGGCCTCGGTGCCCTCGCTGCGCAGCTCGCGCGCATCGGGCCAGGCCTAATCGAGGGGGAACATCATGAGCGTTACCACGAAACAAGTCGGGATCATGCTGCTGGCCTTGACGGGCCTGCTGGTGACCGGCTGGCTGGTCTTCGACAGCCTGTCGACCCACGGGCATGCCGCCTTCAACACGGATAATTTGGGGATCTTCTGGGGCTTCCCGATCGTCATCTACGACTACTTCCTGCTGACCTCGACCGGGCTCGCGATGGTCGCCACGATGGCGATCCTGTTCGGCGGTGACGACTTTCGGCCGATCATCCGGCGGGCGGTCTGGCTCGCCCTGGCCGGCCTGCTCGGCGGCGTGGCCGTACTGATGCTCGAACTCGGCCACCCATTGCGGGCCCTGTGGGCGATCCCGTTCAGCTTCGCGTTCAGCTCGCCGCTCTACTGGAAGGTCATGGCCGTGAGCTTCTATGTGCTCTCGCTACTGATCCTGTTGGCTCGGATGCTGAAGCCCGATTGGAGCATGGCGGACTTGCGGGCCAATGCCGTGGTCACCCTGGTGCTGGCGCTGAGCGTCACCGCGATCGCCGGCGTCGTCTACGGCTCCCAGAGCTTCCGGCCCTTCTGGGCCTCGGGCGACATCCCGGTCGCCTTCATCTTCGAATCGTTGCTCGGCGGGCTCGCCTTCATCATCTTCTTCAGCTATCTCGCCTACGCCTTCAACCCGGCCGCGGTCCCGGCCAGCGTCAAGCGCCTGTTCGACGATCGCCTGACCGGCCTGCTGGCCTTGGCGATCTTCATCCATCTGCTGTTCGTTGTGGCCCGGATGAGCAGCGGCCTCTATGGCAACGTCGAGGGTCTCCAGGTCTGGCGCCATGTCGCGACCTCCCCGCTGTTCCTCGCCGAGGTCTTCCTGGGTCTCCTGCTGCCGCTCGTGCTCTTGACGTACCCGGGCACCCGGATCCGCCCCTGGGCCCAGATCATTGCCGCGTTGCTCGTGATGAATGCGCTGCTGATCGCACGCTACGAGTACATCATCGGCGGCCAGCTGGTACCGCTGTTCAAGGGCGCCTGGGCACCGGATCTGCTGAGCTACATGCCATCGCCGACCGAGTGGCTGTTGCTGCTGATCGCGGTCTTTCTGTCGAACTTCGTCAATGCCTTCGGCGAGGTGACCTTGAAGCTCGGTCGCGAAGGGTCAGCCCACCCCTGACCTGGGCCGATCCAGGACCGGCCGCCTATCGAGGACAGAGACGTCCAAACAGGCCGCCTGGGCTTTCGTATCGGTCCCCGCGTGGCGTCGTCGCGCGGGGACGCAGGATGTTACGGGGTGCCCAGGCAGCGGTCGCCCTCCGTGACACTTTCCACCATCTTCGAAGCCATCCGATGAGCCAACACGACATCCTATCGAGCAAACTCGACTTCTACCTCTGTCTGGCCCGCGCCTTCGCGATTCCGGATTCCGCCGACGCCCTGCCACTGCTGCGCGAGGCCCTGCCGGCGGATCTCGCGGAATTGGCCCCGACCTGCGGCTATCCGATCGATGGGGCCTTGCACGCCTATCGCCAGACGATGGCCAAGGTCATCGACCACGAACAGTTGCGGGTCGCCTATTCGCGTCTCTTTCTGGTCCCCGGCGAGCCGCATCCCAACCTCAATACCGGCGCCTACCTCGATGGCACGCTGAACGGCGGCAGCGTGACGGCACTCGAGACCTGTTATCGGCGCTGCGGTCTCGAACGCGACCGGGACTTTCACGACCTGCCCGACCATATCAGCGTACAACTGGAATTCGTCGCACGGCTCTTCGCGGCGGAGGCCCAGGCGTTGGAGGCGGGCACCGCGCGGCCGCCGATCGCCGTCGACGAGTTCCTGGCCCGCTTCGTCGCGCGCTGGATCGGACCGCTGCATGCCGAGATCGAGGAGGCCAGCCGCCGATTCCGGTTATCGGAGCACCCCTATCTGGCCTTGACCGAGATCCTTCGGCAGGCCATCGTCGCCGAGGTCGGCCTCGACGACACCGCGGTCCACCCGGACCCGGGTCCCGATCCCGAAATCGCCCGTCTGCGCAGCCAGTACGCCGGCCGCACGCTCAATGAGGCCGACCTGGCGATCATTCGGCAGCGACTCGCAGCCGATGGGCTCCCGACGGATCATGTGGCCATCCCGATCGATGAGCGGGATCGCACCATGGGCCTGGCCACGATGACGCCCCCGGCACCGCCGAACCGTCGGCTCGCATCCCGCCAGCCGTGACGTGCGGCCAACACCCGTGCTGGCCGTCGCGGCGAGCCTCCTGGTCGCGGCCGGCTACTTGACCCTCGCCAATGGACCTCGGGCGGAACCCCCGAGCGAGGACTACCACACGGGTACGGCGATCCGCTCCGCGGCCGAGCGGGCGCACATCCAGGCCGCGATCGATGCGGAACGGCAGGCGGCGACGGACCGGAACCGCCCGGAGCCGCCGAACACGGCCACCGAGATGGAGAGCCCCCCCGCACTGGGCGCCCCCGAACCGCGCGACCGGATTGGCGACCCCCTGCTCACGACCCATTGCGGCACCTGCCATGCCCTCGACCGGTTGGCCACCGTGCATCAAACACGGCTCGGCTGGCGGCTCACCATCGCCCGGATGCGCCACCTCAACCGCGCGCCCATCCCCCGCGAGGCGATACCGCGGCTCGTCGATCATCTCGCGCACACCCAACCGGCCCCGCCGACGCGAGCGATCGCCGAGTACGGCCTCATCCTGACCCTATCGCTCGTTCTCGCGATCTGGGGCTATCGGCGAATCCGTAGCGCGACCGGACGCTGACGCCTGAGACCGTTGCCGGGGCGACTACCGCACACCCAGCAGGTCGGGGTTCCGGGCGATCCTCGTCCTCGGGTGAGCGGAAAACCGCCCGCCACGCAGACGGTTGTTAGACCCTTTCAGGTACGATATCCTGCACATGAACAACATTCTGTACAGGAGTCAGCGATGGATGCCATCAGTTACACAGCCGCTCGAGGCAATCTTGCAAAAACCATGGAGCGGGTCTGTGAAGACCATTCTCCTGTGATCATCACTCGGAGCAAAGCGCCGTCCGTGGTCATGATCTCACTCGAGGACTACGAAGCCCTGCAGGAGACGGCGTACCTCCTGCGTGCACCAAAGAACGCCCGTCGCTTGCTGGAATCCATTGTCGAACTGGAGCAAGGTGGTGGTCAGGAAAAGGAACTTCGTGAATGAAACTCGTGTTCTCCGCGAACGCTTGGGAAGACTATCTGTATTGGCAGAAGACCGACAAAAAGTCCTTGAACCGAATCAACAGGCTGATCCAGGAAGTCAAGCGAGCCCCCTGTGAAGGTGTCGGTAAACCAGAGCCCCTCAAACATGGCCTCGCTGGTTACTGGTCCCGGCGAATCAACGAAGAGCATCGAATGGTTTACAAGGTCACGGATGACGCCTTGCTCATCGCTCAGCTTCGGTACCACTACTGATTCAACGAGGGGGCGGGTCTCTCGCCAATGATCCCGCTCGACCTCGTGCACCGCCGGACAAGCGGCGACATCGACCAACGACAGTTGCAGTGCGTCGATCATTTGGCGAAACTGCCAATCACTCCGTCGCTGCTCGCGGGCGTAACGAGGGAAAACGCCGTGATCTCTGCTGCCGATACCTCCACCAGCCGCTTCGGGCGCACTGCCGCCGCGAACGCCTCGGCCCGCATCACATACCACCGCCGCTGCGCCGAGGGCACCCGCGTCCGGTCCAGCGCGGACAGATATCGATCCCATCCCGACGGCTGCCCCTGCTCCCGACGCGGGCCGCCGCTCCTGGCCAAAGGTCCGGTAGATGACGCGAAACCCGACGAGCTTGCTGACTTCCTGGTCGACATTGTAGAGCTCGAATAATGTGCTAGGCTGGCTACAGCGTAGCGGCAAGGCCTAGGCGACAGCCTAGTCAACTGTCGGGCCTAAAAAGCGGAACGAAGATCGGGAACGCTAGCTTCAAGCGGACAATATACCTAGATCAGCATGGATTTCATTCTGACAGATCACGCACGTAAGAGATGCGCACGCCGAGGCATACAGGAAAGGCGGATACGCGAAGCATTGGAAAACCCCGCAACAATTGAACAGGATATTCACGATTCAGACCTTGCTCACGCGCTCTGGCCTGTTCCAGAAAAGGGATTTCGCATTCTCCGTGCGATCTACAATGAAACCGTCCATCCTGTTGCGGTTGTTACCGCGTTTTTTGAGGCAAAGGCTAAAACACCATGAAGCTGGAATTTGATCCAACGGCGGATGCCGCTTATTTTGAGATTTCTTCTGCACCTGTAGAAAGAACGGAAGGAATAGAGCCGGGCATCAACGCCGATTATGATACTGAAGGACATCTTGTAGGTATAGAGGTGCTTTCGGTAAGCAAGAGGAGCATGCCTGAGACCTTAGAAAAGGTGGCATGATCGCTCCCGCTTCATGTGCACAGCCAGTTGAGATATGCCCAACAAGTGGCTCGGCTCCGACCCAATACCGCGCACCGAGCTCGGCGCGCGCCTTTAACGCCCTGCGAGCGCGGTATTGGTCGGGCTAGCCATACGTTAGCCTGAAAAAGAGCACCACGCCGCTATGCCACCAACCTTTGATGATTTATCGTTAACGAAGCTTTCTGAAAGAACCGATTACGAATGCTGGCTCTTGGAAGCTGTTTACGCAATAGTCGAGCATGAGCTATTTCGTTCTTGGCCCGATGGCGTCATCTACACTTTAGGGAATCCTTCACCTCAGTTCATAGGCTATTTAGCGATAAGCGCCCCTATAGGCGACTGGCGCCCGGGCTTTCTCAAGGCGGGAGCTCCGCTTGTCCTAGTGTCAACCTTCAAGCTTATTGATATGCTGGTCGAATGGGTTCTTCGGGAGAATGGGGTTGCTTCTACGTTCAAATTTCAGCAAAAGCTGCAACATCTCGAAAACACACCCGAATTTCCTCCGCTAATCGAAACTCGGCCGTGGCTCAAAAAGCGCATTGTTGGTCTGTACAGCACCTTGGAACCACTCCGCGGGACGATCATCCACGATAGGCATTTCGCCACAACGGATGGTTCCATTCGTGTTTCCAGCTCCAAAGGAGGCGTGGTCGGAGACCCTGTAGAAATTACCGGCGAAAAGCTACGAATACTTGCTCGAGTTGTAGTGAGCGTTTTGAAATATCTCGAAGGCGATTGGCAACTCGACGAGTTTCGGGAGAAACGCCTTCGTCGAGATCTCGACGAGCTCCAGGATCTGCATCGATTACCAACGTTGGGGCAGCGCCAGCCATTTCACGTGGGCGTGCGCGTATACACTTCCAATCCCGACCCTCTTCAAATCGACATTGCAGTAATTCGGCAGGCCATATCCTCCCGTCACAGCAACAGCGACATATCTTTCGATTTGCGTGTTCTAGTAGTACAAGAACGTTCAATATCGAACGCTTTCTTTTTCCCGTGGGTCGTCTTTGCCAACGCAAACGGACAGTGGGATCCGAGCACAAATCCTGGCTTATTCAGAGCCGGAATACCCAATGACATAAAGCCCGAGCATCTACACGCGCCAGGGCTAACCATTGCGTAAGCGCCGACCCAAAACTGCGCGCGCAACTCAGTGGTAAGTTTAGGCGTCATCATGGAGAACGCGAAGACGGCGAAAACGGGGTCAGTGCGGAATGGCACGGTCTTAAGCGGTCTGCGCCTGCCGGGATGGTCGTAAGCCATTGTTGTGGAGCAAACTTTACCGTTGCTTTTTCGGGTGGCCAAAGGCCCGAACGCGTTCTCGGGCATCCGCTCTTGGCTCCATGAGCAATCCGAAGCGGTTGCGCCTTCGTTTAATCAACCGGGGTTCGATGCGCCCGGACCTGAGACCAACAAGGGTCCGGGCGATCAAGATCATGAGCTGGTACATGCTCTCGCCGTCCTCGCTGCCGCGCGCGATCTGTGTCCAAGCGGTCCAAACCTGCACGGTGTGCTTGAAGCTGAGTTGGCGCGGAATCTGGTCGCTCAGCCAGGCGGACTGCGCCATGAGCAGACGAATCAGGTTGTACGCCAGGAGGTACACCCACAGCTCCTTGCAAGCCATCTTGGGACTCTTGCATCGCAGCGTCTCCATGCCCAGCGTGGTCTTGATGTTTCGAATGTCCAGCTCGACATGCCAACGGCGTCGATACAGCGCCTTGAGGACGCCTTTGGGCGTGTCCTTCGCATCGAGGAAGGTGGTCACGAGGAGCTTTCCGCCACACTGGATCTCGCGCACATTGAGCGTCTCGGGCAGACGGGCATATTCCTCGGGGCTCATCCAGTCAGGACGCTTCTTCGGCTTGCTCAGGACGACGATGTGATCGTGTTTGTCCAGGACCTCAGCGAGGGCGAAGTCGGTGCTGCGCTTGCGCGCCCCGTATTGCTCGAACAGTCCATCGATGCCGTTGCCGATGAGCTCGGCAAGCAGGAAATAGGTCGGGTAGAAGGCATCACCGAGCAGGATATCGCCGCCTTCGAGGTTGTCGAGCATCTCACGCAACAGCGTCTGCTCGTCCCCGCCCTTGCCGACACAAGGGCCGGTGGCGGCGTCGCACAACGCCCCGCTACCCAGGCAGATCAGCGCCTGAACGCGCATCAGCGGGAAGCCCAGGCCCGGCTTCTGGCTGTCCGGCTGGGGATACGCCGCCTGGTTCACCTCGTTGTCGGGCAGGGTCGTCGTGGTTCCGTCGGTCAACAGCACGCGGCGCCCTCGCCAGTGCCAATGGCGCGGTGCGTCGCGCGTTAGCAAGTGTAACCGGCAACTGGCTGGCGTTCTGTTCTGCGCGCGGGAGATGCGGACAATGGTCCCTGTTCTTGATCACGACAGGAGACCACGATGGCCACGACGAAGACGGGGGTGCGGCGCAGCCAGGGTCAAGAGGAGGGGGTCAGGTCTTGCAATCACGCATAGTCACCTAGCGAACCGGTCAAGCCGACCCCGCGCGGCAGCGTCTTGGGCTAATCTTAAGCATGGCGGCGCACGGGTCGGCTTACCGCAGCGTTGGGCGCGTAGAAACCCACGGCACCCGCAGGAGAGCACGGAAATACTGTGAAGTTCGCCTGGAACGCAAAGAAAGCCGAGGCCAATCTTCGCAAGCATGGGGTAGACTTCGACGAGGCCGCCACCGTGTTCGGTGATCCCTTGGCTGGCACGTTCGCCGATCAGGATCATTCTGTCGGGGAGCAGCGATTCATCACCGTAGGACGCTCGTCTTCGGGTCGGCTCTTGGTGGTGGCACATACTGAGCAAGGCAACGAGTTTCGGATCATCAGCGCACGACAGGCAACTGCACATGAGCGGAAGCGTTATGAACTCTGACGACATCGAAGACGATCTGCGCCCCGAGTACGACTTTGATTTCTCCAAAGCCGTTCGCGGCAAGCATTACGAGGCGTACATGCGCAGCACCAACGTCGTGGTTCTCGACCCCGATGTTGCCGCTGCTTTTCAGAACTCTGAGGCGGTCAACGCCGCGCTCAGATCAATGCTGGAGTTTGCAAAACGGACCGCGGAACTCACCACGCACGGAAGCACCGAATGACTCCCGCTAGCGCATTCAGAGCAAACGTTCAGAGCAAACGGGGGCAAGTCTTGACCCCGCTTTTCGCTTTGCGACAACGGATATCGCGCTTTCAGCAGACATTGCACGCAGGCTACAGCTAGCAGTTGAACGAATGAATCACGTTCTGCACAGCATTGGACAGATGCACTTCGAAATGCTATTCGGTGAACTAGAAGCGTTAATGGGAGAATGCATGGATGTAATGGGCCGGTTCCGTATTGCCATCTTTGAAATGTGCCGGTAACGCCGCAATAAAATGTTATCACCCCCCAAATTGCGGTTTCCACCGATGGATAAAAGACACGAAGTAATTCTCCAGCCCTTTTCCGAGCAAGCGGGCAACTTCTGGGCTGAGTTCCCGTGTCCTCACTGCAATGAAACGGTAAGGGCAACATCAAAAGTCCAAAGGGACTTGTCGTGTGGCGGTGCTGGACATAGATGCAATAAATGCGAAACCTACTTTGCGTTGTTTCGTTGTCCGTCCTGTGGGCAGGTAGCCGGCTTTGACGATAAAGAATGGGAAACCCTTTCTAGCCCCGACGGAGCCGAATGCCCCAACTGCAAGGCGCTGCTATACAGAAGGAAAGAAACCTGGCGCCCAACTTTAATGAGCATCGTTAGTTATCGGCCTTCTCTTTCCCCCTGGACGGTATCAGATATTGAGCAGCAATATTTGCTACGTGTGAAGCGTAAGTGCGCACCCGAGGATCAAAAGAGAATTGCTGCGCGGCATCATGCGGTCGGGGTTCGCATGAAATCTGCGAAGCAATCAATGGAGTTCCTGTTAAAAGAGACTTGGTACTCTCCTGTTTCATTTTCTAATTCTCCGAACCACCGCCCGGAAGATAAGATTCGCACGCCATTCGATCATGACTTCCATGACAGGACACTCGGGTTTATTAATAACTTGCGATCAGCCCTCGATATGCTCGCACAAGAAATTACATCTATTTACCTGTCTAATTACAGAGAAAGCGAAATAGAGCTCAGGACGTTTGCCGAGAAATTATCGCTGAATCCAAATTCCATTGCGCCGGCCGTCGATGCTTTTAAGGCGACCGACCGATTCAACTATCTGAACAAGCTAAGAAACGTGCTGCAACACCGCAGGCTTCCGCTAACCGTAACAAGCGGAGAATTCGAAACGAAAAGCTTAGATGCTATTCGCCCTGTCCAAGTGCGGTCAGTCGCAAGCATACAGTTGCCCGCCAACCCATATGACGAGCCAGACGATCTTCCGAGCCTAAGCGGCGTAGATCTATTTTATTTCATAAAGAGAACATATGCGGATGTTGAGGCGCATATCTTAAACGTGTACGAGAAGATAGAGCCCTAACGAATAAGGTTAGATCGTCCGAGTGAAGCGAGCGACGATCTGAACCGTTGGAATGCGGGGTCAGAATGCGGGGTCAGGTCTTGCAATCCAGCACCGCCCGACTACACTGAGCCCATGGCCAGACCCCTTCGTATCGAGCTAGCCGGCGGGCTCTACCACGTTACCTCGCGCGGCGATCGGCGTGAGGCCATCTATCGTGACGATGCGGACCGCAGCGCTTGGCTGGAGCTCTTAGGCGATGTCTGTGAGCGGTTCAACTGGCGGTGCCACGCCTACTGTCAGATGACGAACCATTACCACGTCGTCGTCGAGACACCGGAGGCCAACCTGTCCAAGGGTATGCGCCAGCTGAACGGTGTCTACACCCAAAGGAGCAACCGACGCCACGGGCTGGTCGGACACCTGTTCCAGGGACGCTTCAAAGCCATCTTGGTGGAACGCGATGCGTACCTGTTGGATCTCGTGCGCTACGTCGTACTCAATCCCGTGCGCGCGGGAATGGTACCGGCGGCGGAAGGGTGGGCATGGAGCAGCTACCGGGCGATGATCGGGCGGGCGTCGGCGCCGGCGTGGTTGGAGACGGATTGGCTGCTCGGGCAGTTCGGCGAGGAACGCGGCGTCGCGCAGGCCGGGTATGCGGATTTCGTTCGCCAAGGGGTCGGCGGTGCGAGCATCTGGGAAGGTCTGCGTCATCAGGTCTTTCTCGGCAGTGAGGGGTTCGCCGAGCGCCATCGCGCGACGACCAAGCCCTTGGAACGGCTGCGCGAGGTCCCACGCGCGCAGCGCCGGCCGTTGGCGGAGCCGCTCGCCGGCTTCGCGCGCCGGTATCCCCACCGTGACGAGGCCATGGCTCGAGCCTTCGCCACCGGCGTCTACACGATGCAGGAGATCGCCGCGTTCTTCGGCGTGCATTACTCGACGGTGAGCCGCGCCGTACGACGCCTCAAGGCCACACCAAACTGCAGCGCGCCGGCAACCTCAAGCAAGCAAGGTGCTTGAATGCAAGACCTGACCCCTTGACCCTCTGACCCGACCCCTTGACCCGACCCCTTGACCCGACCCCTTGACCCGACCCCTTGACCCGACCCCTTGACCCGACCCCTTGACCCGACCCCTTGACCCTGAGGCCGCGCACCGTCTGAATCGACGAGTGGCCGTCGTCATCGGGTCCGAGCTTGTGCCGAATGCTGCTCAGGTGGACGTCGATTTGAGTCGTTTAGGCGGCTGACATGAGCCGCCCTCAGACCAGCTCGCGCAACACCTCGGGATGGCGCTCGGCGACCTTGAACAGGGTGCGAGCCGCACCACTGGGGCGACGGCGACCCTGTTCCCATTCCTGCACGGTACGCACGGAGACGCCGAGCAGCTTGGCGAATTGCGCCTGGGACAGGCCGGTCTTCCGGCGTGCGGTCATCGATGGCGAGTGCACGGCCGTCCCCTGTCCGGCCTTCATCTGGCGGATGGACGCGAGCAGTTTTTCACCCAGTTCTTCGCCGGTGATGGTGTCTTCAGTGGTCATGGATCAGTTCCTCGCGGATGGCTTTGAGCAGATGCGTCGGGATGTTGCCGCACTCGGCCTTGGCATAGATCACCAGCAGGTAAATTCGTCCATCTTCGAGCCGGTTGTAGTAGATCACCCGCGCTCCGCCGCGCTTACCCATGCCTGCGCGCGTCCAGCGGACCTTGCGGCATCCGCCCGAGCCGGGAATGGCCTCGCCGGCCAGCGGATGAGCGGCCAGCCAAGCGCAAAACGCCGCTCGTTCGTCTTCGGACGAGATCGCGCGGGCGTCCTCGGTGAACAGCGGCGTTTCGATGATGGTGTACATGGCCCGATGGTACGTCTAAGACGTATGACTCGCTAGGTCTGGCCCGTGGAACGCAATTACGTTGACCGTTTCCGAAATACCTCAATCACGCCGGTCGATAGCCATGTTGAGCTCACGCCGAATGGCATGTGACCCTATCTGGGCGGCGGGCGAGCCTTAGCGTTAGGCGGCTACGGTGCCGACAAGGCGATCGAGGCAGGCAACCGCTGAGTACCTTGCGGGTCAGCAATCCATCCCCACGGCCTGCGGCTGGCTCCAGCTCAGGAAAGGGATGCGTCGCTTGGCCGCCCCGGCTGCGGAGAGATTCCAGGATGCGAGACCCGGTAACCCGGTGTCTCGCCATTCCGTTCACCTGGTCAGGCTCGGTGCGGATCGTCAGCTTCAAGCGATTGCCGGCAGGTCGACCTCGACCTGCAACCCGCCCCCTGGGCGGTTGCGGGCGCGAATACTACCACCATGCGCCTCGATGGCCCGGCGAGCGATGGCCAGCCCAAGCCCGAAGCCGGCGGTCTTGGCCCCCGCCTCGCTGCGGAAGAAGGGTTCGAAGATGGCCTGCAACTCGCCTTCTGGAACGCCGGGCCCCCGGTCTGAAACGGTCACCACCAGCCGGTCGGGATTGCCGGCGGGATCGGCGTGGCGTGCGATCTCTACCGCGACCGTGCTCCCGAGGTCGGTGAACTTCACCGCATTGCGGACCAGGTTCTCCAGGGCGCGGTGCAAGAGCTCGACGTTGGCAATGACCCGTGCCTCGCCGGCGCCGAAGAATTCGACCCGCCGGCCAGTCGCCTGCGCCTCGAAGCGCGCATCCTCGGCAACCTCCCGCACCAGCTCGCCCAGGTCGATCTCTTCGTCCGCGGCCCGCGCCATCCCCGCTTCCATCCGTGACAGGGTCAAGAGCTCGCCGACCAACTGGTCGAGCCGCACCGCTTCGCGCTCGATGCGAGCGAGCGTGTCGGCGAACCGCTCGGGTCGTTGCCGCGCCAGGCCGATAGCGGCTTCCAACCGCGCCAGCGGCGAGCGCAATTCGTGGGAAACGTCATGCAGCAGGCGCCGCTGGGCGTTGACCAGGGTCTGCAACTGCCCGGCCATGCGATCGAAGTCGCGTCCGAGGTCGGCGATCTCGTCGCGCCGCCGCCCCATGCGCTGACTGATTCGCGTGTCGAGCTTGCCGGCCGCCGCGGCGTCGAAGGCCCCGCGCAGGTGACGGATCGGGGTCGACAGATACCAGGCCAGCCAGGCGCTGAAAGCGAGGCTCGCCAGGATGCCGACGCCGATCGGCAGGACCAGTGGGAGGTGATGGAGCGGCTTGGGGCCACCGGCCGGCACGAAGAACAGATAGTCGCGCCCCGCGACCCGTTCCAGGCGGGCAATGCGTGGTCCCCGATCCTCGTGCGCCAGCCGGCGCGCCTGGGCCACCAAGCCCGAGGGGACGGCACGCCCCAGCAGCTCCTGCCCGGCATCGTCGACGACGTAGACATGGGCGCCGCGATGCAGGGCGAGCGATTCCTCCAGGTAGTCGTTCAGCGCCGCGCGGCCCCCGTGCTGGAAGACCTTGGCCGCCGCCGACACCAGAAAGGCCGCCCGGGGTCCGCTCGCCAACTCCTGCCCGCGTTCGGCGAGTGCCTGCTGGTGCAGCCAGACGGCGGTGCCTACCCCAAGGCTCGCCGCCAGCAGCGCCAGCCAGAAGGCGAGCAACAGCTTCCAGAACAGCCGACCCATGGCCCTCATTCCCGCACGAACTGGTAGCCGAGGCCGCGCACCGTCTGAATCGGCGAGCGGCCGTCGTCATCGAGTCCGAGCTTGTGCCGGATGCTGCTCAGGTGGACGTCGATGCTGCGGTCGTAACGGGCCAGCGGGCGGCCCAGTGCCTGCTGCGAGAGTTCCTGTTTGCTCACCACCCGGCCGGCATGGCGGACCAGCACCTCGAGCAGATTGAACTCGGTACTGGTGAGCTCGAGCGGCTGGCCTCGCCACTCCACATGACGCCGTTCAGACCACAAGGTCAGCGCCCCGGCGGTCAAGGGCGCCGACGACGCGGTGCTCGGCGCCGGCATCTGGGTGCGCCGCAGGATGGCTCGGATGCGCGCGACCAGTTCCCGTGGGCTACAGGGTTTGGGCACATAGTCATCAGCGCCGAGCTCGAGGCCGACGATGCGGTCCACGTCGTCACCCCTGGCCGTGAGCATCAGGACAGGGAGGCGCCGATCCTGCGCGCGGATGCGGCGCAGCGCTTCGATCCCATTCAGGCCCGGCATCATCACGTCCAGCACCAGGATCCCGTACTCGCCCGATAGGGCCTGATGCACACCGGTCTCACCGTCCGGCACGGCCGTCGCCTCGAAACCCTCCCGCTCGAGGTACTCGGTCAGCATCTCGCCCAGTTCCAGGTCGTCATCGACCAGAAGGACCCGCGTCATCACCGCCCCCGCTGCACTTGCCATCCGAGGCGACCATCATCGCGACCCGCGTTCGAGAATCAAGGCCATTGACCTCTTGTTACAGGACTTTACCGATCTTTACACGAGGCTTACACAGCTTAACGCAGGCCCCGGCTAAGGTAACGACATCCCGCTGCATCGGCGGGAACCACTGCTCAACCAAGGCGAGGGACCTCGCACCATGCTTCCGAAACGACTCAAGCGCCCGCTCCTGATCGCCCATCGCTGGGTGGCCCTGGGGCTGACCCCGGTGTTCCTGCTCATCCTGTTGTCCGGGGCGATCCTCGCGGTCAAGCCGATCCTGGGCACCGACCATAGCGCCGCCCCATCGGCCCGGGTCAGCACGGACGCCGTGGCCGCAGCACTCGCGGCCATCGATCCGGCCGGTCGGGCAACCGCAGTCAGTCTGTCGGCAGATGGTCGATCGATCGAGGTGAAATCCGAAGACCCCGCCGTAGCCGGGACCTTCGATGTCGCGACGCGGACCGCTGCGGCCAGTCAGGGCTTCGACCTGTTCGGCTTCGCACTCGATCTTCACAAGAATCTGCTGGTCGGTGCCGGCCTCCTGGTCGAGATCGCCACCTACGCCATGGTCGCGATCCTGGTCACCGGCGTCCTGTTCGGCCTGCCCAGGCTGCGCAACACGCTCGGGGGCTGGCATCGCGGCATCGGCTGGTTCGCGCTCCCGCTGCTCGCACTGTTGCCGATCACCGGACTGCTGATGGCCCTGCACATCGGCAAGCCGACGTTACCCACCCTCGCGCCCGGCGAGCCCATCGGTCTGGCGCGGGCGATCCAGGCCGTGCCGCAGCCAGCGGACGGTCAGCTCGTCATGGCACGGCGCTTTCAGGCGGGCAGCGCCCTGGTCAAGACCAGGTCAGCGCAAGGCGAAGCGGCCCATGTCGTCGAGTCCAACGGCCAGGTCGCGGTCACCGCGACGCCGAGCTGGGTCAAGCAGTTGCACGAAGGCACCTGGGCCGGCGCCTGGTCGGGCGTGATCAATCTGTTGTCCGCGCTGCTCCTGATCGCCGTGACCGTCACGGGACTCTATTCCTGGTTGCGTCGCCAGCGGCGGCCGAGTCGATGTGACGACCGAACGCAACGGTCTCACCGATTGCCAACGCAGCACCCTCTTGATCGGTGACCCCGTCGAAAGTCGCGCTCGAAGCGCAGGGCAATCTTCGAGATCCCGTTATAATCCGTCGATACGATCCCAGGTACCCCTGCCGTGTTCTCGGTCACCCACCAGCGATGCTGCCCATGCGCTTGATGACGATCCTGCGACTCCTGCTACTGGCCTCGGCACTGACGCTGCCGACGGGGTTCGCCAACGCGACCGATCCCGCGACCTTCGGGGTGCTCTACTCCGTCTGGATCAAGCCGGAGAGCGAATCCGCGGTGGTGAAGATCCGCCTGACGCGCAACGTCCATTTCGTTCAACGGCTGACGCTGCGGATCGACCCGCAACGCCACAGCCACTTTTTCGGCACCGGACAGGTTTCTGTCCAGGGCAACCAGGTGCGGTGGACACCGCCGGCGCAGGACGCCTGGCTGCAGTACCGGGTGGACATCAACAGTCGGCGGGACAACGGTGCCTACGACGGCATGATCACGCCCGAGTGGGCGCTGTTTCGCGCCGACGATCTGGTACCGCCGATCCACTCGAAGTTCAAAGATCGCACCTCCGCGAGCGCCAAGCTGCAATTCCGCCTGCCCGAGGGCTGGTCCGTCGAGACCCGTTATCCCCGCTATGAAAGCGGCCGGTTCAAGGTCGACGATCCCCGCCGGCGCTTCGGCCGGCCGACGGGCTGGCTGGTGATGGGCCACATCGGCACCCGCCGCGACCACATCGGCGACAGCCGTGTCGCCGTGTCGGCCCCGGTCGGTCAGGATGTGCGCTACCTCGACATCCTGGCGTTGCTGCGTTGGACACTACCCTCCATTCAGCAACTCTTCCCCGGGTTTACCGACCGTTTGTTGGTGGTTAGCGCAGGCGATCCCTTTTGGCGTGGTGCCCTGTCCGGCCCAGGATCGATCTACCTGCACCGCGACCGGCCGCTGATCAGCGGCAACGGCACCAGCACTCTGGTCCACGAGTTGATTCACGTCGCCATGCGCGCCCGCAGCGGTCCCGGCGCCAACTGGATCGTCGAGGGGCTCGCGGAGTATTACTCACTGGAGATCCTGCGTCGGTCGGGCACCATCAGCGAGGCCCGTTTCGAGAGGGCGCACCGGAAACTGGCCGAGTGGGGAAAAGACGTCGAGAGCCTCGATGTGGAGCGCTCCAGCGGTCCCATCACGGCCCGGGCGGTAGGGGTAATGCGGGAGATCGACCGCGAGATACGCCGCAAGAGCAACGGGGCCCACAGTCTCGACGATGTCGCGAGGGCCCTGGCTGCCGACGAAGGCCCCGTGACGGTGCGCCGCTTCGAGGAACTGGTCGCGGACATGAGCGCAGTGCCCAAGACCGCCACCCGCTCTCGCAAGGGGCCGGCATGATTGTCGTCGTCTGCTCGTGCAAGGGTCGCGGCCTGTGCCCGTCGGGCAACACCCGGCCCAACGGGCATCGGCGCATTCACCCGGCGGTCAGCTGGTGCTATCTAGGGTCGGTGTCGAGTGCCCAATAGACTGCGCTCCGGGCAGCTTCGTCCGGTCGTCGACTCGCCGCTCGGCATCGCGCTCTCGGCCAGCCGATACCCCAGCTCGATCATCTCGCGGGCGCGGAAGAACTCGTGCGCGCCACAGGCATCGCGTGGCACCTCGATCACCACGTCGGGCGCATAGGCCGCCAATTTCAGGCGCGCAATGGCCTTCTGCATCGTCTCGTACGACCGGCTCACAAGCTCGAACATCCCGAGGTCCCGCTCCGGCGGGGCCATCAGATTCTGACCGATGACATCCAGAAACTGCACGATGCGCGCGTGCAGATCGAGATCACCGCCATCGCGCTCGTCCCGCGCCGCCGCCGAATCCCGTGTGCGTGCGATGTCGGTCTCGCCATTGAGATCGACCGCGATGGTCAGGTCTGTCAGATCGCGGAAGGTCGGCGCGATCGGCACCGGATTCAGGAGACCGCCGTCGACCAGTGTCAGGCCTTCGTGATGGTGCGGGGTGAACACGGTGGGCACCGCGATCGAGGCGCGAATGGCGTCGAAGAGCGGACCGCGCGACAGCCAGACCTCGCGCTGGCGTTCGATATCGGTCGCCACCGCCGTGTACGCGATTGGCAGATCCTCGATCAGGTGCTCGCCGACCATGTCCCTCAGCGTGTCCATGATGTGATCCCCTTTGAACAGACCATTGGCGCTGAACGCGAAATCGAGGAAACGCAGCACATCGGTGCGCCGCAGCGCGCAGACCCAACGGCGATACGCATCCAGTTCGCCCGCCGCGTAGATGCCACCGACCAGCGCCCCCATCGAGGATCCGGAAATCGACGCGATGCGATAACCCTGTTCCTCCAACCACTGAATCACGCCGATATGAGCGAGCCCCCGGGCACCGCCACTACCCAACACCAGAGACACGGGAGTTCCCTTGGATAGCTTCTTCATTCTGACTCCATCGTTCTCGATTCGGAATTGACCGACACGACCCTTGCCGTCCTCCGCACGCCACGGAGCGACTCCTTGCCTTAGAAACGTGGCGGGAAATGACCGCACCTCACAAATCATACCCTTATCCACGCACCCAAGCCGGGTGGGCAGGGCGGCGCGGCGCCCATCGGCTGGCCGCCTGGCGCATCCAGCGCGTTGCTACCCAAACAAAATCCCAAAATGTATGATGCCGAAAAGGGGGACCAGACCAACACAGAACACCGCCGGCGTGGCCCGGCGTCCGTACGAGGGGGAAATCGCTCATGTCTGAAAAGAATCGCGGTCCCGCACCGCCCCATCTGATTGCCGGTGCTCTGGGTGCCGCGGTGGCCTTGGCCATCGCGGCACCGTCCGTTTCCGCGTTCGAGTTCACATCCGGAGAGATCACTGGCAGCTTCGACACCACCTTGTCCGTTGGCGCGCTCTGGCGGCTTCAGAACCGCGAGTCGTCGCTGATCAGCCTGGCCAACGGCGGCAGCTCACGCGATCCCAACGCCGACGACGGCAACCTGAACTACGATCGCGGTGAACTGGTCTCTCTAGCGTTCAAGGCCACGCACGACCTGGAGCTGAACTACCGGGATTACGGGGCCTTCGTGCGGGCATCGTACTTTTATGACGACGCGATCATGGGCAAGGGCGAGCTCAATCGGTCTGCCCGGCACGAGGCCGGCCGCGACGCGGAGCTGCTCGATGCCTTCGTGCGCGGGCGGTTCGACGTCGCGGGCCGCGATCTCAATCTGCGTTTGGGTCGACAGGTCGTCAGCTGGGGCGAAAGCACCTTCATCCTGAACGGGATCAATATACTCAACCCGATCAATGTCAGTCGCTTACGGATTCCGGGGTCCGAGCTGCGCGAGGGATTGATGCCGACCACGATCCTGTGGGGCGCGCAGGAGTTGACCGACAACCTGTCGCTGGAAGCGCTGTGGATGGCTCAGTGGGAGAAGACGAAGATCGACCCGGTCGGTACCTTCTTGAGCACCAACGACTTCGTCGCGAAAGGGGGCTCGACGGCCTATACCGGGTTCGGGCGGCGCAACGACGGGAATGCCCTACCTGGCATCTTCCCGGTGGACCCGGCCGGACAGCTTTCGGCCCCGCGATCGCCGGATCGCCAGCCTGGCGACGGAGGGGAGTACGGCGTGGCCTTGCGCGCCTTTCTGCCGGCACTGAACTTCACCGAGCTGGGTTTCTACCATGTGAATTACCACAGCCGCATCCCTTATGCGTCAGGCTATCGCGGCGGTATCACGACACCTGGAACCATTGCCGGACCGCTGCCGGGCGGTGCCGACGCAGCCCTGGGGGCAGCCGGCATACCCGTCGCGCCCGGCGCGCCTGGTTGCACGGTCGTCGACATCCCGACCTTCGGCGCCTTGCATTCGGCGGCGAACATCGGCGCGTTGGCCGGTGTGCTCGGCGGTAATATCGCGCTCGCGACACAGCTCTCGGCGCTCAATGCGACCAACGCGGCCTGCGGCAACGCGGCCCGCCGCGGTGGTGCAGGGAGCTACTTCGTCGATTATCCGAAGGACATCCAGCTGTTCGGCGTGAGCTTCAATACCTCGGGGCCGGCCGGCATCGCGCTCCAGGGCGAGTATTCCTATCGCCGCAACCAGCCGCTGCAATTGCCGTCGGCGGAGCTGCTCGGCGCGGCTCTCGGAATCGGCAACCAACTGACCGGCACCGACCCCGCCGCGGCGGCCGCTGTCCCCTATGGGACCGAGATCACCGGTTATCGCCGGGTCGAAATGCATCAGATGCAGATGACCGCGACCAAAGCCCTGTCGCGCGTGCTGGCGGCTGATCAAGTAATCCTGGTCGGCGAGGTCGGCTACACCCGGCTCCAGCTGCCTTCCGATATCCGCTTTGCGGCTCCCGGCTGCCACCTCCCGCAACCGGGTTCAGCGACAGCCGCCTCGTACGGCTCGACCGACACGAACTGCTTCGCGACGAAGGACTCTTGGGGCTACCGGTTGCTCGCCCGCTTCGAATACCCGAACGCGATCGGACCGGCCACGCTCTTTCCGAGGATCGCCTTCTTCCACGACGTCGATGGACGCAGCCCAACCTTCAATGAGGGGGCGAAGGCTTTGACGCTGGGAGTCGAGTTGAATTACCGGCAGAAGTGGCAGGCGGATCTCGCCTACACGTCCTTCTTTGGTGGCGACAAGGTCCGAGGTGTCGATACGCCATCACCGGGCCAAAGCCTGCCGCCCGGCCAACCGGCCGCCTATGCCAGCCACACCAACCCGCTCGTCGACCGCGACTTCCTCGCAATGAGCGTGAGCTACTCCTTCTGACCCATTCGTGATTTTCCGGAGAGAACTCAGTATGCAGAAGATGATGCGCACCATCGGCGCGGCTCTGGCACTCATCCTGGCCGCTCCGATCGCCCTCGCCCAGGTCTCGGCGACCGAGGCCGCCCGCCTCGGTCGGGACCTCACGCCGATGGGTGCGGAACGCGCGGGCAACGCCGCGGGCACGATTCCAACGTGGAACGGCGGACTGACCCGCCCCCCGGCCGGCCATGTCCGTGGCGGCCACTATGCCGATCCCTTTGCGGAGGATCGGCCCCTTTTCACGATCGACGCGACCAACCTGGGCCAGCATCGCGACAAGCTGACACCGGGACAGATCGCGCTGCTCGAGACCTATCCGACCTGGAAGATGAGGGTGTTTCCCACGCGGCGCAGCGCCGCCTTCCCGCAACGCCATTACGACCAGACCACTGCGAATGCGACCCGAGCATCCTTGGTCGATGGTGGTCGCACCATCGCCGGAACCACTGGAGGGATCCCGTTCCCGATCCCGAAGAATGGCGCCGAGGCGATCTGGAACCACTTGGCCCGCTACCGCGGCGAGACCCTCGCGATGAACTGGAGCCAGGCCGCCGTCACGCGCACCGGCAGCTACACACCGGTACGCTTCGAATACGAGTACGACTTCCACTACGGCAGCCTCACCAAATCGCCCGACCAGATCGAGCCGGGAAAGATGTTCAACTTCCTGCAGACAGTGACCGCGCCGGCGAGGCTCGCGGGTCAGATCCTGCTCGTTCATGACTACCTGGATTCGCGCCAAGCCTGGACCTACAACCCGGGTCAGCGCCGCGTGCGGCTGGCGCCGAATATCGCTTACGACAACCCCGGCACCGCCGCGGACGGACTGCGCACGACAGACGACTTCTTCATGTTCAATGGGGCCATCGACCGTTACGACTGGACGCTCGTCGGTAAGCGCGAGATCTACGTGCCCTATAACTCGTACAAGCTCGTCGGGAACACGATCGGCATGGCCGATGTGCTCCAGGCCGGCCATATCAATCCCGAGCATGCCCGCTACGAGCTGCACCGGGTCTGGGTCGTCGACGCGAACCTGAAGCCCGGCGCCAGCCATATCTACAAGCGCCGGACCTTCTATATCGATGAAGACTCCTGGATGGTGCTGGTCATCGACAAATATGATGGGCGCGATCAATTGTGGCGGGTTGCCGAACAACACAACATCAACTTCTATGACATCCCGATGCACTATCCGGTCATCGAAGTGCATCACGACCTCCAATCACGCCGCTATATCGCAATGGGCTTGAGAAACGACGAACCGAGGATCTACGAAGAGATCGAGTATCGACCCGCGCGCTTCACGCCAGCCGGGTTACGCGGCATCGGGACACGCTGACCGTGCCGCGCGACGCGAAAAGACGCAACGCGCAATAGGGAGCGCCCTGAGGCTTGCTACCCGCTGGCCGCGTGACCAGCGGGCACGCGTGTGATCCGCGCGCTGACTCCCGAGATCGCCCGCGGCGCCTCGGGTGCGCTGGCGCGTGTGCGTGGAGAGGGCCAATAGCGGGCTTGGAAGCAACCACGAGGGGCACTCGGTGCCGCGAAGGTCAAATCGTTGCAAAGGCTTATCGGATTTGCTTTTTCGGCGTTCGTCGTCATGGCCGCCGTGTTTGCCTTCGCGGAGCGGCCGCTCCCCGCGATGCCGACGACCGAGGTGCGTATCGAACACCTCTTGATGCTCGATGTCGCCCGGGTCGGCGAGCGGCTCATCGTTGTTGGCGAGCGCGGTGCGGTCTTTTTTTCCGATGATGACGGGCAGACCTGGCAGCAGGCGACCACGCCGCGGACACCGATGCTGACGGCAGTAACGGCCGTCGACGACCAGACGCTCGTGACCGTCGGCCATGATTCCACGATCCTGCGCAGTGTCGACCGTGGTCTGAACTGGCAGAAGGTCTTCTCGGAACCGGCGGCCGAAGAACCCCTCCTGTCCGTCTGGTTCAATGACTCCGGACACGGCTTCGCGATCGGCGCCTACGGTCGTGCGCTCGAAAGTCGCAACGCCGGACTCGACTGGGTCGAGCGCACGGTCGATGGAAACGAGCTGCATCTGAACGCCATCGTCGCGGTTGGCGGCCACCTGTTGGTCGTCGGCGAGGCCGGCACCTTGCTGCGCTCGGATGACGAAGGGGCGACCTGGCACGCGCTCGACTCGCCTTACGCCGGCTCCTGGTTCGGTGCCTTGGCGCTACCAGACGAATCGGTCCTGGCCTTCGGGATGCGCGGTCACCTGTACCGGTCCGTCGATGTCGGAGAGACCTGGACCGAAATCTCCACCGGAACCGAGTCCTCGCTCTTCGGCGGCCTAGTCCTCGCCGACGGAACCCTCGTGCTGGTCGGCCAGAACGGGCTGGTCTTGACCGGACAGCAAGGCGCGACCAATCTTACGGCCCTGGACAGCGATACCAGTCGCAATTTCACCGCCGTCATCGACCGGAAGGACAAGGATGGTCTGCTCTTGATCGGCGAACGCGGTGTGCACGAAGCGGACCGCGCACCCCGCCATCCCCAAGGCGATCTCTGACGATGCGCGCCTTCTCCGCAACCCTCGGCCAGGTCTTGTTCCGCCATCGCGGGGCCTTTCTCGCCTTCTTCGCGCTGACGACGCTGCTCCTCGCCGCGTCGGCCACCCGCCTGCAAGTCGATGCGGGTTTCGAGAAGATGATCCCGCTCGAGCATGAATACATGCAGACCTTCGTCGCCTATCGTTCGACGTTCGGCGGCGCCAATCGCATATTGGTCGCGCTGCGCCAGCACGAAGGCGAGATCTACAACCCGCACTTCTTCGCCCGCCTCCAATCGATCACCGACGAGGTCTTCTTCATCCCTGGTGTCGACCGTGCCACGGTCACCTCGCTGTTTACGCCGAACGTACGCTTCATCGAGGTGGTCGAGGAGGGTTTTTCGGGCGGGAACGTGATCCCCGCCGGTTTTCAGGCAACCACCGATGAATTGCAGGAGGTGCGGGAGAACGTCCTGAAATCCGGTCAATTGGGCCGCCTGGTCGCCAATGACCACAGCGCTGCCATGGTCACCGCCGAACTGCTCGAGGTCGACCCGGTCTCGGGCGAACGGCTCGACTATCTGGCCGTGGCGCGGCAACTCGAGGAGATCCGTGCCCGCTACGCCGGCGAGGGGTTCGACGTACACATCATAGGCTTCGCCAAGGCCATCGGCGACATCACCGACGGCGCCCGCGGCGTCCTGCTGTTCTTCGTGATTTCGTTCGCCGTCACGGCACTGCTGCTCTACCGCTACTCCGGCTCGGTCCGGCTCGCCGCGGTGACCTTGCTGTGCGCAATGGTCCCCGTCGTCTGGCTGATGGGCCTGCTGCCAATCATCGGTTTCGGCATCGATCCACTGTCGATCCTGGTGCCCTTTCTGATCTTCTCGATCGGCGTCAGCCACGCCGTCCAGATGACCCACGCCTGGCGCTTGGAGATCATGATGGGCCGCGAACCGCTGGATGCCGCGCGCGAGGGCTTCCGCAAGCTCGTGATACCTGGATCGATGGCCTTGACGACCACGGCGATCGGCTTTCTCGTCATCGTGCGCATCGAGATCGACATGGTGCGCGAACTGGCCATGACCGCTGGGCTCGGCGTCGCACTGATCCTGGTCACTAACATGATGTTGTTGACCATCCTGCTGTCCTGGTTGCGACTCCCGGCCCGGGATCTGCGACTCGGCGCGAGTCGCGAACACAAGCTCGATTGGCTTTGGCTGCGCTTGCGCAAGCTGGCCGAACCGCGGCACGCGCGGCTGGTGTTGGGCATCGCACTCGCGGTGTTGGTCATGGCCACCTGGCAAGCACGCGACCTGCGCACCGGAGATGTCGGAACCGGCATTCCGGAGCTGCACGAAGACTCGCGCTACAACCGCGACGCGGCGGCCATCGTCGAGGCCTTCTCGATCGGCGTCGACGTGCTCTCCGTCATCGTCCAAACCCGTGGTGTCGACGGGGCCTGCACGAACTACGAGATCATGGATCTGATCGACCGCTTCGAGCTGACGATGCGCGGCGTGCACGGGGTGCAAAGCGTCGTCGCGCTGCCCGGCCTCGCGCGCGTCGTCAATGCCGGCTGGAACGAGGGCAATCCGCGCTGGCAGGTTCTCTCACGCAACCCCACCGTGCTCGCGCAATCGGTGACGCCGATCGACACCGGAACCGGCCTGCTGAATACCGACTGCAGCGCCATGCAGGTTCTGATCTTCACCCGCGATCACGAAGGGCCGACGCTCGCGCATGTCATCCGCGAGGTCAAGAACTTCCGCGAGGCAAATCCATCCGACCATGTCGATTTTCTGCTGGCATCGGGCAATGCCGGTGTGATGGCCGCGACGAACGAGGCCGTCGACGCCGCCTCCGCCACCATCCTGCTCCTGGTCTTCGGCGCCATCAGCCTCTTATTCTTTGCCGAATTCCGATCATGGCGGGCCACCCTGTGCATCGTCTTGCCGCTCGCGATCGTTGCCGTCATGTGCAATGCTCTGATGGCGCTGCTCGATATCGGCCTCAAGGTCTCGACGTTACCGGTCGTGGCCATTGCCGTCGGGATAGGCGTCGACTACGGAATCTATCTCTACGAACGAATGGCCCGCCGCCTGCGGCAGGGCGACGACCTGCCCGAGGCCTACTTTCAGGCGCTCCGTGAACGCGGTATCGCCGTCATGTTTACCGCCGCGACCATGAGCGTCGGTGTCGCCACCTGGACCCTGTCAGCGCTCAAGTTCCAAGCCGACATGGGCCTTTTGATGGCCTTCATGTTCCTCGTCAACATGCTCGCAGCCCTGGTACTGCTGCCGGCTCTCGCGGCTGTGCTCCTTGGCGAAGGGAAGGCCGCCGGGCTGGCGGCACGCGACGATCTGGAGGGCGATGCACCGGACCGCGGCCACCTTTCCCCTCGCGAGCGTTAGAGGGCTCCCCCGATTCCCAGCGGCAACGCCAAGCGTGACGGCACGGCTGGCGGGTGATGCAGGCGGTGCGCCGCGACCCGTGACCGAACGGCAGAGCGGGTGGTTCAGGCCGCCAGCCGCCCAGCCTCGTAATCCGCGATTGCCTGGCGGATCTCGTCGCGGCTGTTCATGACGAAGGGGCCGTAATGGGCGATCGGCTCACCGAGCGGCCGCGCCGCGAGGAGCAGCACCCGGGCGCCGTCGGCGTCGGCCTCTAACTCGATCGGGGTGCCCGGCACGAGAACCGCCATCTGGCGCGGCGCGAGCGCCTGCCCGGCGATCGTAGGCCGGCCCTCGATCACGTAGACGAGCGGTCGATGCCCGGCCGGGACCGGGACCCTCAGCCGCGCTGCGGCGGGTAGACGCGCATCGGCGTACAGCGGCTCGGTGGCGAGACCCTGGACCGGGCCGCGGACCGCTCGCGCACCGGTGTCCAGAACGCCAGCGATGACCTTCGCCTGGGTGCCATCGGGCCAGGTGGCGGTCGGGATCGCGTCGGCCGCCAGTTGGCGATAGGCCGGCGCCTTCATCTTGTCGCGTGCCGGCAGGTTGATCCAGAGCTGAAGCCCGCGCAGGCGGCCGTCCTCCGGCTCGGGCATCTCCGAGTGGATCACGCCGCGCCCGGCGGTCATCCATTGCACGCCGCCGGCCGTCACCAGACCCCGGTGGCCGAGGTGGTCCTCGTGGCGCATCGCGCCGGCGAGCATATAGGTCACGGTCTCGAAGCCCCGGTGCGGATGCGACGGAAAGCCGGCCAGCGACTCGGTCGGCGCGTCCGACCCGAAGTCGTCGAGCAGCAGGAAGGGATCGAGACCGCGCAGGCCATCGGGTCCCAGGATCCGGTAGAGCTTGACGCCGGCACCGTCGGCGGCCGGCGTGGCGGTCAGGATACGTTCGATCGCTGTGTTGGTCATGACATCCTCCTCACGCGGCCGCGAGCCGCTCGATCTCGTCATTGGCCCCGGCCAGACCCGCGCGGCGCTCGGCCTCGCCGAGGTTCAGCCCTTCGGCATAGATGAAGCGCACGTCCTCGATCCCGAGAAAGCCGAGCATCGTCGTCAGATAGCTGGTCTGGGTGTCGGTCGGCTGTCCACGATGCCGCCCGCCGCGACTCGTCACGACCACCGCGCGCGTGTTCCTGATCAGGCCTTCCGGTCCTTGCGCGGTATAGCGGAAGGTGACGCCGGCGCGGGCGACGTGATCGAACCAGGCCTTCAGCGGGCTCGGGATGCCGAAGTTGTACATGGGAACCCCGAGCAGCAGCAGGTCCGCGTCTTGAAGCTCGCGGATCAGCCGATCGGCCTCGTCGACAACGGCCTGTTGCTCGGGGCTGCGCTCGGTCTCGGACGTGCTGAGCGCGCTCAGGCGGGTCGCGTCGAGATGCGGGATGGGGTCGCGCCCCAGATCGCGATGCGTGATCGCGACGGACGGATCCCGTTGCCGCAGACGGCGCACCAGATCCGCGGCCAGCGTCGAGGAGACGCCTTGCCCGGAGAAGAGACTGCTGTCGATGTGCAGGACCTTGGTCATGGTTGGAACCTCGTTGAAGCCGTGGAGAGATCGCGTTACAGCGATATTTGGTGCGTTCAGGCGATCTTTCTATGGTATTTTTAGCGCTAACTCATCAGATATTTCGATTTATCATGGACAGCGAACCACCGCGCACGACCCTCGAGCAATGGGCGACCCTCGAAGCCGTCGTCGATCAGGGCGGCTTCGAGGCGGCCGCCGAGGCGTTGCGACGCAGTCAGTCGTCGGTCAGCTACAGCCTCAAACGGCTGCAGGAGCAATTACCGGTCGCGGTCCTCGCTCCGCAGGGCCGCCGGACAGTGCTTACGGCGTCAGGTGAAGTCCTGTTGCAGCGCGCCCGGCACCTGCTCGCCGAGGCGTGCCGGCTCGAGCACCTCGCAACGACGCTGGCTCAGGGCTGGGAGCCACAGGTGCGGCTCGCGGTGGAACTCGTGATGCCGCCCGAACCCCTGTTGTGCGCCTTGGCGCGCTTCAGCGCCGAGATCCCGCAGACGCGCATCCAGCTGATCGAAACGGTGTTATCGGGGACCAGCGAGGCGCTGGTATTGCGGCAGGCGGATCTGGCCGTGACCGGTCTGGTGCCACCGGGCTTCCTCGGCGATCCGCTGGTCACGGTCGAATTCGTCGCGGTCGCCGCGCCGGATCACCCGCTGCACCGGCTCGACCGCCCGCTCGATCTCGCGGATCTGCGCGCCCACCGGCAGGTCGTGATTCGCGACACCGGGCGCTTTCGGCAGGTCGACAGCGGCTGGCTCGAGGCCGACGAGCGCTGGACCGTCTCCCACCTGGCGACGGCGATTGCGATCATCGAGCGCGGACTCGCGTTCGCCTGGATCCCGCGCGACCACATCGTCGCCGAGCTCGCCAGCGGCGCCCTGCGGCCGCTGCCGTTGGCCCAGGGCGCGAGCCGGGTCGAGACCCTGTATCTGGTCTTTGCCGACCCGGCCGCAGCCGGCCCCGCGACCCGCGCCCTCGCGCGCCTGCTCGTCGAGCAAACGCGCCGGCTCGCGACGTCGTGACCCCCTGATCGCCAAGGAGACATCGACATGTGCGGCAGTGGTCGCGACGTTGAGCGAACCGCGACTATCGCGGCGCGTCGCGCGACTTGGGCTGCCCGCCATCGAAAACCCTCCACATCAGGTGCACATCCAGAGGGCACTCCATGAATGGGCGTCGACCGTCCACGGAGAACCGGTGCACCGGAACGCTTTGAACATGGGCGAACCCGCATTTCTGATGGAGGGTCCGCGATGCCGGGCTCGTGCACTCGGCAAACGCATGAAGGAACCCATGCGCCTCGGCATCCGCGAGAGCCGTTTGCAGCAGACGCGTTGCCAGGCCCGCGCCTTCGTATCCGGGCGCAACGCCTACCGCCGACACGTGCAAACAGGTCCCCGGATCCGACGCCAGTCGGTCCTTTACCGGTCGGCGAATCTCTTCCAAGAGCGACATCACGTCCGGGAGCCGCCGTCTCTCTTCGTCGGTCAGGTGGTCAGGCATCCGATGTCCACCCGCGGCGGCCGGGTCATCACCCAGGACAAACCCGACCTCCCTGTTCGCCGCCGCGCGATCTCGCGCAATCCAACAGATTCCCCGCGCGAGCACATTGTTACTCCTCTCGTCGAACAGGGTCCGCGCAATGGTGATCATGCGCTCCCGACTGAAGCCGAAACACTTCGTCAATGGCTCACGATCGTGAAACAGATCAACGTACAAACTCAGCATTGCATCGATGTCATGGGCATGAACTCGATCAATCCGAATGGAATCATCATCTCTGCGCATTTGTGCGAGCGGCTCCTGGCCTGTATTTCGATAGAGAGGGCCTACCCTGAAGCGGAGATAGGCCCGACAACCGGCACATCTGGCCACATAGGGCACGGGGTTCGCAACACCTGCGAGCATATCGAGACCGGCTGAATTCACAAAACGGCGATGGCACCGACCATCCCTTTTGCCTTTCACGTCGACGATCGAATGATCGCCTAGTCAAGGTTTCCACTGTCTCTTGCCTGGCCTTTTTTGGCCGCTGAAAACAGATAAATGGCGATACCCGTTTGTAAAACACCGATGCCAAGGTATAAGATTGACGCCAATACGATCTTCTGGAGCATCAGCGTCTCCACAAAGATCCAGATGATCAATCCGAGACCGAAAACGGCGGATATGTAGGGTGCCAGCCGGTGCTTGCGGAGGCTGTAGATCCCGGCCACCGTTTGCCCGATGCCGTTGACCGTGAATAGCAGGATACCGGGGATCAACAAGGAATCAAACGGAATTCTGTCCACGATGCCTTCCACGCCCATCAATGACCCATCCGGACTGATCATCATTGCCAGCCCCCCTGGATAGGCGCCTAGGGCAACAAGAAGGTGGAGCACTCCTGCGATGGTAAACCAGCGAGAGCTCATCTGCATTCGGGTGTTGATCATGTGAGAAATGCCTGGTCTACGATACGAGAGGAAACTTGTTATTCTCCTTGAAAGCCATAGCACCATCAAGCATTCGAGAAGGCTCGAGAAAGGCTTTTCAGGCTGCCCAATCGTGCGGCTCGCACGCTGGCCATAGCCCATGCCTTTCATGGTTCATCCGTGCCTCTGTTCCCGTATCGAGGCACATCGTGCTACGCTCCTGTATTCCTGTTCACAAGTATTCTTCGGCCACCGGATAAGCGGATCGTGCACGGATTTCTTGGCTATGCGCAAACTTCTGATCTTGATCGTGGGATTGGTCGTGCTGGTGCCGCTAGGCTTTATTGGCGGACAGATTGGTTGGATGCAGCTCAATCCGGCCACGCCCGGCGCTGCCGCTGAAGCGGCTCTCGCGTCGAGCGGCGACGTCGAGGTCTCCTATGAGGACCCATGGCTGATCTTCGCGCCTCGCGGGAGACCGCCTGCGACCGGGCTGATCCTTTACCCGGGTGCGAACAGCGACGTGCGCGGATACGCGCCGTTGCTCCGGGCCTTGGCGGAGGCTGGCTATCTGGGCGTCGGCATCCAGATGCCGCTGCGCTTGGCCCTTCTTCGCCCTGAGGCGGCGGCCGAGGTGCCACCCGCCTTCCCCAAGGTGACACGCTGGATCGCGATCGGCCACTCGATGGGTGGCGCTACGATCAGCGGCTATGCTCGCGATTACCCTGAGCGCCTCGCCGGGGTGATCCTGCTGGACGCCTACCCACTCGAAGGCACCACGCTCGCCGACAGCCCTCTCCCCGTCTGGCATATCCACCGCGCCCGACCCGATGGTTCGCCACCGGACAAGCACGCAGCGCACAGGCACACATTCCCGCCCCATGCGATCTCGGTGCCGATTCCCGGCGGCAACCACATGCAATTCGGGAGCTTCGTCGGCGGCACCTATAGGGAAGACTGGGAGGCGCAAATCAGCGAAGCGGCTCAGCTTCGTCAGGTCGAGGACGCCGTGCTTCGCGCCGCGCGGGCGATCGCCCCACCGAATGACGAGTAACCGCCCGGGGAGCCCTTATCAGACCTCGGGAAAGGACCGCCCTCACGGTCGTCAGCGATCCTCGCATCCGACCCGATGCCGTCGGTGATGTCGGCGACCCTCCCTCTGTACGCTCGTGTTTCTTGATTTCGGCGCACGTTATCGCTATGTCGGAGGTGGATAGCCGCACGTGCTACGGCCACCGTGCGGCCTCCTTTCGGCAAAGCGCTCGTAGACGCGACCCCTCGTCATCGAATGATCGGTTATCAGTTCTCGTTTTGATCAATGCAAATTGGCCCATATATCAGGCCATTGCCCCTTCACGCGACCTTGATATCAGGCACTCGATCACTCAATCCATTCGTAGGCACCTTCCTGACCCATGTCGCTGCACCATCTCTACCGCCGTCAAACTCTTGCCACCACGATCGACAAGGCCTGGGAGTTCTTTACGCAACCCGAGAATCTGAAGCTGATCACTCCTGCCTTCATGAGTTTTGATATCCAGTCTTTCAGTGGCCCACGATCGCTACATGGCGGACAAATCATCACCTACAAAGTCAAGCCTTTTTTTGGCATTCCTTTCAGCTGGGTAACCGAAGTGACACATGCCGAAGAGCCCCACTTCTTTGTCGATGAGCAACGGTTCGGCCCCTTCCTCTTTTGGCACCACAAGCACTACCTAGAAGAAACGCCCGATGGAAATGTGGTGATGATCGATTCGGTACACTATAAGGTCTTCTATGGCTTCGTGGGCAGTTTGCTCGACCGGCTCATAGTGCAACAACGGCTTGATCTCATTTTTGATTACCGAACCCGCGTCATTGCCGAGATGTTTGGCGCGGCCGAGGAAAGGGGGTAGAGTCGCCAAAGGTCACTTCAAGACCGGACCGAGACTTATCGTCACAAAGGTTCCACAACATCACAGGAAGTCCATGACATGCTCTATCTCGATCTCCCGACCGCCGACGATCTGACCGACCTGGCCACGCAGCGCACCGACATCGCCGTTTCCATCGCGTTACCAACGACACCCGTCAGCACCAAAACCGATGCCGATCGCATCTTGATGAAGAACCTGACGAAGACCGCGCTCGATCAATTGGAAGCTGTGGGCTCCGACAAGCGGCGCGTCAGAGATCTGATCGAGGAACTCGACGACCTCGTCGACGACGCCGAATTCTGGCGTTTTCAAGCTCACGGACTCGTCGTGTTCGCGACCCCCGACAACTTGCGCACCTTCCGAGTGCCCAATGCCCTCGAACCGTTGGTGAAGATCTCGGATCGCTTTCATCTCAAGCCGCTGCTGCGCTCGGTCAGTTTCTGCAACGCCGGGTATGTCCTGGCCTTGGCCGATGGTGGCGTGCGGTTGATCGAGGTCACCGCCGATCTACCGGCCAGCGAGGTCCAGATCGAGGGAATGCCGAAGGACGCCGCCTCGGCGGTTGGCGAGGCGAGCATCGCGACCCGTTCCTATTCGGGGCGCATCGGCGGGTCCGAAGGCAAGAAGGTGCGGCTGCGTCAGTATGCGCGCAAGGTGGATGGGGCACTACGTGGCCTCTTGGCCGGCAGCTCGACACCCTTGATCCTGGCCTCGGTGGAGTCCCTCGGTGCCATCTACCGCTCCGTCAACACCTACCCGCATCTGGCTGCGGCCGGCATCGAAGGAAATCCGGAGCGTCTGTCGGCAGCCGAACTCGCCGCCGCCGCGCGGCCCATCCTGGACGGGCTCTATCGGGCTCAGATCGCCGACTGGCACGCGCTATACAGCCAGCGCGACCAAGAGGACCGGGCGAGCACCGACATCAAGCGCGTCGCCCGGGCCGCCACCTTCGGTGCGGTTCAGCGCCTGCTCGTCGACATGGATCAGGTGGTACATGGCACGGTCGACGAGAACGATGGAACGGTCACCTTCGCTGACACAGCCAGTGCGGAGACCTACGGCGTGGTCGATGAAATCGCCCGTAGAGTGCTCCTGACCGGCGGGGAGGTCCTGAGCGTGCGCGAGTCGGATATCCCCGACGGCAAACCCTTGGCAGCGATCTTGCGCTACCCTATCACCTAACTGGGGGGACCTTGAAAAATTGCCATCCGGGCAATTTTTCAAGACGCGAGGAGAAAATGCGATTTCCGCTTCGCTTCATTTTCAGTCGCTTAAGCGACTGAAAATGGCGGGGCATCCTTGCCCCGCGCGCGCACCTTGAATTTTTCAAGGTGCGCCTCATTCGCCGAATTCGATCAGCGAGCTGCCACATCCTCTTGATGAGTACCGAGTGCCGGCGCTTCCCGATGACCATGGATGCACCGGGGCGCATGCCCCTGTCCCACTTTCGGTGGTTTCAGCGCTACAATGGATTTCGAGTCCTCGACGTTCGGGATCAGGGGGCAAGGCGGTTTGTCGGGGCGCACTTCTATGATTGAGTGCCGGGGCGGCACGAAGCTGTGCGGCCCTTGACCGGGTGCATAAGGACTGCATGTTGCAGATGCGACAGCGTGGACCAAAGCGCCCCCTGACGAAAGCTCAAAGCCACGTCCAGTATCCTCCCGTGCGCACTCTCACCGGTTTCGAGGCGCCCCCATTTCCCCGACTACGATCATCATCATTTCCATGCATCAGCGGTAGGGCTATTCTCCCATGGACAAGCGAGTAGTTCGATTTCCGGGCGCGCTCCTGGCTCTTGCTATAGCCTTGGCAAGCAGCGGCTTCGCCTCCGGGGAGGCCACCATCGATCCTGTTGGCATCGACGAAGGGGTGCCCGGCGGGTTTACCTTCGCCTCGGTCGCGCGCCGCGCGAGCGACCTTGTGGCGAATCCATACGCCCCGGACCGCCCCGAGCTGCCGCATTACTTTGCGGATCTGGATTACGACAAGTACCGGGACATCCGCTTCCAGCGCGACCAGTCCCTCTGGGCCGCAGAAGGTTTGCCGTTTCGCGTTCAGTTCTTTCCCCGCGGCTTCATGTTCGAGGACCGCGTGGTGATCAATGTCGTCGACCAGGGACACGCCGTCCCGGTGGACTTCGTCGGGAGTCTGTTCGATTACGGCAAGAACCCGGTCCCAACCGATATCCCAGCGGATATCGGCTTCGCCGGTCTGCGTCTGCTCTATCCGCTCAATCGGGACGACGTCTTCGACGAGGTCGCGGTGTTCCTCGGTGCGAGCTATTTCCGCGCCGTTGCCCAAGGGCTCCACTACGGGATCAGTGCGCGCGGCCTGGCCATCGATACCGGGCTCGCAAGCAATGAGGAGTTCCCGGTCTTCCGCGAGTTCTGGATCGAGAAGCCCGACCGCGACGCCACCGAGATCACCGTCTACGCCCTGATGGACAGCGAAAGCCTCACTGGCGCCTATCGCTTTCGCATCCAGCCGGGGCTCCAGACCCTGATTGATGTGAAGGCGCAGCTTTTCTTCCGCGACTCGGTGCAAAAGCTTGGCATCGCCCCGCTCACCAGCATGTTCTTCCACGGCGAGAACACGGAGCGGTTCATCGACGATTTCCGGCCCGAAGTCCACGACTCGGACGGCTTGGTGATCGAAACGGGACACGGAGAGCGCATCTGGCGCCCACTGACCAATCCCCACGGCCTGCGCATCACCGACCTCCAGGTCACGAGCCCGAAAGCCTTCGGCCTGCTGCAGCGCGACCGCGACTTCACCCATTATCAGGACCTCGAAGCCCACTACCAGGATCGCCCGAGCGTGCTTGTCGAGCCGCTCGCGGATTGGGGCAAGGGCGTCGTCCAGCTCGTCGAGATCCCGAGCGACTCCGAGCGCTACGACAATATCGTCGCCTTCTGGGTGCCAGAAACCCCGGTCCAGGCCGGCCAGCAGATGGCGCTCGAGTATCGCTTGCGTTTCAGCCGCGACCCCGAGGCAGAGCTTCTTGGTGGCCGAACCTGGGCCACCCGGATCGGCGCGGGTGGCACCGACATCCTGGACCGGACTCGGCGCAAGTTCGTCATGGATTTCGTCGGGGACTCCCTCGCCAACCAGCCGCCCGAGGCCCCCGTCGAGGCGGTCGTCTCCGCCTCATCGGGCGCCCTGTCCGACGCCGTCGCCCAACCCAATCCAGAGATCAACGGCTGGCGGCTCTTTTTCGAGCTAACACCGGACGGCGATACCCCGGTGGACCTGCGCGCCTTCCTGCGCAAAGGACCAGACGTACTGACCGAGACCTGGACCTATCACTGGGTTCGGGAGTGACCAGGATGACCGAAGGTGACACCGGATCGAGCCTGACGACCGTGCCCCATCCCGAGCTGGGCGGCGAGCCCAGCGACTGGGATCTGGTGGCAGGGCGAGTGACCGAGTACTTGCGTGCCCTCGGGGTCAGTAGCGCCCGCGAGCTGCAGAGCCTGAGCGAGCAAGTCCGGCACCGTTTGCAGACCCGGCTGGCCGCCGCCGAGGTGGAGGACCCCTTGGTGGTCGCGATCGAGGAGGTCTGGGGCCTGCTCGATGATTGGCTCGATCGCGAGCTCGGCCTGGCCGGGGATCGCGATAGCCTCCACGCCACCCGTGCCACGGTTCTAGGCGGCGCAGTGCCCAACTGGACCGCCCGTTTCGCCGGGTTCACCGAGGGAGACCTCGGCGGGGCCATCCGCGCTGCCACTGTGATGGCGGTCCCGGAGCCCGCAGCCCTTGACATGGAGCCAAGCCCCATCCTGCTCTGCTGCTACGGCGTGCGCCAGCGCATCGCGGCTCGACTGCGGCGGCTGGTCGGCGGCCGGGCAAGCACGAGCCCGCATCCATGAGCAGTAACCAGCTGCGCGGCGGAGCCGGTCGCCACATTCGCCGCACCCTCTATTTCTCGCTCGTGCTCCTGACCACTTTGGGCGCGATGGTGCTGTTGATCCTCTCCTTCCAGGAAGGCGGCATCCGCGCCCTCGAGCTTCTGCTGCTCGTCCTCTACGCGATCCTGATCCTCTGGATCAGCGCCTCTTTCTGGACTGCAACGCTCGGTTTCCTCCTGCTGCTCCGGGGACGCGACCCCTATGCCATCGCAAGCGCCGGTCACGAGCCGGCCGCCGAGGGAGCAGAGCCCTTCAGAACCGCGCTGGTGATGCCGGTCTACAACGAGGATCCCACCCGCGTCTTCGCGGGGCTTCGAGCGATGCACCAATCGCTGATGGAGACCGGGAAGCAAGAGGGCTTCGAGTTCTTCATCCTGAGCGACACCCGCGATCCCGATGTCTGGGTGCAGGAGGAACTGCTGTGGCGCCAGTGGGCGCTCGAACTTGGCCCAACGGGCCGCGTCTTCTATCGCAACCGCGTTGAGAACACGAGCCGTAAGAGCGGAAACCTGGCCGACTTCTGCCGGAATTGGGGCGGACGCTACCGATACATGATCGTGCTCGACGCGGACAGCATCATGTCCGGCGAGACCCTGGTCGAGCTGGTCGCGCGGATGGAGCGCAACCCGGATGCCGGCCTCATTCAGGTCCCTCCGGTGCCGGTCAACCACAGCTCGCTCTTCGCCCGCGTGCTGCAGTTCGCGGGGAGCCTTTATGGGCCCATGTTCGCCGCCGGACTCTCGTTCTGGCAGCTCGGCACGAGCAACTTCTGGGGCCACAACGCCATCATTCGGGTCAAGCCGTTCGCCGACCACTGCGGTCTGCCGCGATTGCCGGGGAGCGAACCTTTCGGCGGCGATATCCTGAGCCATGACTTCGTCGAGGCGGCACTGCTGCGCCGCGCCGGCTGGCACGTCTGGCTCGCCTACGACCTCGGCGGCAGCTACGAGGAGGTCCCCCCGACCCTGATCGACTACGCCAAGCGCGACCGCCGCTGGTGCCAGGGTAACCTCCAGCACAGCCGCTTGCTGCTCGCCCGTGGATTCAAACCCCTAAGCCGGATCCACTTCGCGATGGGGGTCATGTCGTACCTGGCCTCACCGCTGTGGCTGCTGTTCATACTCATCGCCGGATTAGCCGCCTATCTACAGTCCTTGGAGAGCCCGGTCTACTTCTTCGGATACAACCTTTTTCCGGTGTGGCCGGAGTCTTACGCGGTCGAGATGACCACGGTGCTCATCGTTACGCTGGCCATGCTCTTCCTGCCCAAAATCCTGGCCCTGGTCCTACTGGCTGCGCGGCCACCGCTCGCCAGACGCTTCGGTGGGCTGCCGCGCGCCGGGTTCAGCGTCTTGCTCGAGAGCCTGCTCTCGGTGTTACTCGCCCCGGTGCTGATGCTCTTCCAGAGCAAGTTCGTGCTCGCGATCCTGCTGCGCCAGAACGTGGGTTGGCCCACGCAGCGACGCGGAGACCACGGGACTGGCCTCGCCGAGGCCATCGCGGCCCACGCCTATCAGACCCTGATCGGCGTAACCGCGGGGCTGATCGCCTACTATCAGGTCCCCAGCTTCTTCCCTTGGTTCACCCCCGTGTTGGCCGGACTGATCCTGGCGGTCCCCGTCTCGATGATCACCAGCCGGACCTCGTTCGGCCGTTCGGCGCGCCGCCTCGGCCTCTTCCTGGCCGCGGAGGAGACCGCTCGCCCGCGCGTTCTGCAACTGCTTGACCAGCAACTCGCGTCCCCCCCGGGCCACCCTTGCCGCGGTGGTGAAGGCCATGACCTCTGGTTGCGAGCGGTAACCGACCCCTGCGCCTATGCCCTGCACGCGTCGCTTCTGTCGGGCGAACCCCCCAACCGCAGACGCCGCCATTACCTGGAAGGATTGATCTTTCAGCTCCAAGACGAGGGCGCTGCAAATCTGAGTGCCGGCGAGAAACGGGCGCTGATCGCCCATCGCGACGGGCTCGCTGAGCTGCATCAGCTGCTCTGGGCCGGGCCCAGAGCACCGATCGACACGGCCAAGGGTTGACTGGCCGGCGACCGCCGGGGCCGCCCTGCCACCATCACCCTCGAAGGGCGCCGAGGGCGATCGCGAGATTGGCACCACCTCGACATATCAGGTTGCGATAGAACCGGGCGCTCATCTTGGGGGTGCGCCTCTGGGTGGCAAAGTCGACGTGGATCAGGCCGAAGCGTTTGGAGTAGCCATAGGCCCACTCGAAGTTATCAAGCAGCGACCAGGCGAAGTACCCTCGGAGATCCACGCCTCGACCCAGCGCCTCCTGGGCGGCGATCAGATGGCGGCCAAGAAACCGAGCCCGCCCAGGATCGAGGACCCGCCCCCGCTCGGGCAGCGGGTCGTTGCAAGCGGCGCCATTCTCGGTGATATACACGGGAAGCTCGCCGTACTCGCGGCGGATCCAGAGCAGCATTTCCGTGAGTCCCTGCGGGAAGATTTCCCAGCCCATCGCCGTGAGCTGCGCATCTCTCCGCTTCACCAACCGCCCCCGCGCCGGGCGCCCCGACGGATCGTCCACTACCAGCGCGCGTGAGTAGTAGTTCACGCCAAGGAAGTCGATGGGCGCGCGAATCAGCCCAGCGCGCTGGAGCGCCCGCCGAGGCCAATCTGCACCGAACAGTTGCGGGATCTCCGCTGGGTAACGCCCGAGGAGGATCGGATCCAGAAACCAGCGGTTGACATAGATGTGCCGGCGGGCCGCCGCTTCAACGTCTTCTGCTTGCGCCGAGGCGGCATACTGGGGCTCGAGATTCAGCGCGATGCCGATCCGATGGCGACCAACCGCCCGATAGGCGGTGACGGCCTCAGCGTGGGCGAGCAAGAGGTGATGGGCCGCCAGAGCCGCCTCTCGGAGGCCGCGCCGGCCTGGGGCATGCGTCCCCGTCAGATAACCCAGGACGGCACTCACCCAGGGCTCGTTGAGCGTCAACCAGAGCCGGACTCGGTCGTCGAGCGCCTGGAACAGGACCTGCGCGTAGTCCCCGAACCATTTCGCACTGTCGGGATTCAGCCACCCGCCGCGGTCCTCGAGCGCGGCGGGCAGGTCCCAGTGATAGAGGGTCAGCATCGGCTCGATCCCCTGAGCGAGCAGCGCGTCGACCAGCCGGTCGTAGAAGCCGAGCCCTTTGGGGTTCAGGGTCCCGTTGCCGTCTGGCACGACCCGCGCCCAGGCAACGCTGAAGCGGTAGGCGTTGATCCCGAGCCACGCCATCAGAGCGATGTCTTCGCGATAGCGCCGGTAATGGTCGCACGCAGAGTCGCCCGTGGCGCCGCCGACCACTCGCCCCGGCTCACGGCTGAACCTATGCCAAATGCTCGCCCCGGCCCCGTCGGCCAACGGTGAGCCCTCGATCTGATAGGCGGAGGTCGCCGCGCCCCAGAGAAAACTCGTTGGGAAGCCGATCATCAGGTGGCGAGGACCTCGACAGTGAAGATGAAGCCCACCCGTATCGCGTTGCCGGAGCTCCCCCTCAGTGCGGCTGATGGCGACGGAAACAACAAGGGCGGGCACGGTGCGGGCGAGATCGTCGTCAATCTGGGCGCTCCGAGCCACTGGATGGCGCCGGTGCGGCCGCGCCCGCGGGCTCTGGCGGCGCGCTGCGCGGGCCTTTCTCGGCGGGCAGTAAGGACAGCGTCCAAGACCCATCCCCGGCGATATCCAAGCGCTGGTCGTAGTTGGTCTCGTCGTCGTCCTCGTCACCCAGGGTCAGATAGGTGATGCCGCGTTCGCGCAATAGGGCCAGGAGCCCATCGACCTGGCATTCGCTCAATGCGCGGTTGGGGTGGTCGAGAAAGACGAAGCTCGGGTCGGCGAGCAACACGCGCGAGAAGGCGAGGAGTTGCTGTTCGCCGAGGGAGAGGAGCTCGCTCCAGGTTTGCTCGGTGTCGAGGCCTCCGGCACGGTCGACCACCCGGATCAGATCGAGGCTGCGCAGTGTGCCCAGCAGGCGCTCGTCGGAGAAGCGTCTCTCGGTCCTGCCGTGCAATAAGACCTCGCGCAGTGTCCCAGGGGGCACATACGGCCGCTCGGGCAGAAACAGCAAGTCGTTGTCGCTGGGGCGCAGGATACGCCCTTCGCCCTGGTCCCAGATTCCAGCCGTCGCGCGAAACAGTGCCGTCTTGGCGGGTTCGTCGGGGACGCGGATCAGCACGTGAGTACCTCTTGGGATCGAGAGGTTGAGCTCCTTCACGAGATAGCGACCGCTGCGCGGTGAGCGTAGGCTGACCCCCTCGAAGGCAACTCGCTCGCAGTCGGTGCAGTAGTCGATCGGCGGGGTGCGCCGCTCGACCGCGCGATCCATCGCCTCGGCGAGCGCGCCGAGGCGCGCGATGACGGCCGTGTATACCGAAATGGACTGAAACTGCGTGACGATCAGAGAGAATGCGCCCAAGAGGTGCCCGAAGGCCATTGCCGACTGCGTGATCACACCGAACTCCGCCTGACCCCGGATGAACATGGGCGCGACGATCAGGGCCGGGATGATCTGAATCAGATAGTTGTAACCCGTCGTGAAGAAGCCAAGGTTGCGGTTGACCTCGATGATCCGTTGAAAGTTGGCGGTCAGGCGCTCGAGTCGGTCGTGCAACCGAATCCGCAGGCGCCCTTCCCGCTGCAAGAGGGCGATGGACTCGGCGTTCTCCCGGACATGCACCAGCCGCGCCCGGAAGTTCGCCTCGCGGTCGAGTTGGTCGTAATTCAGCCCAATCAGCGTCCGGCCGAGCAGCCAGGTCATGGCCGAGCCGGTCGCGGCGTAGAGCATGGCGACAACGAAGAGCAATGGGCTGATCGACCAGAGCACGCCGGAGAAGGCGATTACGGTCAGGCTCGCGTTCAGGAGCATCAGGAAGAAGGACAAGGTGGTCGCGGTCAGTGCCCGGATGTCTTCGGCGATGCGTTGGTCGGGATTCTGCAGATCGCCAGCGGCGTGCAGCCGGAAGTAGGTACGATCCTTCAGGTAGCGCTCGAGCGCCTGCTCCGTGAGCCATTTGCGCCACAGCAGCCCGAGTCTCTCCTCGCAGTACCGATAGTAAACGGCGACCACGGTCGAAGCGGCAAAGACACCGACGTAGATCAGGGCGTACTCGATGAACCGGGCCATGTTCCGGTTCTCGATCGAGGTCATGAAGTCACGCCCCACAAAGCTGTTGACGACGTTCAGTCCGTTGATGCCCAACAAAAAGACAATCAAGAGGCCGAACAGCAACCGGGCCTTGCCCCCAACCTCCGAGATGGCCAGCGCGCGGATCATCGCGGCGAACCGGCGCCCGATACCTCGGCTGATGGGAACTCGCGGCGCACTCATCGTGGCTCACCCTCGGTGGGCGAGATGGTTGGAACAGGCGCCCTGAGTGGCGCCGATGACAGGCCCAGTCAACCGAGCACTCAGAAGAACCAGCCTATTGAGTCAGCGATGCGAGCAGCATTGGGCCGGCCACCGCCAAACCCGACCGGAAGATCCACACCACCGCGCCACCGGCGAGCGACCTGGGCCTGTGGTGGACCCCGCTCCAGTATTATAGTGAGCGCTCGGAGCAACCTGCCCATCTTTCGCCGGCGAGGCGCACCATGTCTGCGAAGATCCTTTTCGACCTCGGCCACCCCGCGCACTGGCAGGCCATCGCCCCTGGAGACGCCGAGCTTGCGCTGAGCGCGGAGGCCGGCAGAGGCGGCTTGGTGTTACGTCTGGATTTCGACTTTCACGGCGGCGGCGGGTTCGTGGTGGCGCGTAAGCCGTGCGCGCTGACCCTGCCCGATGACTTTGCCATCGAGGCCGAACTTCGAGGTATCGGACCGCCGAATACCCTGGAGCTCAAGCTCGTGGATCCCACCAACGCCAACGTCTGGCGCTTCCAGCAGGCCGATTTCGCCCTTGATCCCACCTGGCACACCCTGCGCATCCCCGCGAGCCGAATCGACTACGCCTGGGGACCTGCGGGGGGCGGTGCACCGCGGGAGATCGGTGCCATCGAGGTCGCGCTCGTGGCCGGCTCCGGCGGCCGCGGCAGTCTCTGGATCTCGGCGCTACGCCTGCTCGACCCTGGGCCGCCGCTACCGGTTCTGGCCAGTGCATCGAGCGAGTCGCCAGGTCACGAGGCCGCCCGCGTCCTGGACGGCCGGCCGGACACCGGCTGGCGGGCAGCGGCCGGCGACCCAGCGTCCTGGCTTCGGATCGACTTTCAGGGGCCACGGGAGTTTGGCGGCCTCGCGCTGCGCTGGGAGGAGCCCTGGCGGCCCCGTGCGTTCGTCGTGGAGGCGAGCGATGATGGGATGGATTGGCGGGTGCTCACTCAGGTCGAGTCCGGGCTCGGCGAGATCAATCAGGTGCGAGTCCCCGAGGGGTGCGCGCGCCTCCTACGCTTGCGCCTCTCCGCCCCCGATCGCGGCGAGCCCATCGCCCTAATCTCTCTGGAGGTCTTGTCGCGCCGAGTCGCAAAGTCCGTCAACGAATGGTTTCATGGGCTTGCCGAGCGGGTGCCGCGCGGCCACTATCCGAGGTGGCTGTACCGGGAGCAAACTTACTGGACCACCTTCGCTACCCCGAGAGGCCCAGTCCCCGCGCTGCTGAATGAGGACGGGATGGTGGAGATCGAACCGGCGGCGTTCTCGATCGAGCCCTTCATCTACCGCGACGGCGCATTGATCGGATGGGCCGACTGCGTAACGACGCCATCCCTGGCGCGGGGCGATCTGCCGATCCCGTCCGTGACCTGGGAGCTGGATGATTTGACCCTGACCATCACCGGCTTCGCGGCCGGGTCCGGCCAGGTTGCACGCCCAGTGATTCGCTATCGGCTCCGGAATCACACCCAGCAGCCCCGCACCCCGCGGCTCTTTCTGGCGGTGCGCCCCTTCCAGGTCTGCCCGCCCTGGCAGGCCAACGGCGCGGTCGGCGGAGTGAGCCCGGTGCGCCAGATCGCGTGCCGCGGCGCGACGATCTGGGTCAACGACGACCTGGCCCTGCTGGTGAACCCGCCGCCGGACGCGGCGGGTGTCGCCACCTACGACCAGGGGCCGATCAGCGACCATCTGGCGCGTGGGGCGCCGCCGACGGCGACCGAGGCCAACGACCGCTTCGGGTTCGCCTCGGCAGCGCTGGCGTTCGATCTGGCGCTCGCCCCGGGGGGTGAGGCCGAGGTCCTGCTCACCTGGCGGCCGGACGAGGCTCGCTTCCCCCTGCCCGAGCAGCCGGCGGCCGTCCTCCTCGCCGCGGCCGAGGCGCACTGGGCGGCGACCCTCGATGTGGTCGGCCTCGAGCTCCCGCCACCGGCCCAGACGGCCGCGCGGGTCTGCCGCAGCGCCATCGCGCACATCCTGATCAACCGCGACGGCGTGGCCCTACAGCCTGGACCTCGGCGCTACAGACGCGCCTGGATCCGCGACGGTGCGGTGATGGCCGCCGCGCTGCTCCGCTGGGGGCGTCCCGCGGAGGCCGGGGCCTTCGTCCGCTGGTACGCCGACCTCCAACGCACCGATGGCAATGTCCCCTGCTGCGTCGACCACCAGGGTATCGACTGGCTTCCCGAGCACGACAGCCACGGCCAGCTGATCTTCACGATTGCGGAACATCTGAGGTTCACGGGGGATCTCGAATTCGCCGACGCACTCTGGCCGGTCGTCGACAGGGCGGTCGGCTATCTCGAGCGGCTCCGGGCGCAGCGGCTGAGCGCGGCCTACCGGGTACCGGAGCGCCGAACGCGCTTCGGCCTGCTACCCGAGTCGGCCAGCCACGAAGGCTACCTGGCCCAGCCGGTACACGCGTATTGGGACGACTTCTGGGCTTTGCGTGGCTTCAAAGACGCCGCCTGGCTCGCCGAGGCGCTAGGTCGCAATGACCAGTCGGCGCGCCTTGCGGAGCTGCGCGACGACTTCCGCACCACACTGCTTTCCTCCCTGCGGCGCACGATGACGGAGCGCGCGATCGACTACCTCCCGGGGTCGGTCGAGTGGGCGGACCCAGACCCGGCCGCGGTGGCAAATGCCCTCACGCTGATCGACGAGGCCCATCACCTGCCGGCGGCGGCCCTGCATCGGACCTTCGATCGTTTCTTGGAGCGCTTTCGCGCGATGCACCAGGGTGGCGCTGACTGGACCAACTACACACCCTACGAGATCCGCATCCTGGGCGCGCTGGTTCGGCTTGGCCGACGGGAGGAGGCTCACGAACTGCTCGACTTCTACCTCGCGGAGCGGCGCCCGCCGGCGTGGAACCAGTGGCCCGAAATCGCCTGGCGCAATCCGCGCGCCCCGGGACACCAGGGCGATCTACCCCATTCGTGGATCGGCGCGGAGTACGCGCTGGCCTTCCGCGACCTCTTCGTCCACGAGCGTGACGCCGATGCGGCGTTGGTCGTCGCGGCCGGTGTCCCCGAGCACTGGCTCGCGGGTGGAGAACTCCGCTTGACTGGCATGCCCACCGCCCATGGGGTCCTGGACATGGAACTCGCGCGACGGCCCGCTGGGGACCTGCGTCTGCGGCTCCACGGCAGGCTGCGGATGCCGCCCGGTGGCATCCGCTTCGCGCCGCCCCCCGCGGACCAACCCCGTACCATCCGGGCCAATGGGGTCGTCATGCCGGACGCGGGGACACCCGAGATCCTGATCTCCCGGATCCCGGCCGAGATCACCCTATCCGCTCACGGCTGAGCTCGATCGCCGAGCGCCCCGATGACGCCCGCGCCCGAACTCGACCCAAAGGCCCCGGTCCCACGCGCCCATCGCCTGAGCAACGGACGCTACGAGGTCCTGATCTCGGCCTCGGGCGCCGGCCAGTCACGCTGGGGGCGGATCGCGCTGACCCGTTGGCACGACGATCCGGTCCAGGACGATCTCGGCAGCTTTGTGTACCTGCGCGACGACGAGAGCGGGCGATTCTGGTCCGTCGGCCGCCAGCCCACGTTGACCCCTGCCCTGCGCTACCGTGTCCAGGCCTCGCCCGAACGCGTCTTGTTCGAGCGCGAGGACGACGGGATCGCCGCGCGGCTCGAGGTGCGTGTGGCGGCAGGTGCAGACCGTGAGGATCGCTCGCTGCTGCTGATCAATCGCTCCTCGCGTCCGCGCCGGATCGAGATCACCAGCTACCTGGAGGTCGTGCTGTTTGCAGCCGACGCGGACGCCGCCCACCCGGCCCTCGCCAAGTTCTTCGTCGAGACCGAACGGGATCCGCCTACCGGAGCGCTGCTGGCCCGCCGCCGACCGCGCGCCAACAGCGAATCCTGGCCCTGGCTGGTGCATGCCCTTGTCGGGCGAGAGGCGACGGAATGGGAAACCGACCGCATGCAATTCCTGGGGCGCGGGGGCACGCGCTGCCGCCCGGCGGCGCTCACTGGACGACCGGGTCTGAGTGGGACGGTGGGCAGGGTGTTAGACCCGATCCTGAGCCTGCGTACCCGCGTCGAGCTCCCCGTGGGAGGCCGTGCCGAGGTTGCCTTCTCGACCGGCGTCGCGCCACGTCGCGAGGCGGCGTTGGCAATGGTTTCGGCGGCGCGGCTCAGCGAGACGGCCCGACTGCCATCAGCGGTGGCCGGGAGCCTCGGCCGCCGCGCCAGCGCGGCGACCCATTGCGCCGGCCGGACCGACCTGGAGGGTTTCAACGGCTACGGGGGCTTCAGCGCGGACGGACAGGAGTATGTCATCGCCCTGCCTTGGGTGGGCGATGCCCTGCGGCGTCCGCCGCTGCCCTGGATCAATGTGCTAGCCAACGAGCACTTCGGCTTGCTGGTCAGCGAGGTGGGTGCCGGCTTCACCTGGTCGCGGAACAGCCAGGCGAACCGGCTGACCCCTTGGTCGAACGACCCGGTGAGCGATCCGCATGGTGAGGCCCTCTACCTGCGCGACGAGGATTCGGGAGAGGTCTGGTCACCGCTTCCAGGGCCAATGCCGGCGCCGGTCGGCTACGAGACCCGGCACGGGTTCGGTTACAGCCGCTTCCGCTGCGACTACAAGGGCCTGAAGCAGGAAGCTTACCTGTTCGTGCCCCGCTCGGATCCGCTGCGGGTCCTGCGTCTGCGGTTGACCAACAACGAAGGCCGGCCGCGCACCCTGTCCTTGTACGCTTACCAGCGGCTGATAATGGGTGCCCAGCCCACCCACCCGAGTCCGATCCGCACGGATTGGGACCCGGGGCTGAAGGTCCTGACGGCGACCAATACCGGTGCCGGCGCCTTCGCCGGCGCGGCTGTCTTTGGCGCCTTGAGGATCTCCGGGACCAAGGTCATAGACCGTGACCATAGCTGTGACCGCCTGGCCTTCCTCGGCCGCCACGGTGATCCCGCTCGGCCCTGGGCGGTACTCGCCGGCGTGCCCCTGGATGGCTCCACTGGGCTCGGGGTCGACCCCTGTTTCGCTGCGCGCGCTCGCTTCACCCTGGCCCCGGGCGACAGCGCCGAGTGTCTGTGCCTGCTCGGCGAGTGCCTCGAAGCGGATCGGCTCCCGACGCTGCTCGCTCGCTACGGCAACCCAGGCTCGCCCACCCGGGTGCTCGACGAGGTCCGGGCCTTCTGGCGGGAGCTCGTCGGCCGCATTCAGGTCGAGACCCCATCCCCAGCGATCGACCGGATGCTCAACGGGTGGCTCGTGTATCAGGCCATCGCCTGCCGCATCTGGGGCCGGTCAGCCTTCTACCAGTCCGGCGGGGCATACGGGTTCCGCGACCAATTGCAGGATGCGGCCAATCTGGCGACGATCTGGCCCGGGCTCGCTCGCGCCCAGATCCTGCTTCACGCCGCGCATCAGTTCGTCGAGGGTGACGTGCTCCACTGGTGGCACCCTGCGCCATTGGAGTGCGGCCTGCGCACTCGCTTTGCGGACGATCTTCTCTGGCTGCCCTGGGCGACGTGTCACTATCTGCGGGTCACCGGTGATGCCGGGATCCTCACCGAGCGGCAACCGTTCCTCGCTGCTCGGGCGCTCGCACCCGGCGAGGACGAGGCTTATCTCGAGCCTGACCCGAGCGACGAGGAGGGCGACCTCTACGAGCACTGTTGCCGCGCTCTGGACCGCTCGCTCGCCTGCGGCGCCCACGGCCTGCCGCTCATGGGAACGGGCGACTGGAACGACGGCATGAACCGGGTCGGCCGCGAGGGTCGCGGCGAAAGCGTCTGGCTCGGGTTCTTCCTCTACAAGGTCCTCGGTGACTTTCTCCCGCTCTGCGCGGCCCGTGCGGACCACACCCGTCAGGTCCGCTATGGCGCCCACCGAGACGCGCTCCGCTCGGCCCTCGAACGAGCCGGCTGGGACGGTGCCTGGTACCGCCGCGCCTACTACGATGATGGGACCCCGCTTGGCAGCGCCTCGGATGCCGAGTGCCGCATCGACGCCCTCGCCCAGGCCTGGTCGGTGATCTCGGGGGCGGCGCCGCGCGAACGGGCGGAACTCGCGTTGGACGCCGTCGAGGCACACTTGATCGACGACACCACGGGCCTGATCCGGCTGCTGACACCCCCTTTCGTCGACACACCGAGGGACCCGGGCTACATCAAGGGCTATCTCGCCGGGGTTCGCGAGAACGGCGGCCAATACACCCACGCTGCCTGCTGGGTGGTGATGGCCATGGCGCAACTCGGCCGCCGCGAGCGCGCCGCGCATCTGCTGGAACGCTTGAGCCCCATCTGGCACACGGCGACCCCTGAACGGGTCGCGACCTACCGCCTCGAGCCCTACGCGCTGGCTGCCGACCTCTACGGCGCGCCGCCCCACACCGGGCGAGGCGGTTGGAGCTGGTACACGGGGTCGGCCGCCTGGATGTATCAGGTCGGCATCGAGTCGCTCCTGGGGCTGCGGGTCGAAGACGGCCGCATCCTGGTGCTGCGCCCCTGCATCCCGGCGGATTGGCCGGGCTTCCGCCTCAGCTATCGGCTGCCGGACGGGATGACCGACTGCTCGATCCAGGTGGAGAACGGCGGGGGGCAAGGGGTGCCGATTGCTGCGTTCCTCGACGGCATCGCGGTCCAGGTCGTCAACGGCGCCCTGCGGGTGCGGCTCCCGGACTGCGGCGGGAGCTACCGGCTCTGCATTCGTCTCGGCTGAGCCCCTCGACGGCAGCCGGCCACCTTGCGGTCGAGGTTCAATGGGACTTTTCCGGTTACTCCGGTCCCGATTACACTCGCCCTGCCAACCCGCGAGGCCCCGAGGGGGCCGATCAGGCTGCCCGAGGCACGACTTCTGGCGCCATAATCGCAGCCCAGAGCCCGAAGATCCTCGGCGAGTGACGGGTGGATCCGGCGCAACGGTTGGTAGAATAGTGTCTCCGCGAGAAATAAAGGGAGCACACCCTGGATTCGTTTCCCTCGCTAGCTACCTGGTTCGGAGGCCACCACTCGCGTAATACTAAGCATGAAGCGCTTCGAGAGGGTTGTCCGCTCGGCCCTCTCAGAATCCGATCGGATTCCCAGGAGATCCCCTCAGAGAATCTGCTCTCTCTTACCTGCGACAAAAGAACGGTCACTCGCTGACTCATGCGTGAAGCAAGTTTCTCCAAGGCGCTCGGTGGCCGAGTGACCCTCGGCGCCTTTTTGCTGGGGCTCCTGCTCATGAGCTACCAGGTACTGCACCTCTTTCTGGTGCCGGTTGCCTGGGCACTGATCCTGGTCTACGTGACCTGGCCGATTCACCGTCGGCTGCGCTCGCTGCTCCACCCCTACGCCGGGCTCAGCGCCTCCCTGACCACCCTGATCCTCGCCCTGGTGTTCGTCGTCCCGCTCCTCTGGATCATCGTCCTGCTGCGCAGCGAGGTGCCGATGGTCTATGCACAAATCGTAGACAGCATCCACGAAGGGCCAAGTGTGCTGCCTTCATCGCTTGTCGGCCTGCCTTGGGTAGGCCCTGAGCTGGAGCGTCTCCTGTCGCTCGTGGCCGAGGACCCCGACGCACTGGGCGACCAGGTCCTGCAATGGCTCAACCCGCTGCGAGAGGGGGCGCTCCAGCTCCTCGGGGACATCGGGGCAACGGCCATCAAGTTCGGCTTTGCGTTGCTCAGCGCCTTCTTCCTTTATCGGCACGGCGATAGCCTGCTCGACCAGACCCGCCGCCTGCTGCTCAGTCTGCTCGGGGCACGCGCCGAGTCATATCTCGTCGCGATCGGGGACACCACCCGGGCGGTCCTTTACGGACTGGTGCTCACCGCCCTTGCCCAGGGCGCCCTGGCCGGTGTCGGGTATGCCGTGGCCGGGTTCCAGGTCCCGATCTTGCTCGGCGTGCTCACGGCCATCTTCGCGCTGATTCCATTCGGGACGCCGCTGGTGTGGGGTGTGGCGAGCCTGTGGCTCTACCTAACGGGCGAGGTACTCGCGGCGGTGGGTCTTGCGCTTTGGGGGGCTGTGGTGGTCAGTCAGATCGACAACCTGCTTCGTCCCCTGGTGATCAGCAGCGCGACCCGCATACCCTACATCCTGGTGCTGTTCGCCGTGCTCGGTGGCATCGCCGCCTTCGGCCTCGTGGGGCTCTTCCTGGGCCCCATCATCATTGCCGTCCTGCTGGCGGTGTGGCGCGAATGGATCATCGAACAGGCCGCCTCACCTTCGCGCGAAGGGACACCACAGGACTGAGAAGCTGTCGCGGGATAAGCGTCCCATTCCAAGGCCGACTGCTATGCTCAGGGCATGGCCGATGAAAGTGCGCCAAGACGACGGTTCGAGCGCCTGAGGGCTCGCCGGTAACGATCTGTCACTTCCCGCCTGGCACCAGCGAGTGGAACAAGATCGAGTGGTCGACTGCGCGCTGGTGGTCGCCGGCACCGCGAAGGGCTTGGTCACGGCCACCGGTGCCGGAACCGAACACGGCCACATCTCGCAGTTGCTGAGCGAAACGGCCGAGCTGGAGACGCCGCTGACACGCCGGCTGGGCCGCTTGGCGCGCGCCATCACGCTGGGAATCGTGATGGTCGCCGCGTCGATTTTCGGGGTCGGCCTGCTGCGGGACAATCCGCTGGTCGACAGCGCGCTCGCGGCGATCACGCTGGCGGTCGCTTCGATCCCCGAGGGACTGCCAGCCGTGATCACGATCGCTTCCGCCATCGGCGTGCGCAGGATGGCGCGGCGCCAGGCCATCATCCGCCATCTGCCGGCGGTGGAGACGCTCGGCAGCACGACGGTCATCTGCACCGACAAAACGGGCACGCTGACGCGCAACGAGATGACGGTCGCTGCGCTGTGGACGCCAGCCGCAACCATCGAGGTCACCGGGACCGGCTACGCCCCCGAAGGGAAACTGCGCGGCCAGGGCCTCCCGGCGCCCGCCGCCGCGGTGGCGGCGACCGAATTGCTGCGCGCCGCAGTGCTGTGCAATGACGCCGCGCTGGAGACCGACGGCGGCCGCAGCGGGCCTCTTCCTCCATGAGTACTACACGGATCTCGCGGCCGGCACTGCGCCCGAACTCGCCCGCGCAGAATCGCAGACCATCGCGGTCACGACGATCATTCTGTTCCAGTGCGCGTACCTGCTGAACTGCCGGTCGCTGACGGAGAGCGCGTTCCGCATCGGGCTGTTCAGCAACCGCTATGTCTATTTCGGGATCGCCGCCACCCTCGGGTTGCGACTGTGCTTTGTCTATGCGCCGACCCTGAATGCCTTGTTCCATACCCATCCGCTCGACGCGGCCGATTGGATCGCCCCGACGCTGGTCGCGCTGGTCGGGCTGCCGATGCTGTCTCTCGAAAAGCGTCTCTGGTGTCGGCGAGGCAAGTCCGGGCGCGATGGTGCCGCCGCCGGAATTGACGCATCCCGGCTGGCTTGGGAGAAACCGGGTTTGACACGATCAGGATCCGACGTTGCCAACCCCTTGCGGAGACAACGGACACCCTGTAGATTTCTCGCCGTTGGGCACCCGTGCTCGCTTACTTGATGTCTTGATGTCCCGATGACCGCGCTGCCAACGCACCCGCCTCGTCGCCAGCCGACCCTTCCGATCCGCTGCATGCTGCGACACGTCCAGCAGCCCAGACCTGCCCAGACCCGATCGATCCCCCGTCTTGACGGCGAGGCCCAGATTGGCCCGGACCATCACCCATGACCACAGCTGAACCGCGCGTGCTTTCGGTCGCCGTGCGTGCGACCGGTCGCGTCAGGTGCCACCCGCGATGACGCTCACAATCCTCTCCGTTGTCGTTTTTCTGATACTGGTTAACGCTCTCTATGTCGCCGCCGAGTTTGCGGCGGTGGGTGCTCGAACGACCCGCGTTGCGCAACTGGCGACGCAGGGTAACCGTCTGGCCGCGGCGCTCCTGCCGATCTTGCTCGATGTCGGTCGACTGGATCGCTACATCGCCGCCTGCCAGATCGGCATCACGGCCTCGAGTCTGATCCTCGGCGCCTTCGGCCAGGCGACCATCAGCCTGGCCCTGGGGGCCACCCTGATCACCTATGCCGGGTTGGAGCCGGTGGGCGCCTATGCTTTGTCGGCCACCATCACCTTGGTGGTCCTCACCTCGACGCAGGTCGTCCTGGGCGAGCTGATCCCCAAGACGCTAGCGTTGCAGTATCCGGTCCGCACAGCTCTGATCACCTACCTGCCGATGCGCTGGTCACTGGTCCTCCTCGCGCCCTTCATCGATCTGCTCAACGGGAGCGGCCGCTTGGTGCTGCGACGCTTTGGCATCGAGGCGGCCGGCGGCCACCGGCATATCCATTCGCCCCAGGAAATCGATCTCCTGATTCGTGAAAGTCGGGAGGGAGGATTGCTTGAGGGCAAGGACAGCGAGCGCCTGCGCGAAGCGCTCAAGCTGGGTCATCGGCGGGTGCGTCAGATCATGGTGCCGCGCCGGCACATCGCGAGCCTGGACCTCACGGCACCGACCGAGCAGATCCTCGACCAAGCGCGGTCCTCACCGTTCACGCGGCTGCCAGTCCATCGCGGTGGGCTCGAGGAGGTGCGCGGCTACCTCCATATCAAGGACGTCGCGGTGGCGCTTGCCGCCGGCGGCGATCATACCGGGTTGCGATCCCTGGTGCGGCCGCTGCTCATCCTGCCAAGCTCCCTGACCATCGACCGGGCACTCGGCCAGATGCGAGATCGGCGCGCGCGCATCGCCCTGCTGGTTGACGAGTACGGCAACGCCGAGGGACTCATCAGTCTCGAGGACATCCTCCGCGAGCTGCTAGGCAAACTTTCCTATGAGGGCATCGCGAGCCACAGCGTAGCGCCGACGCACGGGCCGGATGGCCGCTGGCGATTGGGCGGGCGTCTGCCGCTCGATGAGGCCCAGGCATGGGCGCAGATTGTCCTGGGTCGACCCTTGGATTCGAGCACCGCCGAGACCCTCGCGGGCTGGGTGATCGAACGCCTCGACACCATCCCGGAAGGGCCGTGCTGCCTCCAGGCGGACGGCTTGCGCGTGGAGATCGAGCGGATGGACGGGGCGGCGATCGGCTCGGTGCTGGTCTGGTTGCCGACCATGACAGAGGGAGGGGTCGATGCCTGAGTTGACGATCGTCTTACTCGTCGTTCTGGTCCTGATCGCTCTCAATGGCCTGTTCGTCGCGGCCGAGTTCGCGATCGTCGGGGCGCCGCGTGCAGTGCTCGCCACGCGTGCCGAGGCGGGCGATAAACGGGCCGGCCGCATTGCGGCCATCCTCGACGACCCCATTCGCCTCGACCGCTATGTGGCGACTGCCCAGCTCGGGATCACCTTCGCCAGTCTGGGCCTTGGGATGTACGGCGAGCACACGCTCGCGCTCTTCATCGAGCAGGGGCTGCTGGCTTTAGGGCTTCCCGAGCTCGGCGCTTTGATCACCGCCCATGGACTGGCCGTCGTGCTGGCGATCCTCGTCATTACCTATCTGCATATCGTCCTTGGCGAGATGGTTCCCAAAGCGCTCGCCCTTGGTTATGCCGTGCCCGTCGCCCTCTGGGTGACGCCGCCGATGCTGGCAATCGGCTTCCTGCTCTACCCTTTGGTGGTTGGACTCAACCGGACGGGCCTATTCCTGCTGCGCGCTGCGGGAGTCGAGCGCGGCCGGAGCCCCGAGCATTACCTCGAAGCCGATGAGCTGGAGTCGATCGCCCGCGAGAGTCGCGCAAGCGGGATGCTCAGCGAGGAGAGCGGGCGGATCTTTCGGGAGCTCGCCGACTTCGGCGAGATCACCGCGGAGCAAGCCATGGTGCCGCGGGTACACACCCGCGGCATCCCGGCTGATGCGAGTGACGAAGTCCTGCGCGAGATCATGCAACGGCATCGTCACACCCGCTATCCCGTTTACACTGGAGACCTCGACCGGATCGTCGGCACGGTCCACATCAAAGATCTGCTGGCGGCGTTGCAGGAGGGCCAAGGACTCTGGGCCGAGATGGTGCGGGAGACCGCCTATATCCCGGAGACGGCGACTTTGGACGATGTGCTGGCGGCGATGGAGCGCACGCGCAACCAGATGATCGTGGTGATGGATGAGCATGGCGGCACCGCCGGTATCCTCACCATCGAGGATATCTGCGCCGAAGCGGTGGGCGATGTCGAGGAAGGGGCAGAGGACATCCCCGACATCCTGCCAATCGGGCGCGACCGCTTTCAGGTACAGGGCATGGTGCGACTGGATACGCTCGGCGCCGCCGTGGGGCGGGAGCTCGAGAACCCGGACGTCGACAGTCTTTCCGGCCTCATTCTCAGCGAGCTCGGGCGCCCCGCCGAGGTTGGCGACAAGGTCCGCTGGCAGGGGCTGCTGTTCGAGGTCAGCAGTTTGCACGGACGTGGCGTGCGTGAGGCCATCGTCAGCCCCGATCCGCAAGCGGCGGGGGCGGTCGAGGCACCAATCGACGCCTCCGAGTGATGCCCGGCTGCGGGCCACTGGAGTGGCCACGAACCGCCGCCAGCGCCGCGCGCCAGGAGCGACTAGCGAGCGGCCTCCAGGCGGGCCATTCGGGGCGCCTCGCTCAACCCGGCGGCCCCATTCTCGCCCGTTCCATCCGGCGTCCGTCAAGGATCTGCAGCACCCCGAAACCGACCAGGCCGCCGATGACTAACGCAAGGAAGGGGACCGTGGCGGGCTCTTCCGCGAGCCCGAAACCCAGCAGGCCGACGCCGACGGCAAGCTCCGGCAAACCATAGACCGCCTGGTCCCGACCGATCGGTCGCGCGGATTCGTTAGTCTTTGGTGTGCGAACGAATTCACTCGGACGACCGACCAGGGCCTCGAAGGCCGCGCGTGCATTGGAGAGCAGGAGCCCACTGGTGAGGATCAACGCGGCCAAAATCTCCGGGAGGGCACGAATGCGCAAGGGCGGATCGACAGCCGCGACGAGAAACGCACCCGTCCCGAGAACCCCGAGCATCGAGGCTGTGATGCCGACGATGGCGAGCACGGGACCCGCGGTCGCCCCCCCGGCGACATAGAGGAGGCCGAGCAGCAGACAGAGAAGCCCCACCAGAAAGACGAGCGGCTGAACGAGCTGCAGCGAGACCGCAACTTTGTGCCACCAAGGCAGTAAGCTACTGGCCCACACGGACGGCAGAAGCTTGATGAAGCACTGAACGAACCCCTTGGTCCAGCGAAACTGCTGGGCACGCCAGGCTCGGGGCGAGCTGGGCAGAGCACACCTGGTACCTTCAGCTCGGGAAGATAGGCGGCGCGCCAGCCCATCAGGTGGGCTCTGAGGCTCAGATCGAGATCTTCGGTCAGCGTGTCGCCCTGCCAGCCCCCCGCGTCCTCGATCGCCGCGCGGCGCCAGACGCCGCAGGTTCCGTTGAAGGGGACGGGCAGCCCAAGGCGGGCGCGCGCCACCTGCTCGACCCGGAAATGCCCGTCGAGCAGCCACGCCTGGACACGAGTCAGCAGCGTCTCCTCGGCGTTGAGGTGGGTCCAACGCGCCTGGACCAGGGCGAGCCGAGACTCGCCGAGCAAGATTGGGACGGTGCGCCGCAGGAAATCCGCCGGCGGGATGAAGTCCGCATCGAAGATCGCGACGAAGGGGGCGTCGGAGCGGTCGAGTCCAGCGGCGAGGGCGCCGGCCTTGAACGCTGTGCGCTGAGTCCGGTGCATGAGCTCGACGCTGAGGCCTGCGCCCTTCCAATGCTCGACAGCGGCACAGCTCAAGGCCAGGGAGCCGTCGGTGCTGTAATCGAGCACCCGGACCTCGAGGTGCTCACGCGGCCAGTCGAGCGACGCGACGGCCGTTAGTACACGATCGACGAGCTCGCCCTCGTTGTAGAGCGGGAGTTGGATCAGGACGTCCGGCGTCCGCGCAACCCCAGCGTCGGCGAGTGGCCGTACGGCCCCGTCCCGCACCAGCAAAAGCCGCGCCGCTGTAAGCATGATGAGGTTGAGCGATAGGGCACCAAGTATCACCAGGCCTATGATGAGCGCGAACTCAGCCGCGGATTCTACCGCTGCCATGAGTGCAACTCCTGCGGTGGGGATCGGAGGTCAGAAGACTTCGCCGGGCGGCGAGAATAACCTGGGCTTACACTGAAAGCGAATCTACGGTCTTCGTCATTCAGTCTGCCGGCGGGCTGACGAGTCCCGCCATCCGTGACCCGGTGAGCAGCCGGGGCGCGCCTGACGTATCATCTCTTGCGTCACTTCCAGCGTCCACCGCACCGCGAGGAACAGAGAGCCATGCCCACGCTCCGCCTGCTGACTAACGCCACCGTCGCGCCCGAGACCCGCCCGGAGCTCCTCGCGAGCGCCTCCAAACGGGTCGCCGAGTTGCTCGGCAAGCCCGAATCCTACGTGCTGGTGATCTTGGAGGCCGGCGCCGATCTCCTGTTCGGCGGCAACGACGAACCCGCGGCCTACGTCGAGCTCAAGAGCATCGGCCTGCCCGAATCGCGCACCGCCGAGTTCGCGCGGGCGCTGTGCGGCTGGCTTGGTGACGCTTTGAAGATCGATCCACAGCGCGTCTACATCGAGTTCTCCTCACCGCCCCGGCACCTTTTCGGCTGGAACAACGCCACCTTCTGAGTGGCGGACAGACGGCGACTTGGCCGAGCACCGTGTCGATCCCGCGCCGGCCCCAGACGGGTGGACACCGCGCGTCATGTCGACATCGACACGGGCGAGCCGCGCCTTGACCTCCGCGGCCAGCGCCGTCACCTGCTCGCCGAGTCGTGCATCGCGTTGGGCGCGCGGCGCAACGAGCGCCTCAGATCCGGCGCTTGCGTCGAATGACTCGCCCGTGAACACACCCTGGTCGGCAACAATGGCTATCTCCACCACCCTCGGGTCATACCATTAGGTCACGCGCGTGAGGTGGGCACGAAAGAACGGGGCATACTCCGGCGTACCGTAATGGTGGCCGACCTCCATCGCGACCGGGATCGAGAAACCCTGATGGGTCGCGTGCGCCAGCATCCGGCCGCCGAACGGCTGCAGCCGATAGGTCCGATCCCGGTTCACATCCGACCAGCGCTGCGTGCTCATCTCCAAGACCCGGCCGGAGGCGTCGAGGACCAGATGGATCGGCTCGACCCCGGGGACCCGCGGAAACCGGATCTCGGCCCGGTCCGGGCCCGTCTGCGTCCACAGCGCCCCGTGCTGCGGCAAGAGCGCGGCCGGCACCCACACCGTCTCCATCACCAGTCGGGCCGCGGCGGCACGGGCATGATCCTCGCTGTCGGCACAGCGCGCCACCGGCAGGATCTCCCACAACCAGAACCGGGTCCAGCTCGTCCGGCCGCCCCGATAGCCATCCGAGCCGGAAAAGCGGACCCACCCCGAGCCGGCCCGCGCGCGCCAGACGAAGCCATGCGGCGGAGCCAGGACCTGATCGGCTTGCATCGGCAGCTCACGGCCATTCAGGATCAGCGCGCCGGCCATCTCGAGCTCGACGACCCGATGCAAGGGTGTTCCCGGCGCGATCGCGGTCGCGAAGTAGCGCCGCGCGATCTCCGGCAGGTCGGCGACCATGGCCGGATCGTAGGTCTCGGGTGCCGTTTCGCGTTCGGCCAGCAAGGCGTCCCAGACCACCTGCGCACGGCGAGCGTCCCGCGCACTGCGCCACAGGCCCGTCGCGATCCCCGCGACAGCCCCGATCAGGAGCAGCCACCCAGCTATCGTCAGCAGGACCATCGCATCCACCGTCGGCACCTTGGGCGCTTCGGCCTAGCGGAGGGGACGGCGTGCGATGAAGAACTCATAAGCATAGTAGTCGGAGTAGCGCCGATGCATCTCGGGCTCCTGCGCGATCTGATCCAGTATCGCGAGGGCTTCGTCATCCTGATCGTAGTGGCCGCGCAGCGCCCGGATGCGCTCTTGCATCGGCGTGTAGAAGTCGGACCACCAGGCCTCGTCCGGCAAGGTGAAGCGACCGAGATGCTCGAGTCCGCTGTCTTTGATGGCCGCCACGATATCCTCGGCCCAGCCCATACCCGGGTAGTCCGATTCGAAGCTTGCCCGAACCTCGGGCGGCGGGTTCTCCTTGCGCCACACGGCGTCGGTGAAGGCCAGGTAGCCACCGGGACGCAGCAGGCCATGACAAGTCCCCAGCGCGTTGGCGATTCCGATGTTGTAGAGCGCGCCTTCGGACCAGATCAGGTCGAAGCTCGCCGGCGGCAACCCTGGCCTGACCATATCGGCGACGATCGCGCTGACCTGGTGGTCAAGCCCTCGTTCCGCGATCGCCGCCTTAAGACGTGCGATACTCGGGGCGTGCTGGTCGAGCGCGAGGATCGGACCGGTCGTCAGCATGGCCAGATCGAGCGTTTGCCCCCCGACGCCGCAACCCAGGTCCAGGATGGCCGGCGATGGCGGCATAGACCGGCAATAACCGAGCGCTCGTTCCATGCCTGTGCGATTGCCGGGCCCCTGCCTGGGTAGGGCCTCGTAGACCTCGAAGAAGATCGCCCAAAAGCGCGGGTGGGGCTCGTTCATGTCCACATGATCTCGCCGCTGAAAACACCATGATAGCGGAATCCTCGGGTCGACGATCACCGCTGCCCGGCTGCGGCCGGATCCCCAGGGACGGTTTGGACGGCAGATCCCTTCTGCTCACGCCTCGTCGTCCTCGTCTTCCTCGCTCGCCGGACGAGGGGTGGATTCGCGCATCGCCCGACCATTACATCAGCGCCGTCGCAATACCAAAGTAGATGAGGATCGAGAGCAGATCCTGAACCACGGTGGCCAGCGGCCCGCTGCCGAAGGCCGGGTCTCTACCGGACATGCTCAGCAGCCACGGCAGAAGCATCGCCACGAGGGTCGCCGTTGAACAGGCCGCGGACACCGAGAGTGCCACGATCAAAGCAACGTCCAGATCATGCCAGAGCAGGTAAACCAGAGGCCCGGCGGTCATGCCCAATGCGAGTCCTATCGCGAGGCCGGCGGCCAGCTCGCGAGCCACCATCCGCCGAAGCGGAACCCCTACCGACAGACCGCGCACGACCACGGTCTCGGTCTGCGTACCCACGGCATCCGCCAGGTACACGATGCCAGGTATGAAGAACACGAGAATGAGCATCTGCTGAAGCTGCTCCTCGAAGCGGGCGACGAAACCAGCCGCCACGAAAGCGCCCGCGAGCCCGACGAGGAGCCATGGCAGTCTGTGCCGGAAGCGACGGGGAACCGGCTCGAGACTCGCGGTGCGGACCGCCGCGGTGTCCTTCATGAACCCACCGATCCGCGTGAGGTCCTCGTCATGCTCGGCGAGGAGAATGGCGAGCAGCCTGTCGGGCGGGATCACTCCCTGGAATCGACCGCTGGCATCGACGAGCACCAGTGCCGCCTCCCGATGCCGCACCGCTCGCCAGGCGGCGACCTCCTGATCGACGCCGGGTGCGACCACCGGAGGCTCTCGATCCATCAGGTCGCCGATGAGTTGGCGGGGCGGGGCCGCGAGCAAGGCTTCCAGCCGCACGATGCCCCGGAATAGGCCCTGGTCCTCGACAACGACGAGGTTCGCGGTGTCGAAGTCCCCGCCCATCAACTCGGCTCGTACATCGGCTACCAGGCTCGCGGGCGATGCGATCGGCACCCTGCTCGTCGCATGTGCCGCAGCGATCTCGAAGTTGATCGGCTCGGCCGAGAGTCCAGCGTCGTTCGCCATGCGTGCCACATCCTCCAGGTTATTGATTTCCCGACCTCGTCGCGGCAAAGACACCGGTTACCCGGCGCCCGTTGCACCGATTCCAGCCTCCGGCCTCCCCCCATCGGGCTCCGCACTGGTCCTGTTCCCATGCGCCGACGAGCGGGCCAGACCCCCGATGGCCTCGTCCGAATCCCCGCTACCGTTGCTCGCGAATTCGCGCCAGCCCGATTCGCAGACCCGGGGGCCGCGATCACCGTCTCGAGGCGATCGATGCGCAGAGCTTGATGATCGCATGATAGCCAAAACCCTCGCCCGCTCCCCGTGAAGCCCCTCGGTGGCTCGCGCCTCCGTTGCCGCTCATCTTGAAACAACCAGGGGTTGCGGTAAGATCACGGCCCGCTCGCTGCGTCTCCTGGAGAACCGAGGTCATGCCCGCCTTCCAATGTGAAACTCGCGCCTTCCGCCGTTGGTCGCCGGCGCCGCGGTGCCTTTGCCGGATTCGGCGTTAGCCTCGCGCGTGGCCCACTATCGGATCGACCTCGCCTGTGGGCAGCTCGAGCTGCGCACGGTCCGCGAAGCGCAGCCCTTGTCCGAACTGCTTGGCTTCGCCACTCGCCAGAACCCGCGACGGGGATTCCTGTTCGTCTCGCGCGTGCTGGGCAAGCATGTCCCCTGCGCACCGGCGGTCATGCGCGACACCTACGAACGGCTGGCCGATGGGCTGGGCGAGGCCGATGGCCCACTGCTCGTGGTCGGCCTGGCCGAGACCGCGACCGGCCTTGGTGGCGGCATCGCCGATACGCTGGCCCGGCGCGGGCGCGACGACCTGTTGTTTCAACACACGACGCGCCATTGGCTCGATGCGCCGGTGCTGCTGCGCTTCGACGAAGCGCACAGCCATGCACCGGACCACATCCTCTATGCCCCGGCCGCGGGCCTCGCGGCGCGCTACCGGGCAACACGGACGCTGGTGCTGATCGATGACGAGATCACGACCGGCCGCACGCTCGCACGCCTGGGCGCGGCGCTCGCGGCGCACCTGCCAGAGCTGACCGGGATCGGCTTCGTGAGCCTGGTCAATTGGCTCGATCCAGGCGCCCGCGCCCGCTTGGCTGCGGACCTGCCGGTGCCGCTTCGCTTCGTGAGCCTGATCGACGGAACTTTCGACTTCCGGCCGCGCCCCGGTTTCGTGCCGACGCCCCCGCCGGGCACGAACGCTCGGCGGGCACCGGCCCAGCCGGCGCGCGCCGACCTGGGGCGGCGTGGCTGGGCGATGGCGGGATGCCGTCATTCGTGGGCAGACGCCGCGGCGACCCTCGCCGAAGCACTGACCGCTCGCGGCCAACGGTCGGTCAACGTCATCGGCACCGGCGAGCTCGCCTTTCCGCCGTTTCGGCTCGCCGAGGAACTGGCCCGGCTCGGTCTCGACGTACTCTTCCAGGGGACCACACGCTCGCCGATCCTGGCCGGCGGCGCGATCGCGGCCTCGTTGCATTTTCTCGACGAACACGGCGAGGGCGTGCAGAATTACCTGCACAACCCGCCGTCCGACGGACGCCGGCCGATCCTCGCCTACGAGTCCGCAGCGCAGGCCGCCGCCCATCCATTGCCGCGCCAGTTGGACGCGCTGGTCTGGATCCCGCCGGACTTTGCCGAACCAGGCTAATCGACCACACCAGGCAAGACCATGCTGCCAGCCGAAACCGTGACTTGGCTCGATGGCCGGACCAGCGTCACCGGCGACCATCCCGGCGATTTCCCGTCATCCCTTGACCCAGCACCCGCGATGCCGCCACCGAACGCCTACCTGTTCGTCGACCTCGACGACTCGCTGCTCCAGACGCGCGAGAAATGCCCCACCGGCCCGCTGACCCTGGCGGCGCACGATCGCGACGGCCAACCCCTGTCCTTTCATACGCCGGCCCAGGCGACCCTGCTCGGGCTGCTCGAGGGCGTCCCGCTGATCCCGGTCACCGGGCGCAACCTGACCGCGTTGCGCCGCGTCGTGTCGCCGCGCTTCGCCAGTTATCGGATCACCAGCCACGGGGCACTGGTGCTCGGCCCCGACGAGCGCCCGTTGCCGAGCTGGGAAACCCAGATCGACGCGCAGGCGGCCGTCTGGGGCCCGCGTCTTTCGGCCGTCGCCGCGGTGGCCGAGGACGCGATCCGCGAGGCGGGGGTCGCGGTGCGCGCGCGCGTGATCGAGGACCTCGGGTTCCCGGTGTACCTGTCGCTGAAGGGGCCGGAGGCCGACCTGCTGGCGCTCGCCGAACGGCTGGCACCGCACTGGCCCGATGGCCGGCTGCACCACAATCACCACAATCTGGCGCTGTTGCCGCCGTACGCCGACAAGGCCGCTGCGGTGCGCCATCTGATCGACGCGATCACAAGCATCAGCCCGGTGCCACCGTTGTTCATCGGCCTCGGCGACAGCCTGACCGACCTGCCGTTCCTCAGGCTGTGCAATTTCGCGCTGGTGCCGCGCGACTCGCAGATCCAGCGGCACACTTGGCGATGACCGCGACCTACCTCGCGCGCGTCGGCCGAGACCCGATCACCGGCTCCTATGCGGCCGAGGACTGCCAGTTCCTGCTGACGCCGCTGCCGCCGCGCTTCGTCACGGTCGCCGACAAGGAACGCGCGATCCAGCGCGAGGGCCGTCACTACAGCGAGATGATCAGCCGCGAGGCCGCCCCGGACGCCGAATACCTCGAACTCTTTCGCCGCCTGACCGAACGCTACCGCGACCGTCTGGCCGGCGAGATCCTGACGCTGGCCGCGCACATCGCCGCGAGCCGCGCCGCGCCGCTGACGCTGGTGTCGCTCGCGCGCGCCGGCACGCCGGTCGGCGCGCTGCTCCAACGCGCGCTGACGCACCGGCTTGGGCGGCCCGCCCGCCATTACTCGATCTCGATCATCCGTGACCGCGGACTCGACACCAATGCCTTGCGCTACCTGCTGCGCACGGCCGGACGGGATCCGGCCGGCCTGGTGTTCGTCGATGCCTGGACGGCCAAGGGCGTCATCACCGGCGAACTCAAGGCCGCACTCGCCGCGTGGAACCGGCGCGAGCCCGAACAGCTCGACGACCGCCTCCATGTGATCGCCGACATCGGCGGCTGCGCCGATGTCACCGCGACCTACGACGACTACGCGATCCCATCGGGGATCCTGAACGCGACCGTCTCCGGGCTCGTGTCGCGGACCATCCTGAACGCCGAGATCGCGCCCGATCAGTTCCATGGCTGCGTGCTCTACGACGAGCTGCGCCCGCACGACCTGACCGGCTGGTTCCTCGACCAGATCACGGGCGCACTGCCCGACGGGGTTCCCGGCACGCTACCGCCGAGCCAGCGGGCCGCGCGCGCCGCACGCACCGCCGAGTGCCTGGCCCACTGGCGGCAGCGCTATCGCATCGCCGATCCGAACTACATCAAACCAGGGGTCGCCGAGGCGACCCGGGTCCTGCTGCGGCGCGTGCCGGCGCGCCTGATCCTGCGCGACCCGGAGCACCCGGACGTCGCCCATCTACGCTGGCTCGCGGGCCGCAAGCAAGTCCCGGTCGAGATCGATCCAGCGATCCCGTTCAACGCCGCCGCCTTCATTCGGATCGAACACTAGGGGTTCTCGCCGTGGACGGATCGCTCAATGAGTTGGACAGCCTGCCGGGCGCCGCGCCCGGTGAGGCGCGGGGGCCCGAGCCGCTGCGCTACCTGGCGCTCGGGGCAACCCTCTACCTGCCGGCGACCCGCGCCGATCTGGCCGCGGTGCTGAACCGCGAGGCCCTGCCAGGCCTGCGCTCGGTCATCGTCTGCACCGAGGATGCGGTGCACGAACGGGATCTGGCGCAGGCCCTCGACAACCTGCGCCGGGTCCTGCCGCGGCTCGCACCGGCCGCCGTGCGGCGCTTCGTCCGGCCGCGCAACCCCGAGGTCCTCGCCCGGATCATGACCTTCGCTGGGATCGAACGGCTCGATGGCCTGGTGCTGCCGAAGGTCGACGAGGCGAGCCTGCCGCGCTATGCCGAGGCCGCAGCCGGGCGTCCTGGCCTGTGGCTGATGCCGACCCTCGAGACCGAGATCGTCTTCTCGCGCACCCGGCTCGAACGCCTGATCGATCCGCTGCAAGGTCTCGCGAACCCGATTTTGTGCCTGCGCATCGGCGGCAACGACATCCTGCACCGGCTCGGTCTCAAGCGGCCCAAGCGCGTGACCCTCTACGAGACACCATTGCGGACCATCGTCCACGACCTGATCGTCACCTTCCGGCCGGCGGGCTTCGAGCTCGCGGCCCCGGTCTTCGAGCACCTCGACAGCCCGCGGGTCCTGCGCGCCGAGGTCCGGCTCGACCTGCTTCACGGCCTCTGGTCCAAGACCGCGATCCATCCGACCCAGGTCCCGACCATCGAGGACGAATATCGCGTGCCATCCGCGGACCTGGATCTGGCCCACGGCATCCTCGCCCCCGACGCCCCGGCCGTCTTCCAGTCCCACGGCCAGATGGTCGAACCCAGCACCCACTCGCACTGGGCCGAGCGGGTGCTGGAACGCGCCGCGATCTTCGGGGCTGTTTGAGCAGCACCGGAGACGGCTGGGCTCCGAGCTCGATCGCCCAGGGTAGGCCCTCGTTCCTCGGGCCGACCCTGGGCTGTGTAACTGAGCCCCTTTGGGGCTACGCCGTTTGCATCCGACCCGCCAAGCCTCGGAGCTTATGGGCGCCAGGCACCATGAAAACCGAGCGGCGAGGAGCTGGCGGATGGCCTCGTGCCGCGAAAGGCCCTGGCGCTGCAGGCGCGGCAGCGACAGCGTCACGGACGCGACCTGCTCGGTGAGCCGGTTCTCGACGATGACCTGGACGCTGGCATCGACCGTGGCGTCGGCTCGCGTGATCGGTGCGGCGCGGTGACATGCCTCGACAAGGGCGATGCGCGCCGGCTGATCGCGCGCCGGTCGGGATGACCGCGGGACGGGAATCTGGCAAAGTCAGGGTCAGGTCCACGTTGCCTGGAGAACCTCTCGATGACCTGGAAGACCGCCCACCGCTCCTTCTACTACCAGGGCGCCCCGGCCCCCGAGGATCCGGTCTTGGAGCCTGCCGCGACGGCGCTGCTGTGCATCGATGTGCAGAACTACGGCCTGGTTCTGCACGATGACCCCGCCGAACGCGCGCGCTGGGCGCCGTTCCACGAACGCATGCGCGGCACCCTGATCCCGCGCCTGCGTGGCTTGCAGCAGAGTTTCCGCAGCGCCGGCATCGACGTGATCCATGCCCGCATCGCCTGCCTGCTCGCCGACGGTCGCGATCGCTCATTGAGCCAGAAGATGCCGGGTTGGAACAACCTGCTGATGCCCCTGGACACCCCCGCGTCCCAGATCATCCCGGAGCTCGCGCCGGCCCCCGGCGAGATCGTCGTCACCAAGACGACCGACAGCGCGCTGACCGGTACCAATCTGCGCCTGATGCTGGCGAATATGGGCATCCGCAACGTCGTGGTCGCCGGCATCTACACCGATCAGTGCGTGTCCTCGACCGTGCGCAGCCTCGCCGACGAGAGTTTCCGTGTCATCCTGGTCGAGGACTGCTGTGCCGCCGGAACCGATGAACTGCATCGCGCGGAGATCGCGATCCTCAACATGATCTACTGCCACGTGATGACCAGCGACGAGCTCCGCGCGCTGATGGGTCTCGCCTGAAAGAACCGCGGCGGGGCGTGAATCGCGCTTCGCTCCTCGATCGCGACGAGCTGTCGGTGTGGTCGAGCAACGATCGGGGGAATGACGGTGGTGATGACCCTGCTCGAGAACCTGGCACGAGAGCACTGGCCGATCCTGCTCGGCGGATCTGTCCTGTTTCCCGCCTGGCGCTTGGGTGACCGACTGCGCCGGGGCCGCGTGGTTGCCCGGCGATTCCCGTTCGTCATCGCCGTCGGCGATCTGATCCTGCTGCCATTGTCCGTGGTCGTGGTCGGCGTGTCGCTCGAGGCCGCGGCCGCGACACTGAGGTCGATCGAACCCACGGGCGAGATTCGAACGATCGCGCTCATCAGCGCCTACCTGATCGCCTCCTGGCTACTCGCGCGCCTGATCGAGGTCCTGCTGCTGGCCAAGGCCGACGACGAACTGTCGGAGCGCGTGCCCAAACTGGTCGTCGGCCTCATCTATGTCGCGATGATGCTGTTCGGTCTCGGGCTCTTCCTGTGGCAACAGGGGTACTCGTTCACCGGCATCTGGGTCTCGACCGGGGTGGCCGCCGCGGTATTGGGCCTGGCCCTGCAACGGACGCTCGGCGACCTGTTCTCCGGCATCGCGCTCGGGATCGAGCGACCGTTCAAACTCGGCGACTGGCTCGAGCTCCGCGACGGCACCGTCGGCCAGGTGGTCGACATCAACTGGCGCGCGACGCGCCTGCGCGGTTGGGACAACGCGACCCATGTCGTGCCGAATGCGCAGATGGCCGGCCAAGCCTTCAAGAACCTGTACGACCATCAACACCTGTTCGCGCCTTGGTATTTCATCAAGGTGCCGGCCGAGGTCGACCCGCGCTTCGCCACGTCGCTGATCCTCGAGGCCGCGATGCGTTGCGAGAGCGTGCTCAAGATGCCGCCGCCAGTCGTGCGCCTCGCCGACGCAAGCTCGGTGCCTTACAGCTACATGGTCTGGGTACACCTGAAGAACTACCCGGCGGTGTTTCGCGGCCGTGAGGAGCTCTTTCGCGAGATCCACTGGGCGCTGCAACGGGCCGGCATCGGCCTCGCCCCGGAGGTTCACGAGCTGCGGACGCGCCGCGCCGACCTGGTGCGCGCCGAACCGCCATCGATCCGTCTAGCCCTGAAGGAGCTCGATGTCGCGGGCCTCCTGACCGGCGAAGAGCTCGACCAGATCGCGCAACGCAGCGCCTACCAGCACTTCGATACCAGCCATGTGATCCTGGCCGAAGGCGCCCAGAGCGACGCCTTCTACGTGGTCGTCGGCGGCTTGGTCGAGGCCGCGATCCGTCTGCCCGACCACTCGCGAACCGTGACCGAAGTCCTCGGGCCGGGCCATCATTTCGGCATCACCTCGATGCTGACGACCGACCCCTCGTTCCTGGAATTCCGCGCCAAGAGCGACGTGACGCTGATTCGCGTCGATCTGGACTGCATGCGAACCCTGTTGAAGGCCCGCCCGGAACTCGCGGAACGGCTGGCCGTCATCGTCAAAGAACGGCTCGACGCGGTCGACGCCGCGCGCCACGCGAGCCGCCAGCCGATCAAGCGCTTGACGCTGCGTGATATCCGTCTGCGGATCGAGGGTTTGATCGGGCGTCGGGCGCCGAAGGGCCTACCCTAGCGAAACGCCGAGCGATTGGCCGTCCTGGCCAACGGTCGGCACGGGCTTCCGCCCCGCACGAGAAGCGCTGAATCGTTCAGCGCTGGCCTAGCCGCTCGACTCGACTCATCGTGAGTGTTCCGGGGTTGAATGCGGCAGAGGTCGGCGGCTCAGGTATCAATCGTCCCGAAAGCCATCGGAGGCGGTCCGCGGCGACCGTCGGCGGGAGGGATCCCGCCGTCGAGCTGACACGGACGTCCTTGCAGCCTGTCGCAGCGAGCCGTCTCCGATGACTGTTGCAACCCTCGATACAAGCGATGACCTCGGCGAGCGGCGAGCCGGGGTCGCGGTGGCGTGTCGGCCTCGGGACCCACCAAGGGTAACCCTATGGCCAGGTAGGGTGACCCGAATCCATTGGTCGCCGCATGCGGCTTTGGTTACCATGGGCGCGATGTTGCAAACACCGGAATCAGGTCTCCGCTCCTTTGACGGGGCAGGACCCCGCCGTCGCCTCACCGCCCGATGCCCCGCGGGCATCGAGCGCGTGTATCGCGCCGCTCGACCACTGAGAACCGACGAATGCGCTTGGTGCTGATCCTGCTGTTGGCCCTCTGGGGCACCAGTGCCGTGCTGGCCGCCGCGCACACGGGCGGCAAGGGGTCCGCGGCCCAGATCACGGCCGCCTATCTGCTGCTCTGGCCGGTGCTGGCGCTGATCCTGTTCTTCAACGAGCCGGTGCCTCTGTGGCTGATCCTGCCCACAACATTCGGGGCGCTGCCCTGGCTGCTGGCCTTTGCGCACCTCAAGCGGGTTCTCAGAGACCCTGGCCAGGCACGCTTTGGGCCGCTCGGCGGCGTGCGGCTCCTCTATTGGGTTCTGGGCGCCGGCATCGCATTCGTGATCGGACTGATACTCGAATGAGCGCCGATCGCACGCTCGCGGACCTGTTAGCGATCATGGCGCGCCTGCGCGATCCCGAGAACGGCTGTCCCTGGGACCTCGAGCAGACCTTCCGAACGATCCTGCGCTACACGTTGGAAGAGGCCTACGAGGTGGCCGAGGCCATCGATCACGACGACATGGACGCGTTGCGCGAGGAGCTCGGGGATCTGCTCTTCCAGGTCGTCTTTCATGCGCGCCTGGCCGAGGAGCGTGGGCAATTCGACTTCGACGATGTGGTCGTGACGATCCGCGACAAGATGATTCGGCGTCATCCCCATGTGTTCACCGACAGCGGCCCGGCCACCGAGGCCGAAATCCGTGACAACTGGGAACGGATCAAGGCCGCCGAACGGGCACACAAACCCGCCCCGGGGGCCGGTCTGCTCGACGGCATCGCCCGCGCACTGCCGGCCTTGGTCCGCGCCGAGAAATTGCAGAAACGGGCGTCCGGGGTCGGCTTCGACTGGGACCAGATCGACGGCGTGTTCGACAAGGTCACCGAGGAACTCGACGAATACCGCGCGAGCCTCGCGGAGTCCGTCCCCGCCAGCGAGCGAACACATGAAGTCGGCGATCTCCTGTTCGCCTGCGTGAACCTCGCCCGGCACATGGGGGTCGATGCCGAACAGGCCCTACGCGCGGCCAATCATCGCTTCGAGCAGCGCTTCGCCCATATCGAGGCCGGCCTGCGACAGCAGGGCCGTCGACCCGATCGCACCGAGCGCGCCGAGATGGAACGTCTCTGGCAGGAGGCCAAGACCAATCAGGACCGCGCGGACGACCCGTGAATCAAGGACCGCTTGGAAGACCAAGGTGCGCCGGCGCTGCACCCACCCAGACGCGGGGTCGTCGGTCGCGTGGAGAGGTCGGCTCAGCACCTGACCTCACCCGACGAGGGCATCCCCTATTCTGGTTCTGCCGACTATGTCCAGGACAGGCTGCGGTAAAACGAACGCTTGAGGGCTTCGGCCGACAGGATGTAGCCCACCACGATCAGTCCCGTCACCGACAGGAACAGCCATGGCAATGGCGCAAAACCGACGCGACGACGAAACAGGGCAACACGGCTAGCAAAGAATTCTGAATGCCGATCGCCGCGAGCATCACCCAGAGTGTGAGGGCATCGAGCAGGAACACGCAGAGGTGCAGCAGGGTGATTCTGGCAGTCAACTGCCGGCCATCAGCCAGGGCAAGTTATGGCGGGCCGATGCCGCTTCGGCGCACGACTTTGGCGATGCCCATTGACCACGCGAGGCCCTCACTGGCTTGCTCCTGATCCATCCGACCATCCCTTCGTGGTGGACGGGTCAGATCCCGCCTCCGCCAAGTCCGGCTTCGCGCGGTTCGAGATCGCCTGCACGACAGGACCCAGGGTGAGACCCTGAACCACAATCGAGAACACCACGACCACGTAGGTCACAGCCACCAGGGTGTCACGAACCTCCCCGGCAGGCAGCGATAGGGCCAAGGCCACGGACACCCCGCCACGCAGACCGCCCCAGGTCAGGAGGGTCACTACACCCGGTGAAAAGCGACGGAAGCGGCGCATCATGCCGATCGGAAGACCGACGCTGATCAGTCGCGCAAGCAGGACCAGCGGGATGGCCAGGAGTCCGGCCGCCAGGTATTGACCGGTGAAGTTGAGAATCAGAACCTCCAGGCCGATCATCACGAAGAGGACGGCATTCAGGATTTCGTCCACCAACTCCCAGAAGGTCTTGAGTTGATCGCGACCGCGCGAGGACATGGCCAGGCTCCGGGCGTGGTGGCCGACCAGGAGGCCAGCGACGACGACGGCGATAGGCGCTGACAGGTGCAGCCGGTCCGCCAGTGAAAATACGCTGGCGGCAACTGCCAGCGTGATCAACACCACGGCCTTGGAGTCTTCGACTCGGCGCAACAACTGGTTGGCTAGCCAACCGATCAGCGCACCCAGGGCGAGGGCACCCAGAACCTCCTTGACGAAGAGTCCAACCACCTCTCGCAACTCGATCGCCTGCCCGCTGGCGGCGATCCCCAACAGAATCAGAAAGGACACGATGGCGATGCCGTCGTTGAACAGGGATTCACCGGTGATCTTGGTTTCGATCGACTTGGGCGCTCCGGCGCCTTTCAGGATACCCAGAACAGCGATGGGATCGGTCGGGGCGATCAGCGCACCGAAGATCAGGCAATAGATGAGCGGGACATCGAGCCCGATCAATGCAAAGAGCCCCCAAGATCCCAACCCGACCAGGATGGTCGCGCCGATGACGCTGGCGCTGGCCAAAATGCCGATGATCCACCGCTGCTTGGCCAGATCTTCCAGCTTGACTTGCAAGGCGCCTGCAAACAGCAGCAGGCCAAGCATCCCGTGCAACACGGCGTCGTCGAAATGGATGCTCAGCGACAGTTCCCGCATCTGATCCTCGAGACCAGGCGCCACGGGCTTCAGCGCCAGCAGACCCAGTGACATCAGCAGCGAGATCAACATCAGTGCGATGGTGGTCGGAAGGCGAAGATGGCGCTGATTGAACCAACTGAAGAGCGCGGAGAGGGACAGCAGGATCGCGATGATGTCGATCAGGCGCATGGGTTAGTCATCCTGTGCACGGCGCCCTGAAACGAGGCCGGCATCAGAATCGCCTCGGCCTACAGGCAGCGGCAACACCACGAACCGCACAGCGATGCTAATCGTTGGGACAGCCGTCAAGGGTCTGACAGCGGCTCAGGGTATCGGAGGTTGCGCCGCGGGCGGCGCAACACGGACGGATTCGGCACACCGAGGTTCTAACCGCTAAAGGCGAGCGAGCTGTGACTGGATTTCCGCTGCGTCCTCCCGCGTAAGGTCCTTGACGACCTCGCCTTTCACGGTTTCCGAGAGGGGAACGCTCATCTGATCGCGCAGCAATCCCAGAAAGTGGGGCGGAGCGACGACGTATAGCGCATCGAATCGCTTCTCGTAGCGTCCGGAGGCGAGCCGTTCGACGACCGCCTTCGCGAAACGCACTGCGACCTGTTCCTTTGCGTCAACAGCGGTTTGGGTGGCATGACGTTGCCCACCGACCCTGTCGAACACGCGCCCCGGCTTGTCGCTCTCGATCTCCTGCGTCAACAGACGCTCCTCCGGATTCGATAGATCAAGTATCTCCTCCAGTGGCTTCCGCGGTCCGCTCGTCTCGAACAGGCGAGCGCGTGTAGCGCTCGCCACGATGACCCAGGTCTTCATCTTCGTCACCTGTCTTGGCCAACATGGTTGCCTTGCGCCCGGCCGGTCCCACAACGACTCGGCGCACCCTTCACAACAATGATAGTACGCGCTGGAATTTCAGTTGCGGAGCAGAAAACGCCGCGTTGCCGCGGATAAAACCTTGCAGACAAGGGATGCCTTTTCGTCTCGCCAAGCCGGTCAGAGGACATAATCCGCCTCGCGCCACTGGTGAAAGCCCACATTGATCAAGGCGATGCCGAGCAGCAGGCTCAGCAGAACGGCGGAGCCGAACGCCCCTGTCATGATGAGGAGGGCGCCGAGCACGATGCTCGCCCAAAGCCCGAGCTTGCGCAGCAGCGGCGGGTTGATCAGGTCCGCGTCGCGCAGCGCCGTCAATCCGGTGACACCGCTCAGGATAAGACCGCCACCCAAGAGCACGGCGACCAGCCAAAGGGCGAGCTCCGGCCAAAGCAGGACGACCGCACCGACGACGATCTGCGCCCAGGGGCCGAACACGCTGACCGCGATCCCCTGCTTGCGTATATCGCTCACGAAGAGCAAAGCAACGACCCCACCAGCCAGCATCAAGCCACCGAGGGCCATCACTGCGACGGTGCCGAACAAGTAGGGGAGAAGGATCGCAGCCACCCCCAACAAGATCGAAACAATACCCAAGAGCTTTGTGGAATTCACGCGTCACCTACCTCGAACCGATCGAGTCACTTGGTCAGCGCCTGATCGATGAAGGGAACCTTGATACCCAAAACGGCATTGGCCGCACCCCTGCGCGGCCTGGGTGAGGCCCGCGTTGCCGGCCCTGCTGGGAACCTACTATGATGAGGATCACCGAGCGCCACGGGCAACTGGCCCCAGAGAACTTGCGCACCCCCATCACCCTCCTCGAAGGCACTGTGCCACGATCTGGGCACGCGAGCGGGCGGAAAGCGGGTCTCCGCTCTTCGGGAATCGTACGAAGGATTTTCGACGCTTGCTCGCACGACTGGTTGTTCATGCTGGCGGCATTGAGGCCTGGCGGGCGTGGCGCAAGAGCCAGTCGGTCAGCGCCGGCTTGCCGCAGTCGAAGCCTTCCAGCCGGTGCTGCGCGGCCAGCGCCGGG